>JBGAKU010000299.1:0-3084 GCA_044224255.1 Geminicoccaceae bacterium
GGTACCTCCTCGCTGCAGTCGCGTGCCGACGCTGCGGTTGCCGGCGGCACCTACATCTTCTGCCTGCCGGGCTCGCCGGGGGCCTGCCGCGACGGCTGGGACGAGATCCTGCGCTTCCAGCTCGACATCCGGCACCGGCCCTGCAACTTCGCCGAGCTGATCCCACGCCTGCGCGAGCACGAGGCCTGACGCGTACCCTCTTCACGGCCGACACCCATTTCGGCCATGGCGGCGCGCTCGGCCTGTTCCGACGCCCCTTTCCTTCGGTCGGGGCGATGGACGAGGCGCTGGTCGCGCGGTGGAACGAGGTGGTGGGCCCGGAGGACACGGTCTGGCACCTGGGCGATTTCGCGGTCCGGGTGCGCCCCGACCGCGCGGCCGCCCTCCTCGACGCGCTGAACGGCACCAAGCACCTGATCGGCGGCAACAACGATCCGCCGGCGATCCGCGCGCTGAGCGGCTGGGCCAGCGTGCGCGACTATGCCGAGATCGAGGTCGACGGCCGCTCGCTGGTGCTGTGCCACTACCCGCTGCGCGCCTGGAACGGCCAGCACCGCGGCAGCCTCCAGCTCCACGGCCACAGCCACGGTCGTCTCAAGCCGTTACCACGGCAGTTCGACGTCGGCGTCGACGCGAGAGAGCTCAGACCGGTGACGCTGGCCGAGCTGATCGGGGCGCCCGTCAGCCGGGATCGAGCGTGAACAGCTCCTCGGGTCGGCGCACCCCCTTGAGCGCGTAGCGGCCGAGCGAGACCAGCCGTCCGCGTGCCCGGCCGGCCGACTCGGCAAAGGCCGAGGATACGATCACGCGTTGCTCCAGCGAGCGGCACAGGGCCTCGATCCGCGCGACCTCGTTCACCGCAGGCCCAACGACCGTGAAATCGAGCCGGTCCCGGCTGCCGATGTTGCCGTAGAGCACATCGCCGACGTGCAGCGCCACATAAAGCCCCGTCGCCGGCTGGGCCGCCGCGATGCGCTCGGCGCGGAGCTTCTCGCAGGCCGCGAGCACTGCCACGGACGCGTCGAGGGCACGGCTGCAGGGCATGACGCCGTCGGCCTGGGGAAACATGCCGAGGATGCCATCGCCGATGAACTTCAGCACCTGTCCGCCATGGGCGTGGATGGTGCCGGCGACCACCTCGGCATAATCGTTGAGCAAGCCGATCAGCTCGCGGCCCGGCGCATCGTCGGCGATCTGCGTGAATCCCTCGAGATCGCTGTACCACAGCACGGCGCTCACGCTCTCCGCCTCGCCGCGCGCGATCGCTCCCTGGAGGACGCGGCGCCCGGCGTCAGCGCCGAGATAGGTGGTCATCAGGATATCTGCGGTCTCATTCGCGATCAGCGAGCGGATCCCCAGCGCGAGCAAGGTTGCGAGCCGGCGCAGCAGGTCGATCTCGGGCTCCGAGAAGCCGCCCGGCCGATCGGTCTGGAACGAGCAGAGCATCCCCTGGACCTCGGCCTGCGCGTGGCGCCCGAACGCTACCGCCAGCGCCAGATAGTCCGTGCTGCCTTCGTCCTGGAACCGGTCGAGCAGGGGGAACTCGCCGCGACGGTAGTCGAGATCGAGCCGCCGCCGGAGCTCGGTGTCGTTGCTGCCGTGGACCAGGCGGTAGAAGGGGCTGTTCAGCCACTCCGGATCGTCGCGAAAATTCGCCTCGGAGCGTTGGTACTCCTCCCGTTCGGTGCCCTGGCCGCGTACCCACCTGCACCCGCGCGCGTCCAAGAGCGGATGCAGCAGCTCGGCACCTGCCGCCACCCGCCACAGCGGGATCCCGGCTTCGACCAGGCGGGTGCAGAAGCCTTCGAGCAGCTCGACCTCGTCGGCGACACCCAAAGCGGTCTGGGCGAGCCACCTGCCGATCTCGAGCTCGAGCTGCTCCATGCCACCTCACGGGCGAAACCTGCGCGCACGATGTCGCTCCATGCCTGATCGGGCCGGCTTGGCCAAGACCGGAGCGGATCCCCGTTAACCACCGCTTCATGAGGAAGGCGCTAGGGTCGCGGCATGGGCCGGCGCCCCGCCGCCCCGTCAGGGATTCCAGGGATCGTGCGTATCTTCGCGGCGCTCCTCGTCGGCCTGATCGGCCAGTTGCTCGTCGGGGTGCACGTCGCTCAGGCTGGTGCCGTGGGCACGGCGCTGCCGGTCGAGATCGGCGCCAGCTCGGCACGGCTGGCGCTCGTCTGGCCGGCGTCGGTGGACGCGACCCTGACCGCGGACCATGGCACCGCGCGCCTGCGTGCAACCATCGCCATGGCGCCGCTGCCGGCGGACCGCCTGGAGAGGTTGAAGGGTTGGGTTGCGAGTGCCGTGCTGGCCGCGGACGGCCGGGAGCTGCTGCTGCGCCTGCCGCCCGACATCGTCGCCCGAGCATCCCGCCCCCACGCACGCATGGCGGTCGTCGAGTTCGTCCGCGCACCCCCGCCTTCCCCACGAGCGACCGCGTCCATGCCGATCCTGCCGGAGCCGGCGGCAGGGCCGCCTCGCCTGCCGCCGGTTCCGGTGTCGCGTCCCGTTCCGGCCGTCGCGGAGCCGCCCCCAGAGCCGGAAGAGGCTACCGATTCGCCACCCGCGGCCGGGTCCGCCGATGGCGGCCGTCGGCGCGTGACCGTTTCCGCCGAGCCGGGTGCCGAGCGTCTGGAGCTGCGCTTCCGCTGGGGCGCGGCGATGCCCGCGGCCATGTTTCAACGTGGCGACCGGCTGTGGGTCGCTTTTCCCGCCGCCGAGGCCGAGGTCGCGGGCTGGCGCTCGCTCGGGCGGCCCGGCGTCTCGGCATGGCTCGAGCCGCTCGGCACGGCCCGGACCGGCGCGGTGCGCCTGTTTCGCTTCCGCCTGCCGCGACAGGTCGGGATCATCGCCCATCCCGACAGCATGGGCTGGCGGCTCATCTTGAGCGCATCGGAGGAGAGGGTGCCAGTCGTCTCGGGCGGGCCTGGGCTCGAGCGCGTCCGCGAGAGCGGCGCCCTGGTCGCTGACACCACCGGTGAAATCGCCCGGTTGCGTGATCCCGACACCGGCGAGCGGTTCGGCCTCCTGATGAGCGCGCAGGACGGGATGCGGCAAACCGAGCCGGAGCGGCTGGTC
>JBGAKU010000299.1:3147-6179 GCA_044224255.1 Geminicoccaceae bacterium
CCTGCAGGGATTGGTGTGGCGATCACTCGCGGACGGCGTCCAGGCGACGGTCGAGAATGGCCGTCTCACCATCACGCGGTCGGGCGGCCTGCGCCTGTCCGCAACGGACGCGCCACGCCAGGGCCGGCAGGGAGCACCGGCGGGATCTCCGATCGCGCCGGGCGCAAGTCTGGGCCTCGCGGCGGTCACCGAGCCCGATCAGGCCGGCCGCGCGACACGACGGCGACGGATCGTGGACGAGCTGCACGGTCTGACCGGGCTGCCGCGGGCCGAGGCCCGGCTGGAGCTCGCCCGCCTCTATCTTGCCGACGCGCTGGGGCCGGAGGCGCGGACGGCGTTGGACCTCATCGCCGTGGACGACATCGGCGGGCCGGCTGCCGGTCCGCAGCGGCTGAGCCGGCTCGCCCTGGGCGGTGCCGCCGAGGCGCTGGCCGGGAGGCCCGACCCGGCTCTGGTCAAGCTGCTCGACCACTCTCTGGACGAGGATCGCGAGGTGGCGTTGTGGCGGGCCTATGCTGCCGCCCAGGCCTCGCGGCGCGAGCTCGCCAGCCAGGAATGGGCCCGCTCCGGCGGTCTGCCGGATGGCTATCCCGAGCCGTTGCGCCGCCGGCTCGGCCTCGAGCTGGCCGCTCTTCTGCTCGAGGACGCCGATCCCGCGGCCGCCATGGCCATGCTGGCGCGCCTGAAGGACCTGAAGCTCGGGCCGGAGGAGAGAGCGCGGCTGGCGCTCCTGGAGGGTGTCGCGCATGCCGGCGCGGGTGCCGCCCTGGCTGCCGAGCAGGCCTATGCGACGGCGGCGACGAGCACCGATGCCGACATCGCCACGCGCGCGGAGTTCCTGCTCACGGATCAGCGCATGAAGCGGCAGGAGCTGACCACGGCGCAAGGGCTCGGCGAGCTCGCGCGGCAGCGGCCACGTTGGCGCGGCCATCCCTGGGAGGCGCGGATGCTCGCCCGGCTTGCCGCCCTCCAGGCCGAGAACGGTCAGCCCGTTGCGGCGGTCGCCAGCTGGCGCGAGGCGATCGGCGCCAGCAGGGACCCGGACCTCGCGGCCACGCTCGCGGCTGACCTCCGCCGACAGCTGGTGGCGCTCCTGGCCGACACGGCCGTGCCCACGACCACGCGCCTGGCGCTCGCGCAGGCCCACGCCGCCGCGCTCGATGGCGCTCCGCAGTCGGGCGAGATCCGTGCCCGGCTGGCGGTGGCGGCGGCGCGGCTCGGCCTTTCCGCCACCGCCGGCGAGCTGATCGCCGCTGCCGGACCGGCGGCCGGTGCCGCCCGAGCCGAGCTGGCGCGTGCGCTTGCCGAGGCGGGCCTGGCGGACGCGGCCCTGACCCAGGCGAGCAACGGTCCCGATCCGGCCGGAAAGCAGGCGGAGGTCGCCGCAGGGGTAGCATCCGTGACCGAAGCCGTGCTGGCCGGTGGCGACCATGCCCCGTCGCGTCGTCAGCAGCTTCGTATGGCGGAGCGGCGCGGCGACTGGCAGGAGATCACGACGCTCGCCGGTGCCGAGCTCGCTGGCGCGAGCCCCGACCAGCCGCTCCCCGCCGACCAGGCCGAGGCTGCGGTCTGGCTGGGGCTGGCGCAGCGGAAGCTGGGGCGCGCCGCCGAGGCCGCGGACGTCGCGACCCGCTATCTGGGCCGGATCGACGATCCTACGGAACGGGCGCTGCTCGAGCTGGCGGTCCTTGCGGATCCACCCGCTGTCCCAGCCGAGTCCCTCGCGACCGCCGCGACCGGCTACGCGACGGCGATACGCGACGGCCTCGCGGCACTGCCCCGCCTCAGCGCTGCACCGGTCAGAACCGCATCCGCGCGCTGAGGCCCACCAGCAGGATGTAGCTGTCGTACTTGGCGTCGAGATTGCCGCGTGTGGCGCTGTCCGTGTCGGAAGCCGACAGGTGGACATCGGTGCTGTCGACGTCGATGTAGGTGAAGGCGGCATCGAGATCGAGCCAGGAGACCGGCTGCCACCCGGCGCCCAGGGACAGCCAGTAGCGGTCGCCGTCGGGAATGCGCGGCGAGCGGAAGTCCCCCTTGACGGGGCTCTGGTCGTAGGCGACGCCCGCACGCAGGGTGAGCTGGTCGGTGGCCTTGAAGGTGGCCCCGAGCGCGAAGAACCACGCGTCGCGCCATTCCTCCTCGGTGACATTGTCCGGCTGGGCCGGATTGTCGAACTTGACCGTGAGCTGGTCGAACACGCTCCAGTCGGTCCACTGCGCCTCGGCCATCAGCGCGACCCGATCGGTGAGATCATGGTGGAGCCCGAAGGACAGGCTCGCCGGAGTCGTCAGGCTGAGGTCGGCATCCGTGTCGGTGAAGGCCCCCGTCGACGCGCGGATGATGTTGGCGATTCCCGCGTCGTCGCCGGTGAAGTTGACGTCGCCGCGCAGCGTGTGGTCGATCTCGGACCGGTAGGATACGCCGAACCGGGTGCCGGTGATCGGCTCGAGAATGACGCCGGCGTTCCAGCCATAGGCCCAGTCGTCGCCGTGCAGGCGCGCATAGCCGTCCTGGCCGGCCGGGACCGAGCCCGGGATGCGGTTGACCGCCCCGATCGTGCCGAAATCGACGGCGTTGGTGAGCGTGCCGTCGACATACTGAGCCTGGAAGCCGGCCCCGGCGCTCAGCCAGGACGTCGGTCGCCATGCCAGGGCCGGGTTGATGTTGATCGTGGTCACCTCCGAGCGGACGCCGTGGTAGCGGCCGACCCAGTCGCGGGAATAGTCGGTCTCCAGGCCGTAGGGGACGTTCACGCCGAGGCCGACACGCACGCCATGGGGCAGCGGCACGGCGGCATAGAATGCCGGCACCACCGAGTCCTCGGCGATGTCGTTCTCCCGGGTCCCGCCGGTGATCGGGGTGCCGAGCACGGTGGAGCCGCTCGCACCCTTGAGCTCGACCTTGGGCATCACCGCGGTGGCGATCGCCTGGATCTCGACCTGGTCGATCCAGCCGAGCGAGGCGGGATTGAAGAACATGTAGCTGACGTCGCTGGCGCTGGCGGTGGCACCGGCGAACGCCGTTCCCTG
>JBGAKU010000300.1:0-6173 GCA_044224255.1 Geminicoccaceae bacterium
GGCGTTGACGTTCTGGCCGAGCAGGCTGATCTCGCGCGCCCCCGTCGCCACGAGGGTCCGCGCCTCGGCCAGGATCCGGGCCGCCGGCCGGCTCTGCTCGGCACCGCGGGTGTAGGGCACCACGCAGAAGGTGCAGAACTTGTCGCAGCCCTCCTGGATGGTGAGGAACGCCGAGACCCCCTGGGCCGGCTGGTCCGGCTCGAGCAGGTCGAACTTGCTCTCGACCGGAAACTCGGTGTCGACCACGGCCCCGTCGGCCCGCGCGCGCCGCGCCAGCAGCTCGGGCAGGCGGTGATAGGCCTGCGGGCCGACCACGAGATCCACGAAGGGCGCGCGCTCGACGAGCAGCTCGCCCTCGGCCTGCGCGACGCACCCCGCGACCGCCAGCGTGAGCTCACGGCCGTCGCGGGTGCGACGCGCCTCGCGCAGCCGACGCAGCCGGCCGAGCTCCGAGTAGACCTTCTCGGCGGCCTTCTCCCGGATATGGCAGGTGTTCAGGACGACGAGATCCGCGTCCTCGGCAGCGTCCACCAAGCGGTAGCCATGCGCGGCCAGACTATGCGCCATACGATCAGAATCGTAGACGTTCATCTGACAGCCATAGGTTTTGATGAAGAGGTTCTTCGCCACGTCGCCGTCGTCAGCCGGAAAGTCGTGGCTGCTGAGATGAGCGCGAGGGCGCCACGTTCAAGCCGAATGATCCGCAGAGAGGCGTACGGCAAGCTGCCAAGCGGCGTGTTTCCTCAAGTCGACGGCCGATCCGTCGACGAGCATAGCCTCTCGCGAGCCGATGTGCATCTAGAAGATCGCCCCAGGCACCAATCTCCGGTCCCGAGCACCATGGCAGCGATCAATGACCGGATCGTTACCGTCCGGTGCGAGAGCGGCGGCCGCGGCCCGGCGCTTGCGGGTCGCGGCCGAACGGATCAGGCGACGCTGCGCCGACCCCGCGCGCGCGGCTTCGTGCCAAGGCCGATCTTCTTGGCCAAGCTCGAACGCTGCTCGGCATAGTTCGGGGCCACCATCGGGTAGTCGTCCGCGAGGCCCCAGCGCTTGCGGTACTCCTCGGGGCTCATGTTGTAACGGGTCTTCAGATGCCGCTTGAGCATCTTGAGCTTCTTGCCGTCCTCGAGGCAGATGATGTACTCGGGCATCACCGACTTCTTGACCGGGACGGCCGGCATCAGCTTCTCGGGCTGCTCCTTCTCCTCCTCCACCCCCTGCGTGGCCAAGGTCGCGAACACGAGCTTGATCAGCTGCGGGATGTCGGAAACGGCAACGGTGTTGTTCGACAGGTGCGAGGCTACGATCTCTGTGGTCAGAGAGAGCAGCTCGTTCTGGCTCAATTTCTCGGTCATTGGTCCTCGGACTTCGTCTTGAAAGAGAGGTGCGGCCGAAAATATCCTGTATTCTCCGCAAAGCAAGCCCATTTTTTCGGACAAAGGAAAGGGAAAGTAGCGTGAGCGGTGCTGATCTGGAGCTGGACATCACGGGCGAGGTGTGCCCGATGACGTTCGTTCGCACGAAGCTCGCGTTGGAGCGGCTTGCGGTCGGCGAAATCCTGCGCATTAGGTTACGCGACGGTGAACCGAGGCGAAATGTTCCACAGGCGGTCCGTGACCACGGTCACGAGATCATCAGCCTGTCGCCCGTCGCCGATGACCTGTACGAGCTCACGGTCCGCAAGCGCCGCTGATCTCACGCTCAGATATCGGTCTGGCTGCTCCAGCCACCCTCGGAATTGAGCAGGCAGCGCATGGTGTACGCGGCGGCGCGCTCGCCATTGGTCCGCCGATAGTAATCGGGGCGGGTGCCGACACACTCGAAGCCGTGTTCCAGGTAGAGCTGCTGCGCACCGACATTGTCCACGGCCACCTCGAGAAACATCTGGCGCGCACCGACGCTGCGCGCCCGTTCCATGCTGGCGCGCAACAGGTGGCCGGCCACGCCGCGCCGGCGATAGGAGGCCGTGACGCCGATCGACAGCAGCTCGCTCTCGTCGCTCGCCACCCGGCACAGAGCGAAGCCGACGCCCCGCATGGCGTCGAAGCGAACCAAGCCACCCTCGTTCATGCGGGCGATCAGGCCGAAACCACCGGGCATGGCGAGCAAATGGGCCAGATCCGACCGGCTCCATGCCTCCTCAAAGCAGCTCCGGTGAAGTCGAGACAGCCGGCCGATGTCGAAGGGACCGACCGTGCGGATCGTGACCGAGGAAGGCTTCGGCTGCGCCGCCATTCAGGCAGAACCCGAGATCAGGGAGGCCCCGGCACCCGGCCGCGCATCCGGCGGCCGCACATAGACGGGGCGGAGACCTTCGGGCGCCACTGGTTCCGCTCCTTCGGCCATCCGGCGGCCCACCAGCCGCGCCATGGTCAGGGCATCGCGCGATCCAGGCAAGGCGGTCTCGCCGGCTCGGGCCAGCCTCGCCGCGACATCGCCTACCAGAATGCCGCCGGGCGGGCATCGTTGCGCAAACTCGGCCATCGGGACGAGAGCGGGCGGTGTGACGGCTCGCATGTCGGCGGCGAAGCGCTGGACGTACACCTCATCGCGCCGCGCATCGAGGAGCGCGTCGATCCACTGGCCCTCACGGACTTGTCCGGCCCCGCTCTCCGCGATGATCTCGAGCGTACCGATACCGAGCGCACGGCACCGCAGCGCCAGGACCAAGGCCCGCGCCACCGCGATGCCCGCGCGAATCCCGGTGAAGTTGCCCGGACCGGTGGCAACGGCGACGAGATCCAGGTCGCGCCAGGACCAGCCTGCCTCGGCGAGCGCCGTGCTCAGCAACGGAAGAAGGCGCTCGGCGTGACCGCGATCGAGCGCCTCGTCGCGCCAAGCCACGGGCTCGCCGGCCTCGGCCGCGACGACCGACAGCGTCGGGCCCGACGTATCGAACGCGAGTAGGCGCAACGTGGTCAGGAGATCGCGCGGACCTCGACGACCTCCGGCACATAGTATCTGAGGAGGTTCTCGATCCCGTTCTTCAGGGTCACGATCGAGCTCGGGCAGCCCGAGCAGGCGCCGCGGAGATGCAGATAGACCACGCCACGGTCGAAGCCGTGGAACACGATGTCGCCGCCATCCTGGGCGACGGCCGGCCGCACCCGGGTCTCGATCAGCTCCTTGATCTGCCGCACCGTCGGATCCTCGTCCTCGTCGGCCGAGCCGGCGGCAGCCGCCGCGCCCTCCAGCGCTACCGGGTCGCCGGAAAGATAGTGCTCCATGATGGCGCCGAGCACCGCGGGCTTGAGCTGGTGCCACTCCTCGCCCGCCGCCTTGGTCACGCTGATGAAATCCCCGCCCAGATAGACACCGGTCACCCCGTCGACCCGGAAGACGCGGGCCGCCAGAGGTGAAAGCCGCTCGGCCTCCTGCACCTCCGTGAACTCCGCCACACCATGCGGCATGACGGGTTGGCCCGGCAGAAACTTCAGGGTCGCCGGATTGGGTGTCTGCTCGGTCTGAATGAACATGATCGATTACTCCCCGGCGGCATCAGGTTCGCAGGATGTCGATGATCTCGTCGAGCTTGGTGCGCACCCGCAAGAGCAGGAAGCCCTCCGCCGCGAGATGGTTGGGCGTGGCCATGCTGTCGAGCGGGCCGTTGCTCACCATCCACGGATGGAGTGTCGCACCCAGGCGCAGGCTGGTCAGCAGATCGGCCCAGCTCGCCTGCAGGTTTTTCTCGCGGATCACCTCGGGAAAGTCCTGCTCGAGCTCGCGCAGAACGACATAGTAGGCGTAGAGCTTGCCTTTGATCGAGTAGAACAGCTCGTCGGCGTTGAAGTCGAGGAAGTTCGTGCTGCCTTCGTCGACCTCGACGGTCACGGCGGCCGACGCGGCCCCCAGATCGCCGGAGATCCGGTCCAGCGTGGCCAGCAGATTGTCAGCCCGCCGCTCGAAGACCGCCTGACCTTGGGCGAGCCGCTCGTTGTAGTGTCGCAGATCCTCGACACCGCGGCGATACTGGCTTTCCGAGCTCGGCTGCACCGGCGTGCCCGACCACTCGAAGATCCAGACGTCGCCGGGATAGTTGAGCCGGCCCGCGGCGCTCTCGAGATCGGGGTCGACCGCGCTCGAGCCGCGCACCCGCGCGATCCGGTCGCGCAGCTCGGTGGTGATGCGGCCGATCGCATTGACGATCCCGGTCTGATAGGCTGGCATGTTGTCCAGCAGGTAGCCGGGCTGGAAGAACGGGTCGTTCGCCACCCAGCGGTGCTGGTTCACCTCGCGATCGACCAGATCGGCCGCCACCGCGACCGTCCGGCTGGCGTTCTGCGGCACCACCACCTCGGCGTCGAAGGCGGGATCGTCGTCGATCTCATGCACCCAGACGGCACCGACGATATAGTAGAGCACGCCCAAGCCAAGGATCGCGCCCAGAACGATCAGAACGCGGCGCAGCTTGCCACCCGACCTTTCCGCAGTGATCTCGGTCTCGGCGGTCGCCATACCCAACGTCCCGTAGTCAAAACCATCGTGTTCGACTTTATATTGGGCATGCCGTCGGTAGTCGACAACCTCTCCGGAAGCTAGATCGGGCGCAGAAATCCGACCGCGTCGTAGGCCTTGGCCAGGATCGGCTCGGCCTGCGCCGCGGCCCGCTCGGCGCCGTCACGCAGGATTCGGTCGAGATGACCCGGATCGGCCTGAAGCCGGCGCATCTCGCCCGCGATCGCAGCCAGCTTCTCGACCGCTAGGTCGGCGAGATGGCTCTTGAACTCGGAGAAGCTCGCATTGGCGTAGACCTCTTCGATCTCCGCCCTGGGACGCTCGGACAGGGCGGCGAAGATGGTGAGCAGATTGGACGCCTCGGGCCGGTTCTCCGGATCATAGGTGATGCCCAGGATGCTGTCGGACTTGGCACGCCGCAGCTTCAGCGCGATCGTGTCCGCATCGTCGGAGAGATTGATCCGCGACTGCTCGGACGAATCGGACTTGGACATCTTCTTGGTGCCGTCCCGCAGCGACATCACCCGCGTCGCCTCGCCCAGAATCATCGGCTCGGGCACGGGGAAGAGGTCGACGCCGAAGCGTCGATTGAACGAGCCGGCGATGTCGCGCGCGAGCTCGAGATGCTGCTTCTGGTCCTCGCCCACCGGCACGTGGGTGGCTTGGTAGGCCAGAATGTCGGCGGCCATGAGAATCGGATAGGTGTAGAGGCCGACCGGCGCGTTCTCGCGGTCCTTGCCGGCCTTCTCCTTGAACTGGGTCATGCGGTTGAGCCAGCCCAGCGGGCTGACGCAGCTCAGCACCCAGGCCAGCTGGGCATGCGCCGGTACGGCACTCTGCACGAACACGATCGAGCGATGCGGATCGACGCCGGCCGCGATCAGGGCCGCCGCCGCCTCGCGCGTGTTGGCGCGCATCTCCTCCGGCGAGTGCAGCGTCGTGAGCGCGTGCTGGTCGACCAGACAGTAGATGCACTCGTAAGCGGACTGCAGCCGGACCCAGTGGCGAATGGCGCCGAGATAGTTGCCGAGATGAATGCCGGAGGTCGGCTGAATACCGGAAAAGATGCGGCCCTGCATGGATCGGCTCTCGTCGTCGCGGGAGCGCGCTTAACGCACGGCGACGCCGCGAGCGTCAAGCGCGCGAGGCGCGCCGCCAGTAGACGAGATCGATGGCACCCGCGCGCCAGGCCAGCGCGGCGAAGGTGACGCCGGCAAGGGCGATGACCAGTGCTAACGACATCGCGTCCGGCTGCTCCACGACGTGCAGCGCACTCAGTGCGACCACAGCCATGACCAGGACGGCGCCGATCACGACGAGGCTTCTCCGGCGCAACAGCGCATCCGGCCGGAGCCGGCCGTCGCGACCGAGCAGCGCCGCAAGGCCGAGGAGGTTCGTCCAGCTCGCCAGCGACAAGGCCAGGGCAATGCCGACATGTCCCAGAATGGGGGCGAGCAAGGCCGCGGCGACGAGATTGACCAGAAGTGCTGCGACCGCCACGCGGACCGGCGTGGCGGTATCCTCCCGGGCGAAGAATCCGGGCGCCAGCACCTTGGCAAGCACCTGCGCCGGCAGGCCCAGGGCGAGGGCCGCCAGCACCTGGGCGGTGGCGACCGCGTCGGCCGCATCGAAGGCGCCACGCTGGAACAGGACGGTGACGATGGGCTGGGCAAGCAGGAGCAGCCCGACGGCGGCCGGCAGACCGAGCACCAGGC
>JBGAKU010000301.1:0-6137 GCA_044224255.1 Geminicoccaceae bacterium
ACGGCTCTGTGCCGGGCGGCCTTAAGCTGGGACTGCCCCCGAGCGCGCAGCTCTCCAGGACTCCACCGACGGCCGCCGCGCTTGGCGCCATCAGGGAGTCAGCGGACGGTGAGCAGATTGCCTTGGAGCGGCAGCGATGCCGGGGGCAGGGCCTGCGATCCTGCTGGCCGCTTTGGGGAGAAGTCGCGCAACAGGAGACGAGGCGCCCGGCCTTGTCGCCGGGCGCCGTGGCTGGCCTGTTCTAGTAGCCGTCGTCCTCCTGCGTCTTCGGCCGCGACCAGGCGAGGTTGAACCGGTCGGGGTCGGCCTCGGTCGGGATCAGGGCGGCGAACACCGGGGCCGGGAAGGAGGGATCGTCCAGACTGACCGAGTAGTAGGTGACGCCGCTGTTCTCGCTCGTCTTCTTCCAGGCGGCCCCGAGCTCGACCCGGTTGGGGGCGAAGACCCGGAAGTCCGGGCTGTTCTCGCTGGTCTTGTCCTCGACCGGGACGAACCGGGCCGGAGTGCTGAAGCGCAGGGTGCGGATCTGGCCGCTGATGATCCCATCCTCGTTGCGCTTGAAGCTGCCGATGGTGGCCATGGTCTCTCTCCGTCGTCCGAGCCGCGCCGATCGCGGCCGATGGCGACCGTCCGACGGAGGGCCGTAGCCGCTGCACCCATGCGAGCGCAGCGCAGCGGAGCCCCGGCCCGCACAGGCAGGGGGTGCCCCCGGCTGCACGGAGCGCACGCGCAGGAAGCTGGGGGATGCCCGAGGACCGGGTGGCGGCGGCGAGGCGGGCTCGAGCCCCTTGCCTCTGTCAGGGAGCGCGACAAGAGGCCGTCGATGGCCGGCATCACGGCGACGGAGCGAGGGGATGGTGACCTCGGCATCGCTCGCCGGCGAGGCTGCGGCCATCGTCTGGTCTGGATTCGTTGCTGCAGGTTTTGCCGCACGGCCGCGGTCGACCGCGAGGACCTGGACCTGCGCTCGGCCCGGAGTGCGGTTCGCGTCTCGCCTCGGCCTGGTCGCGCCCGAGGTTGCCGCAGGAAGGCAGGAGCGTGGCGGCCGAAGCGTCGTCTTCTCCGTTCTGAACGATGATCGGCTGGCCGGCCTGGCGGGCGTGGCCGTTGATGACCGGGGCCGGATTCCCGGGGGCACTCCCCTGGTGCGAGCCTCGAGCGCAGGCGGGCGATCCGGCTCGGAGGACCCGGCACCCACGGCGCCCGGCGACAAGGCCGGGTGCCTCTCCCTGGCGGAGCGCAGGACCCTGCTCGAGGGCGGGATGCTCGGGGGCAGCCGGAAGGGAAAGGGCATGGTGGACGGAGACTGCCGCAAGAGAGGTCTTGCTGATCGACGGGATGACAAGACTATAAGCTTGTCCTCACGACGAGCTCAGGGATGACACGGAATGGAAGAATCCAGCAGGCAGCAGGAGTTGCTGAGTCTGACGACCGAACTGGTCGCTGCGTTTGTCGGCAACCACACGGTTGGAGTCGGCGATATTCCTGGCCTCATCTCGGGCATCTACCAGGCTCTGAGCACGGCAGGGCAGGCCGAGGAAAAGCCGTCGGCAGCACCAGTCCCGGCGGTGCCGATCAAGAAGTCCGTGACGCCCGACTTTCTCGTCTGCCTCGAGGACGGCAGGAAGCTGACGATGCTCAAGCGCCATCTGGCCGCCAGCTACAACCTGACGCCGGACGAGTATCGGCGCCGCTGGGGGTTACCCAAGGACTATCCGATGGTCGCTCCGGCCTACGCGGCTCAGCGCTCGGAACTCGCGAAGCGGACCGGGCTGGGTCGCAAGGCTGCCCCACCGCCACCACCGCCGCCGGAGGAGGCTCCTGCCGCCAGGAGACCGTCGCGCCGGGTCGGCGGCCGCAGGAGCATGGCCTGACGGCTCACGAGCCAGGATAGGGTCCGGAGAACAGATCGCCGAGCGCACGCCGGCGCCGGAGCGTGAGCCGTCGCCGCCGCAGATGCTCGAGCCGGTCGTGCAGCAGATGGCAGCGTTGGCACAAGGCGCGGATGTTGCGGTGCCGGCGACCACAATGGCTCGGGTCGTGGTCGAGATGCGCCGCCGCCAGCACGACCTTGGTCGTCCGGATCGGCTGGTCTTCGGTCGGCACGGGCGTGCCGATCCTGCGGCCTCTGCCGTTGCGCCAGGTCTGGTCTGCCCCATCCCACCAGCGACCGTCCCCCAGATGCTGCACGACCGCACCATGTGGCCGGCCACAGACCTGGCAGCGGCCCTTGGCGCGCACGAAGCGGACCCAGCGGCTGATCTGCGGCCAGTCGATGGGATAGAGAAAACGCAATTCCGGCCTGATCGGCATGGGGCACCATGGCGGGGAAGAGACGCCTGCAGCTCCCTCCTCTGGCGGATCAGCGGGGCATGGCGTCCCGCACCCGCATGATGGTCTGGCGGCTGGTCTTGAACGCGCGGGCCAGGGCCGAGATGGTGGCACCTTGGTCGAGCCGCCGCGCGACGTCCTGGCGCTGCTCGGGGCTGAGGCTCTCCGGTCGGCCGAGCTTCCGGCCTGCGGCCTTGGCACGCGCGAGGCCGGCCTGGGTGCGTTCGATCAGGAGATCGCGCTCGAACTCGGCCACGGCATTGATCACGTTCATCGTCAGCTTGCCGGTCGAGCTGGCAAGATCGACGCCGCCGAGCGCGAGGCAGTGCACGTGCACCCCGATCTCGGCGAGCTGGGCCACGGTGCTGCCGACGTCCATGGCGTTGCGGCCCAGGCGGTCCAGCTTGGTGACCACCAGGACGTCGTTGGGCTCGAGCCGGTCGACCAGGCGGCGGAAGCCGCGGCGCAACGATGTCGCAACGCTGCCGGAGACCGTCTCCGCGATCACGCGCCGAGGCTCCACCTTGAAGCCGGCCGCCTCGATCTCGTGCAGCTGATTGTCGGTCGTCTGGCCGATCGTTGAGACGCGCAGATAGGCGAAGGTCCGCGGCATGACCGACTTTCGTCCGAAACCGATGTCCGAAAGCTATCGCCTGTTCATAAGACGGGCAAGCTAGTTTGTGGACAGGCCCCGGCGCCCTGTCCGAAAACGATCGATTTCCGACGAGGGTTCATCCCGGCGTGTGCCGGGGCAGCTCTTGCTCGATATCGAGTTGGTCGGGCTCGGTCAGATCGGTCAGCAGCGCCAAGCCCTCGGAAAGGGGAGTCCAGTGCTCGCCAAGCTCATCCGCCGACCACGGCCGTTGCATCGTCCCACCCCGTCCAGCCTCGGGGTCGGAGGCTACGGGCTGGAGGCTGACTCCATCATCGCAGATGGCCAAAATGCACAGCTTCGCGGTCAGTAGGCCTCCAAATCGGGAGCACCACAAACCTTGGGGTGGCCCGCTAGCCGAGGGTGTTGAAGGCGGGTAGCCTGGAGCGATCAACACCCGAGGTCGGCCATGCCGACGCCCACAGATAGGCGGTCGCCAGCCCCGCCGCGACGATGGCGACGTTGGTGAGGACGTCGTTGCGGGTCGAGAGGAACGCCGCGCCGGTGAGACTGCCGCTGTGCTTGCGGTAGCGGGTAAGCAGGAGAGCGCAGGTGAGGTTGACCGCGAACGCGCCCGCACCGGTCAGGGTAAGCGGCACCGGCTCCGGCGGCACCGGCAGGGCGGACTCCTGCCACGCCGTCCACAGGGTGGCGAGACCGAGGATCAGCAGGATGCCCGTGAGCGCCATGCCGACGCGCGCCCGGCGCGCCGCGCTCCAGCTCAGGGCAGCGACGATCAGGAAGTTGACCGAGGCGTCTTCAAGGAAGTCGCTGCTATCAGCGAACAGGGACACTGAGCCGATCGCGAGCGCAACTGTGAACTCGACACCAAAATAGCCGAGGTTGAGCGCCGCGACCAGCCCTACGATGCGGCGCAGAGGATTATGCCCGAACTCGCCGGTCATGCTTTTACGCCGTACGCGGCACATGCTGGCACGGATGCACCTCGACCGTGACATGCGAGAGCTGCGCCAGCCCGGCGAGCTTCACCTTATAGTGTTCTGGCGCGGAGGGCCGGTCGGAGACGAGCGAGACGATCACTGCCATATGGCCTGGGCCGACTCGCCACAGGTGCAGATCGGTCAGCCGATCGCCTCCTTGTTCGAGGGTCTGCCTGATCCGATCCGCCAGTGACTTATCGGGAATCGTATCGAGCAGCACCGCGCCGGCGCCGCGCAGCAGGCCCCATGACCACCGGGCGATGACAATGCCGCCGACGATTCCCATGAGCGGATCGACCCAGAGCCAGCCGTAGAACTTCCCGGTGAGCAGCCCGACGATCGCGAGGACCGAGGTCAGCGCGTCGGTGAGGACGTGGAAGTAGGCGGAGCGCAGATTGTGATCATGATGATGGACGTGCGCGCGCCCGTCGTGATGGTCATCGCCATCATGATGGTGATCGTCGCCATGGTCGTGCCCGCCTTGGTGCAGCACCCGTGCGCTCGCCAGGTTGACGAGCAGACCCAGCACGGCGACCAGAATGGCCTCGTCGAAGCGGATCGGGATCGGTGCCGCCAGGCGCACCGCCGACTCGAAGCCGATCATCAGGGCGATGACGGCGAGTATGATGGCACTCGAATACCCAGCCAGCTCGCCGAGCTTGCCGGTGCCGAAGGTGAAGCGGTCGTCGTCGGCATGGCGGCGGGCGTAGACGTAGGCGGCGGCGGCGATCGTGAGCGCCCCGGCATGGGTGGCCATGTGGAAGCCGTCGGCCAGCAGCGCCATCGAGCCGAACGCGATCCCGGCGACGATCTCGCCGACCATCATCGCCGCGGTGAGCGCGATCACGATCCAGGTGCGCCGCTCGTTGCGGGCATGGTCTGTGCCGAGGAAGACGTGCTCGTGCCGCCAGCCAGCGAGGGAATGGGTGTGCATGGGGCGGAGTTCCTAGAGGTATTTGGTGATCTCGCGGAATTCCGCGATCTTCTGCCGGACGTCGGGCGACAGCGCCCCGGCGGCCTCGTCTAGATGGTGGTCGATGTGATCGAGGATCAGCATCTGCTTGGTCTTCTCGATCGCCCGAATCACCGCTTGCATCTGCTGGGCGATCAGGAGACCGTCCCGCCCCTCCGCGACCATGTGGACGACGGTGGCGAGATGGCCCTCGGCGCGGCGGAGCCGCTTGAGAATGTCGGGATTGCTGGCGTGGCTCATGCGCCCTACCTATCCCCCCGGAGGGGATGGATCAAGGCACAGATGGGCGAGGAAGGCAGGACCGGCACGCCGAGACCGGCTGCTCCGAGGGGGAAGCTTCACAAGGTCGGAGCTGCCGAGGTACGGTTTCTAGCCTGTGGGCAATCGTGAAGGGCGTGGGGCGCCGAGCCTGGGCAGCAGGCGCACATAGACGAGCTCGTTCATCAGCTCGATCAGGGTCTGGGTGACGATGACGGCCCGCAGGATCGGCACCGCCCCGGGCACTGCGAAGGCAAGCGGCAGAACCACGAGCGAGTTGCGCGTCGCGGCACTGAAGGCGAGGGCCCGCCCGGTGAGAGGATCGAGGCGGAACAGGCGGCCCGCGCCCCAACCGAGGAAGGGGGCCGCGACGGCGGAGGCGAGATAGACCGGCACGACGCTCAGTGCATCGGCAAAGGCCGAGCCCAGTCGCGGCATGACGGCGGCGATGACCACAAACAGGACGAGCGCCGTGGCCGGCACGGGAAACAGGCTCAGCCCTGCCGAGATCCGGCCTGCGAACGGGCTGCGGCCACGCGAGATCTGCACGGCGGCGGCGAGCAGCAGCGGGATCGCAATCAGCCAGGCGAACGCGTGCAGGAAGGGACCGACCCGCACGAGCGCGGCGGCATCAACGCCAAGGAACAGGGTGAGATAGATCGGCAACAGCGCCATCTGGGCGACCAGCAGCATCGGGGTCGCCGCCAGCAGCAGCTGGGCGTCCGCGCGGCCGAGGTGGGAGAAGGTGACGACATAGTCGATGCACGGGGTCAGCAAGATCAGCAGCACGCCGAGCCGGATCATCGGGTCGTCCGGCACGAGCTGGATCAGGCCGGCCACGAGAACCGGCACGACGACGAAGTTCGCGAGCAGCAGGGCCAACAGGAACCGGACGCGGACGAACGCCTGTCCGAGCTCTGCCAGGGGCACCTGGAGGAAGGTCACGAACAGCATCAGGGCAAGCGCCGGATTGACCGCGACC
>JBGAKU010000302.1:0-6170 GCA_044224255.1 Geminicoccaceae bacterium
CCGTTGCGTCTACCGATTCCGCCAAGCGGGCGCCGTGACGTGTTCCGCTTCTAGCGGGCTCGAATGCCTCAGAACAGGTCCAGCACCTGGATGCCGCGCTCGCGCACCTCGGCCAGGATGGCATCGGCGGCGCTGGTGATCGCGGCTTCGTCGACGCTGCGCAGGACGAGGCTGGTGCCGAAGCTGCCCTGGCGCATGAAGGGGTAGCTGCCGATCTCGACCGTGGGGTGTGCGGCCTGGATCTCCGCCAGCGCCTTGGCCATGTCACCTTCGGGGGCAACCACGGTGATGGTGCGCGAGCGCACCACCGCACCGCCGGCGAGGCGCGGCTTCAGGCCGGCGAACATCGCCTGCAGGATCGACGGGACGCCGGGCAGGACGTGGACGTTCTCGATCGTGAAGCCCGGGGCGACGCTGACCGGGTTGTCGATCAGCTCGGCACCCTCGGGCGTCTCCGCCATCTTCATGCGCGCCGGGTTGACCTTCTCGGGCGGGTAGTAGGCAAGCAGCCGCCGCTCGGCCTCGGGATGCCGGCCGAAGGGCAGGCCCAACGCCTTGGCGACCGAGGCGGAGGTGATGTCGTCGTGGGTCGGGCCGATGCCGCCGGTGGTGAAGACGTGATCGTACTTCGCCCGCAGCGCGTTCACCGCCTCGACGATGTCCGCCTCGGCATCCGGCACGATCCGCACCTCGCGGATCTGGATCCCGATCTCGTTCAGCGCCTGGGCGAGGAAGGTGAGGTTCGCGTCCTGCGTCCGGCCGGAGAGGATCTCGTTGCCGATGATGATCAGTGCCGCCGTGACCGTTCGCTCGCTCATGGGTTCCTCCCCGATTTCCCGTTGTGCCGAACATGCCCATAGCAATCCGGTTCCGGCCCTGCTATCAACTTATAATAGAAACATCTAGGCATGACGCTTGGCATGGTACGGGAGCGGATCGAGAGGGCGCTGCAGGAAGCCGGGCTGGCGCTGGTGCCGGACGGCGCCGAGGGCCAGTTCACGGTCGGCGGCGACACCTTTCCGCATCGCGAGCTGCTCAAGCGGCATGGCGCGCGTTGGAGTGCGTCGCGGCGGTGCTGGGTGGTCTCGTTGGCCGCTCCCGGGCTCGCCGAGGCAGCGACACCGTTCGTCGCCGCGTCCGCGGGTCGGCCGCACTATCACGGCCACCGCGAGCGGCTGCGCACCCGGCTGCGCGAGGTCGGGCCGGCGAGCTTGGCCGACTATGAGCTGCTCGAGCTCCTGCTGTTCTTCTCGGTCCACCGCCGCGACACCAAGCCGATCGCGAAGGGGATGCTCGCCCATCTGGGCGGCCTGGGCGGGGTGTTGGCAGCGGAGCCCGCGCGCTACGGCGAGTTCATGGGCCTCCTGCCGGAAGACGCGGGGCCGCAGATGCGCGAGGTGCGGGACGACGATCTCCGCTTCACCCAGGTGCTGCTCGAGGCCGTCCACGAGCTCATGCAGCGAATCCTGCGCGAGGAGGTCCGCGCGCGCGAGGCGATCACCTCGCCCGAGGCGCTGCGGGCCTATCTGCAGGTCGCGATGCAGCACGAGACCTCGGAGCAGTTCCGCCTGCTGTTCCTCGACCGGAAGAACCTGCTGATCCGCGACGAGGTGCAGACGCGCGGCACCGTGGACCACACACCCCTCTATCCGCGCGAGGTCGTGAAGCGGGCCCTCGAGCTCGGCGCGTCGGCACTGATCATGGTGCACAACCATCCGAGCGGCGACCCGACCCCATCGCAAGCCGACATCGAGACCACCCGCCAAGTCGTGGCGGCGCTGGGGCAGGTCGGAATAGCACTCCACGATCACATCGTCGTCGCCAAAGCCGGCCAGCTCAGCCTCCGGGCCGCCGGGCTGTTCTAACGCATGTGCCGTGCGTCAGGGCGATCCCGCCGCCCCCGCGGCGCTGCGGGAGCGCGCGACGGCAGCCCGGATCACGTCGGCGAGCGTGGCCGCGGTCGTGCCGGTGACGATATGGACCGTCGGCCCGCCGATCCGCTGCTGGAGGACCTCGGCATCGTCCGCGGCCGCGGCCACGATCACCAGGGGCACACGCCCGCCCACGCGAGCCGCGAGCCGCTCGCCTTCGGTCACGGGCCAGCCGGAGCCGCAGTCGGGGAGCACGAGCGCAAGCTCGGCATCCCCTGCATCGACGAGACGCACCAGATCGTCGGGGGATTCCATCAGCTGAATGCCCATCTGGCCGCCGGACGACAGCTCGCGCGCCAGAGCGGCGGCGGTCGGGCCACCGAGGACGGCCACGCGCGGCGCGGGCCGCGCGCCGTACGACCTGCCGTTCTGACTGGGCGTCCCCATCAATCTCTCCGTGTCGACGCTGCCAACTTTGCACGCTTTGCTGGCGGACGTCCACGCTCCGCCGGGTTTGAGCAAAAGCTCTGCGATTCAAAATCAACTAATAATTGAATTTTCGTAATCTCTTTTGGTATGATGGCGAAAGCTGGCCGCAGGCGGTCGGCTGCGGCGATGAGCGGAACCTGAGCCGGTCGATGAACGCGAGGGAGAGTTTCGGCGAGACACCCGAGGCGGGCAGCCGGGGCTTGGGCGATGTCGCCGGAACCGATTGCCGGTCCTGCCCTGCTGCCGTCGATGCCGCGGAGGGCCAGTCCCAGTCCCTGCTCGAGCCACTTCTGGTCAGCGCGCTGGACGGCGCCGCCAAGCCGGTCGCTGCGGCCCTGATCGAGAGCTTCGGCTCGCTCGCGGCCGTCCTTTCGGCCGGAACCTGGCGGCTCGCTCGCGTGCCGGGCATGACCGATGCGGCTGCGAAGCTGCTCGAAGCCGCCTACGCCGCGGCCCGGTGGGCGGCCGAGGAGCAGATCCGGGAGCGCGATCTGTTCGACGATCCGGCCGCCGTCCACGCCTTCGCGCGCATGACATTGCGCTGCCGGCCGGTCGAGGAGGCGCACGGCCTGTTCCTCGATGCCGGCAATCGCCTGATCCGCGATCAGCTGCTGAGCCGCGGCGTGGTGGACCACACCCCGCTCTATCCCCGTGAGGTGGCGCGCCAGGCGGTGCTGCTGGAAGCCAGCGCCGTCGTGCTCCTTCACAACCACCCGAGCGGCGATCCGACCCCGTCGGCAGCCGACATCCAATCCACGCAGCAGGTGGGTCGGGCGCTCGCCGCGGTGGGGGTCGCCCTGCACGATCACCTCGTCGTCGGCGACAACCGGATCGCCAGCATGCGGGCCATGGGCCTGCTTCGATGACGGTTGTGGCGTCGGGCGACGCGTCCGGAGCGGAGCCCACCGCAGCAATCGTCCGCGTGGGCGCGATCACGCTCCACCGGCGGGACTATTTCGATGCCGCGGGCGAGTATGTGATCCGCGGCGGGACCTTCGAGCTCGAGGAGGAGCTGACCGCTTCGGGCTGCCGTTGGAACCCGGCGCTGCAGGCATGGACCGCCGATTCCGAGGCAGCCGGCCGGGTCGTGTCCCGACTGCGGGAGCGTAGCTGGGCGGACCTTCCCACGCCTGACAGACGCGATCCCGGCTCGATTCCGGGCCTCGCTGAGGAACCCTGCGTCTCGGGTTGGACGGTAGTCGGGCTCTCCGCCGACCCGCGCCAGCGGCGGCTCAACCGGCTCGCGCGGCTGCCGCCCGAGTTCTGGGCGGACGAGGAGGTGCTCGAGATCCTGCTGGGAAATGCGTTTCCGGACCTAGGCGCGGAACTCGGCGCTTGGCTGCTGGAACGCTTTGGCGGCTTCGGCGGGATGCTCGCCGCCGAGGCGCCCCGCTACGCCGAGCATCCGACCCTGGCGCCGAGCGGCGTTGTCGGGACCACCGACGCCGCGGAGCGCCATGTCCGCCTGACTCTCCTGCTCAAGGCCGTTGCCCAGATCCTGCAACGCAGCCTGCGCGAGCAGATCCAGGACCGCCCGGTGATCGGCTCCTGGACGGCGCTGCTCGACTATCTGCAGGCGGCCATGCAGCACGAGGCCGCCGAGCATTTCCGGCTGCTGTTCCTCGACCGCAAGAACATCCTGATCCGCGACGAGGTGCAGAGCCGGGGCACGGTCGACCACACGCCGCTCTATCCGCGGGAGGTACTCAAACGCGCGCTGGAGCTGAGCGCCTCGGCGCTGATCATGGTGCACAACCACCCCAGCGGCGACCCGACGCCCTCACAGGCTGACATCGACATGACCAAGCAGGTCGTGGCCGCCCTGGCGCAGGTCAACATCACCGTCCACGACCACATCATCGTCGGCAAGAACCGGCATACCAGCTTCAAGACGCAGAAGCTGATCTGAGGCTCGGGCGCTTCTTGGTCTGCCGGTCGGCCTTCACGGCCTCGTCACGGCGACTCGCGGAGTTTCGGGTTGCCATGAAATCACTATCGATTAGATAGAGATTTATGCTAAGGCCATCCAAACGGACCAACCTCGCGCCGATCGGAGCCTGCCCATGGACTGCATTCCAGTTGCCGCACACCAGCGACGGTTGGTGGTTGTCCGTGGCCGGCGCGACGGTGAAGCTGGCCGCCCGGGCCGGAATGCCGGGGCCGGGATGCCCGACTGCTGTTGCGTGTGCGGCTGTCCGGGCGGGCCGTGCAGCGTTCCGGGCGGATTGGCGGTCTGCCCCCTGACGTCCCGGTGCAGCTCCGTATCGACTCGGCCATCACGAGCTTCATCGGCAGCTTAACCGGCTCGGGCCGCAAGTTCGCGACCCGCCCCGAAGCGGATGGCCTTCGCCTCCGTCTGCGGCTAACCGGAGCCCATGGGCTCCCCCATCCGCTCCGAGCTTCCAGTCGTCGCCGCGCTGCCGGCGCTCGCGCGGGCGCTCGAATCGAGCAATTCCGCCGTTCTCGAGGCACCCCCAGGCGCAGGGAAGACGACCCTCGTGCCCCTCCAGCTGCTTGATGCGCCCTGGCTCGCCGGCCGCCGCATCCTGATGCTGGAGCCCCGCCGGCTCGCCGCGCGCGCTGCGGCCGCGCGCATGGCCGAGCTTCTGGGCGAGGCGGTCGGCGGGACCGTCGGCTACGCCATGCGCTTCGAGCGCCGACTGGGTCCCCGCACTCGCGTCGAGGTCGTAACGGAAGGCCTCCTAGCCCGCTATCTCCAGCGCGATCCTGCCCTCGAAGCCTATGGGGCGGTCCTGTTCGACGAGTTCCACGAGCGCTCGCTCGACGGTGACCTCGGGCTTGCCCTCTGCCTGGAGGTGCAGGAGAGCCTGCGCCCGGACCTGCGGCTGCTCGCCATGTCGGCGACCCTGGACGGGGCCGCCATTGCCGCGCACCTGGGCGGTGCTCCGCTGATCCGCAGCGAGGGGCGCCGCTTCCCGGTGCGGATCGAGCATCTGGGCACGGCGCGCGAGGAGGCGCTCGAGATCCGGGTCGCACGGGCCGTCGAGATGGCGCTTGGATCGGTTGCTGGCGGGGTTCTCGTGTTCCTGCCGGGTGCGCGCGAGATTGTGGCTGCCGCCGACCTGCTGCGGGGGCGCCTGCCGGGAGTACCGGTGTTCCCGCTCTACGGCGACCTGCCGCGCGCGACTCAGGAGGCCGCCATCCGGCCGTCCGCGGAGCGGCGCGTCGTGCTCGCGACCAATATCGCTGAGACCAGCCTCACGATCGAAGGCATCGCCGCCGTGGTCGACAGCGGCCTGGAGCGCCGCCAGCGCTTCTCGGCACGTACCGGGATGGGCCGACTGGTGACGGAGCCGATCGCCCGCGCCTCGGCGGAGCAGCGTGCCGGCCGCGCGGGCCGTCTGGGCCCCGGCCTCTGTCTACGGCTCTGGTCCGCCGAGGAGGACAGGGGACGCGCACCGCACCGGCCGGCCGAGATCGAGGAGGCCGACCTCGCGGCGCTGGCGCTCGAGCTCGCGACCTGGGGCGTCGCCGACCCGGCGCGGCTCCGGTTCCCGACGCCGCCGCCCGCCGGCCCGTTCGCCGCCGCCCGGCGGCTTCTCGCCGAGCTCGGCGGGCTCGATGCGGGCGGGGCAGTCACCCCGCACGGGCGCGCCATGTCGGAGCTGCCGCTGCACCCGCGTCTCGCGCACATGGTCCTTTCGGCCCATGGGCACGGCCTCGCCACGACGGCGGCCGCCGCCGCGGCGCTGCTCGGCGCGCGTGACGCCGGCGTCGGCGGTACGGACTTCGCCCGCCGGCTCGCGGAGCCGCGGAGCGGCGATGTCGAGCGCGTCCGCCGCCAGCTCG
>JBGAKU010000303.1:0-6150 GCA_044224255.1 Geminicoccaceae bacterium
TGGGGGGTGCGGCCGCGGCCAGTCGAGGCGATGGTAGCGCCGGCGCGGCTGACCCGCCTGTCAGTCGTGCCAGCACGGTGCCCACCGGCACCTCGCAACCGGGTGGCACGCAGATCTCGTCGACAATGCCGTCCTCGAAGATCTCGATCTCGATCGCACCTTTCTGCGTCTCGACCACGGCCACGATGTCGCCGCGGTGCACCTGCTGACCGGGCGCGATCCGCCACTCGACCAGCTGGCCGGCTTCCATGTCGGCGCCGAGCGAAGGCATGACGAAATCGGTCATGAGGGGCGGACGAGGGCTCGCGCCGCAGCGGCGATCGTTGCCGGCTGCGGCAAGGCGGCCCGCTCCATGTGCGCGGCGTATGGGACTGGCACTTCGGCACTGCAGACACGATGGATCGGTGCGTCAAGGTCATAGAAGGCCTGCTCGACCGTCCGCATCGCGATCTCGGCCGAGATCGAGCCGCTGCGCCAGCCCTCATCGACGATCACCAGGCGATGAGTCTTGGCGACTGAAGCCAGCACGGTTGCCATATCGAGCGGGCGCAGTGAGCGTAGGTCGACAACGTCGGCACCGATGCCCTCGCTGGCAAGTTCGACCGCGGCATCGAGCGTCTTGCACAGGCTGCCGCCATAGGTGACGAGCGTGACGTCGGTCCCCTCGTGGCGCACCTTGGCGTGCTCGATATCGACGGCGGTCACGGTCGGGTCGAGCTCGTCCTCCATGTTGTAGAGCATGATGTGCTCGAAGATCAGGACCGGGTTGGGGTCAGCCAGAGCTGCTGCCAGCATGAAGCGCGCGTCCTCGACCGTGGCGGGTGCCACGACCTTGATCCCGGGGATGTGGGCGAACCAGCCCTCCAGGCTATGGGAGTGTTGGGCCGCCAGTTGCCGGCCGGCGCCGGTCGCCATGCGGATGACCAAGGGCACCGCGAACTGCCCGCCCGACATGTGCGGGATGGTGGCGGCGTTGTTCATGATCTGATCGAGTGCCAGCAGGCTGAAATTGCAGGTCATCAGCTCGACGATCGGCCGCATGCCGACCATCGCCGCACCGACCCCGGCCCCGGTGAAGGCGCTTTCCGACAGCGGTGTATCGCGGATGCGAATCTCGCCCAGCTCCTCGACCAGGCCCTTGGTGACCGCATAGCAGCCGCCATAGCGACCAACGTCTTCACCCATCAGGAAGACCCGCGGGTCGGCCAGAATTGCGGCACGGATGGCTTGGCGGCAGGCCTCACGGTACGTGAGCCTGAGCGGCATGGCGGTAGGAGACTCGCTCACACCGGGACCTCCGTCATGGTGACGAAGCGCAACAGATCCTCCACGGGCTCGAGGCTGCCGGCCTCGGCAAAAGCCATGGCATTCTCGACCTCGGCGCGAACCTCCGCGTCGATCCGTGCCAGGTCGCCTGCATGAAGGAGCCCATTCTCCTCGAGCCAACCCTGCAGGCGCCGGATCGGGTCGCGGGCGCGCCAGCGCTCGATCTCCTCCTTGTTGCGGTAGAGCTGGGCGTCGAACATCGAGTGCGCCCGGAAGCGGTAGGTACGGCATTCGAGAAACGCGGGACCGGCGCCGCTGCGCACGCTCTCGCACGCCCGGCGAGTGGCCGCCTCGACAGCCACGGCGTCCATGCCGTCGACGGCCTCGCTGGGAATGCGGTAGGCCCCGGCCTTGCGGCTGATGTCGGTCTCGGCCTCGGCCCGCTCCAGGGCCATGCCCATGGCGTAGAGATTGTTCTCGCACACGAACAGCACCGGCAGACGCCAGAGCTCGGCCAAGTTCATCGATTCGTGGAACTCGCCCTCGTCGACGGCACCATCGCCGAAGAAGCATGCCGTGACGGTGCGGCGGCCCTGCATCATGTCACCCAGTGCGATGCCCAATGCCAACGGGATGCCACCGCCGACAATGGCATTGCCGCCGTAGAAGCGTGTGGCCCGATCGAACAGGTGCATCGAGCCGCCGCGGCCGCGGCAGCAGCCCTCAAACTTGCCGAACATCTCGGCCATGGCTGCGGTCATCGGCACGCCGCGGGCCAGGGCCTGGCCGTGCTCGCGGTAGGTAGCGACGACGGCGTCCTCGGCTCGTAGTGCCTGCATCACGCCGACCGAGACAGCCTCTTCGCCGTCATAGAGATGAAGGAATCCTCGGATTTTCTCGCGTTGGTACATCTCCGCGCAGCGCGCCTCGAACTCGCGGATGCGCTTCATTTGCTGCAATAACTGCAATAGATGCGCACGGTCGAGATGCACCTTGGCGGTCATCGCGCGTCGCTCTCCAGCGTCGAAAGATCCCCCTCGGGCAGGCCCAGCTCGCGCGCCTTTAGCAGGCGTCGCATGATCTTGCCGCTACGGGTGCGGGGCAGGCTCGCCAGAAAGCCGATCTCCTTGGGCGCCACGGCGGCACCCAGCCGCTTGCGGCCGTGGCCGAGCAGCTCCTTGCGCAAGGCCTCGGAGGGCTCGAAGCCCGGCTTCAGGGCGATGAACGCCTTGACGATCTCGCCAGCCATCGGGTCCGGCTTGCCGATCACGCCAGCCTCGGCCACGGCCGGGTGCTCCATGAGCGCGCTCTCGACCTCAAACGGTCCGATCAGATGGCCGGACGACTTGATCACGTCGTCCGTGCGGCCGACAAACCAGAAATAGCCATCCGCGTCTCGCTTCGCGAGATCACCGCTCAGGTACCAGCCGTCGACGAAGCACTTGCGGTAGCGTTCCTCCTCGTGGAGGTAGCCGCGCATCATCGAGGGCCAGCCGGCTTGCAACGCCAGCTCGCCCTCAGCACCTGGTGTGTTGACCAGCTCGATACCGGCTTCGCCACGCCGCACGATCGCGGCCTCTATCCCGGGTAGCGCCCGGCCCATCGAGCCCGGCTTCACGTCCATCGCGGCATAATTGGCGATCATGATGCCGCCGGTCTCGGTCTGCCACCAATTGTCGTGGAAGGGCCGGCCGAACGCCGAAAGGCCCCAGACCACCGCCTCGGGGTTCAAGGGCTCGCCGACGCTGGCGAGGAAGCGAAGTCGCGAGAGATCGTAGCCCTTGGCCGCGTCGGCCCCGAGCTTCATCATCATCCGGATCGCGGTGGGTGCCGTGTACCAGACTGTTACTCGTTCGGCCTCGAGGACGCCGTACCAGGCCTGGGCCTCGAACTCTGCCTCAACCGCGAGGTTGGTGACGCCGTTGCATAGCGGGGCGATGATCCCGTAGCTCGTGCCCGTGACCCAGCCCGGGTCGGCCGTGCACCAGAAGATGTCGTCCGGGTGGAGGTCGAGAGCGTAGTGCCCGGTCACGTGATGGGTGACGACGGCACCGTGGACGTGGACCGCCCCCTTCGGACGGCCCGTGGTGCCGCTGGTGAAATGGAGGAGCGCCATGTCGTCCGGGGCGGTCGGTGGAATCTCGAACCGCTCCGACGCGGCAGCCATCAACCGGTCCCAGAGCAGGGTTCCTGCCACCTCAGCTGACCCGCCCACCAGGATGACGTGCTCCAGCTCGGGCAGGCGCGGGCGTAGTTGCTCCACCTTGCGGCGAGATAGAGTTCGGGGATACGACCGGCGAGGATGAAGACACGCTCGCCAGCACCGACCCCGAGCCCGCACAGCACGTTGGCAAACCGATTGGTAGCGGCAGCAAGCTCCGTGTAGGTGAAGTCACGGACCTCGCCCCGGCGACCCAGCCAGCGCAGGGCTAGATGATCGGCGCGCGTGCTGGCGGCGTGTCGATCCACGGCTTCGTAAGCGATGTTCAGGCCGCGGCCGCCAGGCAGACCATCCAGCATTTGCCGCGCTTCATCCCAGCTAAATGAGCGGCAGACCGCATCATAGTCGGCCAAGTTCGGGGACGGTTGCAGGCGCGCGACGTCCTTGACGATCATCGCGTAGTCGACGTGCCCTGGCTCTACACTCATCGCATTACGACTTATGCTTCTCCCATACGGTTCGCGGCCGATCGAGCCTGCACCGTATATTCCACGAATCAAGTATAGCCGTGCGAGGGGCCGACGCCTTGATCTGCATCAACGGCCGGCTACCAGGCCCAGTGACCGCGAAGCTGTGCAAAATGGCCATCCAGGGGTCGCGCCATAGAACGGGCAGGATAGCACGCATCGCGGCCCGGAGCGTGAACACGCCTACGCAGCGACCCTGCTGGCCGGGATGGCTGGCAAGCTTTGGAGCGGCCTGAATCCGTCTGGACCAAGGCCGACGTCGGTGCCCCAGAAATAATCGCCGGTGAGGTTGATGTGCTGCCAGCCGAGCGGCGCGAGGTGGGCGAGCAGCCCGTTTGGCACAACCTCACCGCGGCTGCGCAGAGCATTCACCGCACGGCCGAGATAAATGGTGTTCCACAGCGCGATCGCCGCCGTGACCAGAGCGAGGCCGCTGGCGCGATGCTGCTGCAATTCGGCCGTGCGGTCGCGCAGTTCCCCAAGCTGGCAGAAGCAGACCGCGCGGGCGAGCGCGTTGCTGGCCTCGCCGTTCTCTATCCCGGCCATGTTCGTCAACTATGTCATCGCATCTCTCAGGATGAAGGTGGTCGTGCTCGCTTCGCAGCAAGCTCAAGCCTGCTGGTAGTGTCTCTCGGGGGCCGCCTTCTCTACGAGCTCGGCGCATGGCCGGCTCAGGATGGGGTATGGGCAGGAACCGGGGGGTGCTCCCTTATTTGCGGCGTGAACCCCCGCGCCTCGAGCGCGGGCCGCCAAAGAAAAGCGAAGGCGCACTCACCCCAGCCCCGTCCCCGAGGGACCTCGCTGGCCGTGGCGGCTGCCGCGGCCAAATCGTGCCTGAGGTCTACGCGACCTTCAGCCGGTAGGTCTCGCCCGATGTCCAGAGCTTATGCAGCACCACGGCAAGCTTGCGGGCGAGCGCCACCTTGGCCCGGCCGAGGCCACGGCGGTGAGCGACACGGACCGCCCACGACTTCAGGGCGCACCACCCCTTGGTCGCATGGATCAGCACGGTCGCGGCTTGATAGCGCGCGCGGCGCACCGCAGGGTCACCGGCACGACTGATTCGCCCGGACCAATCCATCTCGCCGGACTGGAAGCGCCGCGGGGTCAGGCCGAAATGGGCGCCGACGGTCCGGGCGCTGCGGAACCGCCCTGGCGCGTCGAGCCCGGATGCGTAGGTCAGCGCCACCAGCGGTCCCACGCCGGGGACCGTCATCAGGCGGCTGCATGCCGAGCTGGCCCTCGCACGCTTGGCGATCTCCTTGGTCGAGCTCGACCAGCTGCCGCTCGGGCAGCTCGACGACGACCGCCAGGGGTCGCAGCAGCGGTCCGAGCTCCTGATCTTCGAGCATTTCGGCCACCAGAGCGGCGAAGGCAGGGTTCGACAGCCCTGGGGGATCGAGCCCTTCGGCCTGCAGCATCGCCCACATCGTGTTGCGAGCGTCGAGCGATTGACCGCGCAGCCGCTCGCGCACCGTCGGCAGAGCACGGTCGCGTCGGGCTGCCGGCGATTTCACCCACACGGCGCGGAACTTGTTGACCCGCATCAGGTCCGCGATGCCGCGGGCGTCGTTCCGGTCGGTTTTGTTGCGGAAGCCAGCTCTGAGCACGCCAGCCGCATGCGCCGCCTCGATGACGATCACCGGTAGGCCTGCGGCCAGCAGCCCTCGCGCAAGCCAAGCCGACCCCATGCCCGCCTCCAGCCCGACCCGCTCGACCTTGCCCCCGGCTGCCCCGACGGCCGCGGCGATCGCCGCGGGGATGGTCGCCACGGACACTTCGCGCACGACCTTGCCCGTGGCGGCGAGGATACAAATGGCAGTCCGCCGCATCGACACGTCGAGACCAACGTAGAGCATGAACGCCTCCTGCCTGGTGGGCGGCACGAGGGCCGCGTCCCAGCGTCAGGCTACAAAGGCCACGGGTCTACCCCCAGGCCGGCCGGGATATCCCATCTTGTTCAGTTCCACCGTCGCCTGCCGGCGGAGATCCGGCTTCTCCAGCCAGTCGAGGGTGAACAGCGTGCGCTCGATGCGGCCGATCTCGCGCAGCGCCAGCGAAAGGCCGTTCTGGCGCGGGTAGGCGCCGAGGTGCTTGAGCATGAGCGAGGCGCTGACCGTCCCGGTGCGCACCGACGCCGCAAGACGGAGCACGTCCTCCCAGTGCGCGGTGATCGCCTTTTCATCGGCGGCGCCC
>JBGAKU010000304.1:0-6130 GCA_044224255.1 Geminicoccaceae bacterium
TGATGTCGGTATGGCGGAAGTCGTCACCCTTGAACAGGAGCGGGGCGTCGAGGCTCCTCGCGAGCGCGTAGGCAAAGCAGTCGCCGTGGTTGAGCGCCGCGCGGTGTCGCCTACGACCGAACCGACGGTAAGCCTCGGCCGCGACCCATGCGTCACCGGCGGTAACGGGCTCGATCGCGATGCCAAATTCGAACAGCAGGGCACGCAGAAGCTCGCCATTGTCGTCCCCGGTGCGGTTATCGAGAACGATGTGGCATTCGGCCAGATTTGCCGCCGACATCCTCGCCTCGTCCGCCGCGCCCAGCAGGTCGCACATCACCCCGGCTTCAGGCTCGCTGAGAAAGACCGCCACGATCGCCGAGGAGTCGACCACCATCATCGCGGCAAACCGTCCTGGTCGTAGAGGACATCATCCGGCGCCCGCAGATCCACGACCGGCTTGTTCTGATAGGCGCGAACGATGGCTTGAATTCGGTCGACATCACCGCGATCGCGCCGCCGCCGCTCCTTGGTCAGGCGATCCCTCACCGCGACCTTGACTGCATCAGTGATCTTCTCGCCCGTGAGCTCCGCGAGCTGGCGGACCATGAGATCAGTCTCCGGATCCTTGATGTTCAGCGTCACACGCCGCTCCAGGAAGAAAGCTAGCCAATTTTCTTCCTCTACCGGTGCGGATCGCCGTGGGTCAAGGTTCGAAACGAGAACCGGGCCCGCAGGCCCGGCTCCCTGGTCCAATGGACGGATGCGGCCGATCAGCCGCCGAGCTCGCCGTACTGGCCGTCCTTCCAGACGTACATGACGTACTCGGGATTCTTCACGTCACCCTTCTCGTCGAAGGACAGCGAACCAAGCACCGTCTCGTAGCCGCCTTCCCGCAGCGCCTTGGCGACGGCCTCGGGATCGGTCGAGCCGGCCTTGTTGGCCGCATCGGCAAAAGCCTGGATCGCCGCATAGGTGTAAAGCGTGTAGCCCTCGGGATCGTAGCCTGCCGCCTTGAACTCGGCGACGACGTCGGCGGCGGTCGCCTTCTTGCGCGGATCAGGCGCGAAGGTCATCATGGTGCCCTCGCCGGTCGGGCCGGTGATCTCCCAGTACTGCTTGTCGACCAGCGCGTCGCCGGACATCAATTTGGCCTCGAAGCCCTGCTCGCGCGACTGGCGGGTGATCAGTCCCGCCTCGGTGTGATAGCCGCCGAGATAGATCAAGTCGACGCCGGCTTCCTTCATCTTGGTGATCAGCGCGGTGAAGTCCTTGTCGCCCGCGGTGATCGCCTCGTACATCACCTCCGTGACGCCAAGGTTATTGAGCTCCTTCTTGAACTCGTCGGCGAGCCCTTTGCCATAGGCGGTCTTGTCGTGCAGGATCGCAACCTTGCTGCCGACCTTGTTGTCGACGACGTAGTTCGCGGCATACTTGCCCTGGATGTCGTCGCGACCGCAGGTGCGGAACACGTTCTCGAAACCCTGCTCGGTGAGCTGCGGGTTGGTCGAGGCGGGCGTCATCTGCAGGATGCCCTCCTCGTTGTAGACCGCCGAGGCCGGAATCGACGAGCCCGAGCAGAAATGACCGGCGACGAAGACCACGCCCTCGTTGACGAACTGGTTGGCGACCGCCACCGCCTGCTTCGGATCGCAGGCGTCGTCGCCGATCTGCAGCACCAGCTGCTCGCCGTTCACGCCGCCCTTGGCGTTGATGTCCTTCACCGCCAGCTCGGCGCCGCGCTTCATCTGCTCGCCGAACACCGCGTACTGGCCGGTCATCGGCCCGGCGGTGGCGATGGTCACGTCCGCCCAAGCGGCCCCGCTGCCGAGCAGCACGAGGGTCGAAGCGCCCAGCAGCAAGTTGGAGATCCGAGACATCGTTGGTTCCCTTGCGTGAACAGCATGTCGAGGGCCGGCAACCTGTCGTCGCCGGGCCACGTCGCTCGGGGGCGGATTATTCGTGGAGTCGCAGAAGCTTGACAAGCGCAATCGCCCAATCTGCCCCGACCCTACCGATTGCTCAACTCCTCGTACGCAAACGGTGAGGTCCGCCTGTATCGCCACGGATATTGGCCCACGAACTTCGCCACCTGGGTCATGCGCCATGCGGCCAGACCCATCGCGGTCAGCACGAGGAAGCTGACAAGCAGGCCCAAGATGCTCAGCAGCTCGCCCTGGAACAGGGCGTAGGTCAGGAACCGGTTGGCCAGGGCGAGCCCGAAGCAGGCGGCGACCACCTGCCAAGCCGGCTTCCAGTTGTTGGCCACGGCCCGCCCGGTCAGAATTGCCGCCCCGCCCACCAGGATCACCGTCAGGCCGATGAACACGGATGGCGTGGTGCCGAGGAGGGCCGCTAGAGCGTGCATGCTCAGTGCCCTCCCTCAAGATAGGCCGCGCGGATCTCGGGGTTGGCGAGCAGCTCGCGGCCGGTGCCGGACATCAGGATCCGGCCAGTGGCGAGCACGTAGCCGCGGTGGGCGATCTTCAGCGCCTGGTAGGCGTTCTGCTCGACCAGCAAGATGGTGAGGCCGTCGGTGCGGTTGATCTCGACGATCGCCCTGAAGATCTGCTGCACCAGGATCGGTGCGATGCCGAGCGAGGGCTCATCGAGCAGCAGCAGGCGAGGCCGCGCCAGCAGGGCACGACCGATCGCGAGCATCTGCTGCTCGCCGCCCGACAGGGTGCCGCCCCGCTGGTGGATGCGCTCCTTCAGGCGCGGGAACAGGGTGAAGACCTTCTCGACGTCCTGGTCGAACCACTGCCCCTGGTTCGGCACCGAGCCCATCTGGAGATTCTCCCAGACGGTCATGCGCGGGAAGATCCGCCGTCCCTCCGGCGACTGGCTGATGCCGAGCTTGACGATGTCGTAGGTGGCGAGCCGGCTGATGTCCTGCCCCTCGAACATCACGCGGCCCCGAGCCGCCTTGGGGCTGCCGCAGATGGTCATCAGCAGCGTGGACTTGCCGGCGCCGTTCGAGCCGATGATCGTCACGATCTGGCCCTGCTCGACATCGACGGAGACGCCCTTGAGGGCCTCGATGTTGCCGTAGAAGGTGTGGACAGTCTCCAGGTGCAGCATCAGTGCGTCCCCGCCTCGGCGAGATCGGAGGCGACCTCCGGCGGCAGCTCGTCCGATTCGGCCTCGCCGAGATAGGCCTTGATCACGGCCTCGTCGGTGCGGACCTGCTCGGGCGTGCCGTCGGCGATCTTCTTGCCGTAATCGAGCACGACGATGTGGTCGGAGATCGACATGACCATGCCCATGTCGTGCTCGATCAGGAGGATCGATACGTCCTGCTGGTCGCGGATGCTCTTGAGCAACTGGGACAGGTCGGCGGTCTCACGCGGATTGAGGCCGGCTGCGGGCTCGTCGAGGCAGAGCAGCTTCGGCCGGGTGCACATGGCGCGGGCGATCTCGAGCTTGCGCTGGTCGCCGTAGGGCAAGGCGCCGGCGTTCCAGTCGGCCTTGCTGGTGAGGCCGGTCCGATCGAGCCAGAACTTGGCAAGCTCGACGGCCTCGTGCTCCGCCGCGCGGTAGGACTGGACACCGAGCAGCCCGAGCAGGCTGAAGCCGGACGCCTTCATCAGCCGGTTGTGCTGCGCCACGATCAGATTCTCGAGCGCGCTCATGTGGGCGAACAGGCGGATGTTCTGGAAGGTGCGCGCCAGACCCTCGCGCGGGATCATGAAGCCGTCCTTCTGCTCCAGAAGGACGGGGCCGTTGACGCCGTGGAAGGTGAGCTCGCCAACCGTCGGGCGATAGAAGCCGGTCAGGCAGTTGAAGACCGTGGTCTTGCCCGCCCCGTTCGGGCCGATGATCGCGGTGATGTCCCGGGCATAGGCGGCAAAGTTGAGGTCGTTGATGGCGACCAGCCCGCCAAATCGCATCGTGAGATGCGCGACCTCGACGATGGGGCTGCCGCTCATCCCGCACCTCCACCGCCCGCCGGGTGCAAGCGGATCGTGGGATCGCGATGGCCGAGGAGCCCGCCGGGCCGCCACACCATGATCGCCACCATGGCCGCCCCGAACAGCAGCATCCGATACTCGGCGAAGCCGCGCGCCATCTCGGGCAGGACGACCAGGAGCATGGCGGCGAGGACCACCCCGAGTTGGCTGCCCATGCCACCGAGCACGACGATCGCGAGGATCGTGGCGCTCTCGATGAAGGTGAAGCTCTCCGGGCTGATGAAGCCCTGCCGGGTGGCGAAGAAGGAGCCGGCGAACCCGCCGAACATGGCGCCGAGCGCGAAGGCGGTGAGCTTGGTGTTGGTCGGGTTGATGCCCAGCGCCTTGCAGGCGATCTCGTCCTCGCGCAACGCCTCCCAGGCGCGGCCGATCGGCAGGCGGCGCAGCCGCAGCACGACGAAGTTGGTGATCAGCGCCAGCACCAGGATCAGGAAGTAGAGGAAGACGATACGGTGCTGGCTGTTGAACTGCAGGCCGAACAGCTGGTGGAAGGCGGTGACCCCCTCCTCGGGATTGCGCTCGAAGGGGAAGCCGAAGAAGCTCGGGCGCGGGACGTTGGACAGCCCGTTGGGGCCGCCGGTCACGTTGTACCAGTTCAGCAGCACGATCCGGATGATCTCGCCGAAGCCGAGCGTGACGATGGCGAGATAGTCGCCGCGCAGGCGCAGGACGGGAAAGCCCAGGAGCATGCCGAAGGTGGCAGCGAACAGACCGGCGAGCGGCAGGCAGACCCAGAAGCCGAGGTCGAAGGTCTGTGCCAGCAGCGCGTAGGAATAGGCCCCAACGGCGTAGAACGCGACGTAGCCGAGATCGAGCAGCCCGGCGAGCCCGACCACGATGTTGAGGCCCCAGCCGAGCATGACGTAGATCAGCACGGTGGTGGCCACGTCGACGATGTAGCGGTTCGAGAACGGCAGGAACGGCAGGACGAAGGCGAAGACCAGGCCGGCGGCCGCGATCCAGCGCGATTGGCCGGCCAATGCCTGTCCGGCGGACTTGAGCCCCTCCGGCAGCGCGAAACTTCGGCCGCTGCCGCGCAGCGTCGAGAGGGCGAGCCGGCCCGCGAACACGAGCGCGGTGAACAGGAAGACCCACTCGAAATGGAACTCGAGGGTCATCCCGCCCGGTCCGCTGGCGGTCCGCATGCCGAGCATCGGCGTCAGGAGCACGAAGGTGACGAAGGCAGCGAGCAGGGCGTCCTTGAGCACCGGCGACATGCCGGCCGCGGCAGGGGCTGTCGGGGCGGCGCTGGTGGCCATCGGCCTAGACCTTCTCGATCTCGGGCCGGCCGAGCAGCCCCGTAGGCAGGAAGATCAGCACGACGACGAGGATGCCGAACGCGGCCACGTCCTTGTACTGGATGCTGAAATAGCCGGACCAGAACGCCTCGATCAGGCCGAGCACGAGCCCGCCCAGCATGGCGCCGGGGATCGAGCCGATGCCGCCCAGCACCGCGGCCGTGAACGCCTTCACGCCTGCGAGGAAGCCGATGAAGAAGTCGATCACGCCGTAATAGAGTGCAGCCATCATCCCGGCGACGGCCGCGAGCGCCGCACCCATGACGAAGGTCAAGGAGATCGTGCGGTCGACGTTGACGCCGCAGAGGCCCGCCATCTTCAGGTCCTGCTCGCAGGCGCGCTGGGCGCGGCCCAGAGGCGTGCGCGCGATGACGAGCGAGAACACCGCCATCAGGATCAGGGTGAGCAGGATGACGAAGATCTGGGTGTAGCCGATCTGGACCGGGAAATCGGTGCCGGCGCCGAAGGTGAAGCCGCCGGTGATCTTGGGCGGCAGCGGCTTGACATTGGCACCCTGCACGATCTGGACATAGTTCTGCAGGAAGATCGACATGCCGATCGCCGAGATCAAGGGTGCCAGGCGGAACGAGCCGCGCAGGGGACGGTAGGCGATGCGCTCGACGGTCCAGCCATAGGTGGCGGTGATCAGCATGGCGACGATCAGGACGGTGAGCAGCGCCAGCGGCACCCAGGTCAGGCCGATCATGCCGAGGAGCGTGAAGACGATGACCGTCAGGAACGCACCGATCATGTAAATCTCGCCATGGGCGAAATTGATCATGCCAATGATACCGTAGACCATGCTGTAGCCGATCGCGATCAGCCCATACATGGAGCCCAGGGTCAGGCCGTTGATCAGTTGCTGCAGGAAGTAGCTCATCT
>JBGAKU010000305.1:0-6117 GCA_044224255.1 Geminicoccaceae bacterium
GATGTCGATCTTCTGAAAACGCCGGACCAGCGCCCGGTCCTTCTCGAAGTAGTTGCGGAACTCCTTGTAGGTGGTCGAGCCGATGCAGCGCAGATCGCCGCTGGCCAGCGCCGGCTTGAGGATGTTCGAGGCGTCGAGCGAGCCGCCGCTGGTCGCACCGGCGCCGATCACGGTGTGGATCTCGTCGATGAACAGGATCGCGTGCCTGCTGGCCTCAAGCTCGGACAGGACGGCCTTGAGCCGCTCCTCGAAGTCGCCGCGATAGCGCGTGCCGGCGAGCAGGGCGCCGAGGTCGAGGGCGTAGATGATCGCGTCCTTGAGGACCTCCGGCACCTCGCCCTGCACGATCCGCAGCGCCAGGCCCTCGGCGATCGCGGTCTTGCCAACGCCGGGATCGCCGACGAACAGGGGATTGTTCTTGGAGCGGCGGCACAGAATCTGGATCGTGCGCTCGATCTCCTGCTCGCGCCCGACCAGGACGTCAATCCGGCCCTCGCGCGCCTTCACGTTGAGGTTGGCGCAATAGGCCGTCAGCGCTTCCGTGGTCTCGCGCTTCTCCTGCGTCTCCTGCTCGTCCGCGCCACGCACGCGACGCTCCTCGCTCAAGCCCGCCTTCTTCGCGATACCATGGGCGATGTAGTTCACCGCGTCGAGCCGCGTCATGTTCTGTTCCTGCAGGAAGAACACGGCATGCGACTCGCGCTCGGAGAACAGGGCGACCAGGACATTGGCGCCCGTCACCTCCTGCCGGCCAGAGGACTGGACGTGGATCGCCGCGCGCTGGATCACGCGCTGGAAGCCCGCGGTCGGCTTGGCCTCGGCCGAGCCCTCGACCGCGAGGCCCGACAGCTCGTGGTCGAGGAAATCCATCAGGCTGGCGCGCAGCCGCTCGATCTCGACCGCGCAGGCCTTAAGCACCGCCAGAGCGTCCTGATCCTCCGTCAGCGCCATCAGAAGATGCTCGAGGGTGGCGTACTCATGCTGGCGGGCATTGGCCAGAGCGAGGGCCCGGCGCAGGGTCTTCTCGAGTGTTCGGGAGAGCATCGGCATCACCTGTCGTCCTCGAGAGGTTCATCGCGGCAGCCGGGCGGGCGGCACCGCACCGCGTCACTCCTTCTCCATGGTGCACTGCAGCGGGTGCTGGTGCTGGCGGGCAAACTCCATCACCTGGGCCACCTTGGTCTCGGCCACCTCGAAGGTATAGACCCCGCACACACCGACCCCATTGTGGTGCACATGAAGCATGATACGGGTCGCATCCTCGCGGCTCTTTGAAAAGAACCGCTCGAGCACGAGGATGACGAACTCCATCGGAGTGTAGTCGTCGTTGAGCAGCAGCACTTTATAGAGCGAGGGCCGCTGCGTCTTGGCACGGGTCTTGGTGACGACATCGCCCTTGGGCGAGTCGATGCGGATCGGAGGCTTGTCGCTCATCCCCAAGTCGCTAGGTCCCAACGCCGCGCTGACGCCAAGAGCATAGTGCAATCGAGGGGTCGGACAAACGGCAAAATACCCGGTCGAACCGCCGGGTGCACGGCCGCAGCGGATGTCTCAGGCGTCGGTGACGGGTGCGGGACGCTGGACCGGCTTCAACCGGAGCCGCTCGCGCCGGGGCCCCGTACCCGAGGCCTCGCCATTGGCGGCGGCCTCGGCCGGCTCGCGCTCGGGGCGGGCCGGCTGCGGGCGCGAGAAACCGCTGGTCACCTCCATGCGGGACGGTAGCTCCTCGGGCTCCTCCTCGACGGGCGGTGCCGCGCGGACCACGGGCACGGGCTCGGCCGTGGCAAGACGCAGGGCCACCTCGCGCAGCCGTGCCGGGTCGACGACAGGCGCGGGACGAGCCGCGACCTCCTCGAACTCCTCGTGTGCCGCGGCACCCTCCTCGGCGTCGGCGATGGTCAGCTTGAGCAGCGCCAGCTGCTCGAAGAACTGCTCGCGCGCCGCCGGCGGCAGGCGGTCGGGCATCCGCTCCTCGACCATGCGGTTAGCCTGGGCCAGGACATTGCGGGCATGAACCAGCTGGCCGGAGGTCTTGGCGTTGCCGGCCAGCATCTGGGCCAGAGCCTTGGTGGTCGGCTGCATCATGCCGAGAAGCTCGGCCGCGGAGCCGGGAATCCGACGGTTGGCGCCGCCGCCATCGTGATGCCGACGTCCACCGCCACCACCGCCACCGCCTTTGCCGCGCTTCTTCGGACCGTTACGGCGAAAAGGGAACATTACCAGACTTCATCCATGGGGTGTACCGACTGCACCGACATCCCAACCTGCGGCCGTGGTGCAACTCGGCCGCCGGCGTCTTACGCGTCCGCGACCGGACCAACCGGCCACGCAACGGCGTTCGCAGTCACCTTATGCTTCGAACCTTGCGCCGCCCGTCCTGTGGCCCGCATACATTGCCGACGGAGCGCGGCAATTGGCAGCGAAACTGGTTCCACATTGTTGTAGCACCGTTAACGCTAGCTCTCGGAAAATCAAGAGAAAAGACTCCGGACCTCCTGCGGCTACGCCCCGCCGCTCCACAACACCGTTTCACCTCAACCCGACAGTTCCCGTGGCAGGATCAGTCTGACCGGTCGATGCGGCGGCTCCGACGCCAGGACGGCGCGCTGCGAAGCCGCGAGCCTTCGCACAAGCCGTTCGCGCAATGCGCTTACCGGCCGCCCGGTATGACGGTCGGCGCCCAGTACCAGCTCGACCGGCCCCTCGCCAACGAAACGAAGCTCGGCCGAAAAGGATCCCGCGCCCGTCGCCTCGCGGAGGTGGTCCCGGCAGGTGCCGAGCAACCGACGCCAACCCGCGGGTTCGCCCGCTACCTCGGCCGCCCCGGGCATGTCACATCGCCCGATCACGAAGCCCGTCTCGGCAAGCAGGGCGCGCATTCCACATAATGTGCCCTCCCCCGCCGTCATGCAAGGCTCGCCGAGCTCCTGCGCGCAAAGCACCGCTTCCTCCAGCGCGCGACCCGCGCAGGCGATCTCGACCAGAAGCTCAATCGCCTCGCTACTCAAGGGGCCAGCGGCCCCGCCCAGCATCAGCTCGGCAAAGCCGCGTATCGCGTTGAGGGGTGTGCGAAGGTCGTGCGCAAGCAGGCATGCAAGCTCCCCGGCCGTCGGCGACCGGGCCTCATACTCCACGGGGTTGACAGTCAGACCCACAACCAGCGCCCATGTTGCAAACGGGCATCCCTGCCCCAGGGTTCCGCCCAAGCCCGCAGCACCACGGGCCGCCCCGGTTGCCGCGCCGGCCAGCTCGATGCACCTTATCGATGGCCAGCCACGATCTGACGACAAGGCTGTTTGGCAGAGGTAAATGACGCAGACGGTTTACTCGGGAACCGACAGCTCGATGCACCATGGTACCCCGTCAGGTGAAGTCGAGCTCGCCTATCGCCGGGTGGCGATGCTAGCGGACTATTTCCGCGGATGGACCGGGTTGGCCCTGTCCTGCTTGCCACTGCTGACGATGCGGCCGACCTGGCCGATCGGCTTCGGCCTGCTGGCCTTGTCCTGCCTGTTCGCGCTGTTCCTCTGGCAGACCTGGCGGCGGCAGCATTCCCGCCTGCGCCTCGACCGCAACGGCGTGTCCTTAGTCGGCAGCGATGCGCGCCAGGTGCGCTGGGGCGAGCTCGAAGGCCTTCGGCTGCGCTGGTTCGGCACCCGACGCAACGGGCGTGGCTGGCTGGAGCTCGAGCTGCGCGGCGGCGGCACGCGACTGGTCGTGACCTCCGCCCTGGAGCGCTTCGATCTCGTCGTCGCCGACGCCGTTCAGGCAGCCAACGACCGCGGGCTGCCGCTGGAGCCGTCGACGCGCGCCAACGTGGAGGCGCTGCTTGGGGGTGCCGCCTGAGCCGGCTCAGCCGCCTGCGGACTCCTGCCGGTAGTTCGGCGCCTCGCGGGTGATCGCGACGTCGTGAACGTGGCTCTCACGAACACCGGCCTGCGACACGCGCAGGAACCGGCATCCGCTCTGCATCGCGCGCAGGTCCGCATTGCCGGTGTAGCCCATCGCCGCCCGCAGGCCGCCGACCAGCTGGTGGATGATGTTCGCGACCGGGCCGCGATAGGGAACGCGGCCCTCGATCCCCTCGGGAACGAGCTTGAGCGTGTCGCGCACCTCCTGCTGGAAGTAGCGGTCGGCCGAGCCGCGGGCCATCGCACCCAGCGAGCCCATGCCGCGGTAGGATTTGTAGGAGCGGCCCTGATAGAGGATGACCTCGCCGGGCGCCTCCTCGCTGCCGGCGAACATCGACCCCAGCATGGCGCAGTCGGCGCCGGCGGCGATCGCCTTGGCGAGGTCGCCGGAGAAGCGGATCCCGCCGTCGGCGATCACCGGCACGCCACGCGGCCGGCAGGCCGAGGCCGCCCCCATGATCGCGGTGAGCTGGGGCACGCCCACGCCGGCGACCACGCGCGTGGTGCAGATCGAGCCGGGGCCGATGCCGACCTTGACCGCGTCGACACCGGCCTCGACCAGGGCCAAGGCCGCATCCGCGGTCGCGACGTTGCCGGCGACGATCTGGGTGGCGTTGGACAGCCGCCGAACCCTGGCGACGCTGTCGATCACGCCGCGCGAATGGCCGTGCGCCGTGTCGACCACGATCACGTCCGCACCGGCGGCGATCAGCGCCTCGGCGCGCTCGAGCCCCGCCGCACCTGTGCCGACCGCCGCACCGACCCGCAGCCGACCCTGGCTGTCCTTGCACGCGTTCGGGAAGCGCTGCGCCTTCTCGATGTCCTTGACCGTGATCAGCCCGACCAGCCTGTAGGCCTCGTCGACCACGAGCAGCTTCTCGATCCGATGCTCGTGAAGCAGCGCCATGGCCTCGCCGCGGCTCACCCCCTCGCGGACCGTGATCAGGCGCTCGGCGGTCATCAGCTCGCGCACCGGCCGCTCGCTGCGTGGCACGAAGCGCACGTCGCGATGGGTCAGGATGCCGACGAGCCGGCCGCTCGGCCCCTCGACCACCGGCAAGCCGGAGATCTGGTGCCGGTCCATCAGGTCGAGCGCCTCGCTGATCGGCGTCTCCGGCCGGACCGTCAGCGGGTTCACCACCATGCCGGCCTCGAACTTCTTCACCTGCTGGACCTGGCTCGCCTGCTCCTCGACGGCGAGGTTCTTGTGCAGGATGCCGATGCCGCCGTTCTGCGCCATGGCGATCGCCATCGGCGCCTCGGTCACCGTGTCCATCGCGGCCGAGATCAGGGGAATGCCGAGCTCGATCTCTCGAGTCAGCCGCGTGCGCACGTCGACCTGCCCCGGCAGGACCTCGGAATAGCCGGGCTCCAGGAGCACATCGTCGAACGTGAGGGCCTCGACCGTCGCGGGACGCGGGTCGTCGCTCATCACTCACCTCAAGGAACGGAGTTGTTGCGCCGCATATAGCGGCGGGAGGCGGCACGCCGCCAGCCCATACAAAGATAGGCGCACGCATCGATTCCGCACCCCCGCAGGGCAGCACGGGGCGAAGGTGGGGCCCTCACGGTCTGCCGATGTCGGGCGGAAGGCCTGGGGAGGCACAGGATGCGGGTCGGAGCGAGCGCCGTGATCGCGCTGTGCCTGGGCGGCTGCACCATCGGCGTCGGCAATGACGGACCGGCCGTGGATCCGCAGGGCGAGCGCCAAGCCACGCGCGCGATCTGGGGCATCGTGCCGGATGCGCCCAAACGCAAGGCCGACCTGCGCTCGGCGATGATCCGCGGTGCCGCCGTGGCGGTAGCGCCCGACACGCTGCTCGCCGACTGCGCGGCCGTCGCGGGCAAGAAGCGCGTCGGCCTCGTCCGCCACAACAAATACCGCCGCGCCACCGTCGCCCGGAGCGACGACGGCCAGCTCTGCCGCCTCACGGTGGCGGAGGGGCCGCTCAGCCCGGTGACCGGCTACCGCAGCTTCGCCGACCTGCGCCTCGGCGAGCCGGTCGCGGCCCTCGCCAGCCGCACCGCGCGCGATGTCGTGATCGCCCGCGGCTGGCTCGCCGGGAAAGGCGACCCGGCCGATCCGTTCCTGGAGGTCATGGCACTGCTGCCGCCCACCGGCAGCGCGGTGCTGCTCGACGGCTCGGGCAATCTCTTGGGGCTCGGCGCGGTCGCCGAACTGCCGGATGCCACCCTCCTCGCCGTC
>JBGAKU010000306.1:0-6128 GCA_044224255.1 Geminicoccaceae bacterium
CCCATGCGGCCCCGGGCGTGCTCCTCGACGAACACATGCGCATAGAGCTGCGCCACCCACAGCCGACCCTGCGCCGTCTTCTCGAGATAGGCCAGGGCCGGGCCGACATAGGGCTCGACGCGCTGCCAGAAGAAGCGGGGATACTGCTCGGCGAGATCGGCTGGATCCTGGCAGCCCATCTTGTCGGTGAGCCCGATCTCGCGCAGCTCGAACCAGAGTGCGGCAAGCTTGCGAAGATAGGCGGGATCGGCGAGCTGGCCGATCAGGTCGGCCGAGCGCACCAGCGCTGCCTCGCTGTCGGTCTCGCCATGGTCGCCGTCCTCCGGCACAGGAAAGCGGGTGAGCTCGATCGCCCGGCAGATCCGTTCCACGTCGAGATATGGAATGCCGGCGCAGCGGTGGCGGACGAACATCTTGCCGCGCTCGACATGCCACGGCGCCAGGAAGGCGTCGGTCGAGCCGCGTGGAGCTGTGACCGTGCCGCCGATCGCGTCGATGACGTAACGGCCCTGGATGTCGCCCGGACAGATGCCCCGCAGATAGCCAACATCGTGCAGCAACGTGGCGGCGGTGAAGTGCAGCCAGTCGGTCGGGCTCACCAGCTGGCTCATCGCCCGCCCGCGCAGGATCTGCTGGCCGACGTCGGTCACGAACAGCGTGTGCAGCACATCGTGATAGACCGCGTCGGTGCCGGCGATGCGCTCCAGCGCCAGCCGCGCCGTCGCCCGGATGATCGGCGCATGGTCGGGCTCGCTCTTGCCGAACACCGCCCGGTAGTTCCGCCCGAGCCGGTCGGCGAACGCCTCGATCACCAGGATAAACGGCTCGAACACCGACGCGTCCCTGCCAGCTGCAGCCCGCCGCAGGCTGCGCCGCCGGCGCTCCTTGGTCAACCGCCTCCGCGCCCGGCCGGGAAGGCCGCCGCGGCAGTTGCGACTTTCCTACCGAGAGATGATAAATACGGGCCAATATTCGCTTTTATATCGATTGCGCGTCGTCGCGTCGACTATAGAGTACGATTGTATTAACAATAGAATAACGGTGATAAAATGTTCAACTGGCGATGGCGGTCTGCGGGGCATGCGGGCAGGCATCTTTCGGCATTGGTCGCCATATTATGTTGCTTCGGGTTGAGTTCGACCGCGGTCTCGGCGCAGACCGCGCCCAACATCGTCTTTGTCCTCACCGACGATCTGGATCGCGGAATCACCACTCTGCAACCATCGGTCATGCCGTACATGACGCAGCTGATCGCAGCTGCCGGCGTGACCTTCTCGCGGGCCTACGTGAACGTGCCGCTCTGTGGTCCGTCCCGCGCAACCATCCTCACCGGGCGGTACGCGCATAACACGCGGATGATCCAGAACTGGTATCCCTATTTTACCCAGGTCAACGGCGAACGCTCGACGATCGCCGTCTGGCTGGCGAATGCCGGCTACCGGACCGCGCTGTTCGGCAAGTATCTCAACCGGTATCCCGAGTCGCAAACCCCGACCTATGTCCCGCCCGGCTGGACCGACTGGGCCGTGCCGGTGTCCGGCAACACCAACAGCAGCTACGTCCTCAACGAGAACGGCGCGCTGATCTCCTACACCAACGACGGCTCGACCGGCTACTTCACCGACGTGATCGCGGCCAAGGCGCTGGCGTTCATCGAGCGGGCGGCCGGGGACGGCAAACCGTTCTTCCTGCTGCTCTCCACGACGGCCCCGCACGCACCCTCGATTCCGGCTACACGCCACGCCGCGCTGTTCGGGGATCGGACCGTGCCGCGGACCTCGAGCTTCAATGAGCGCGATGTCCGCGACAAAGCGCCCTTCCTGCAACTGTCCCTGATCACCGACGCGCGCATCGCCGTGATGGACGAGCTCTACCGCAACCGATTGCGTTCGCTGCAGGCGGTTGATGAAGCGGTGCGCGATCTCTACCGCAAGGTCGAGCAGATGGGGCTGCTGTCGAGCACCTACTTCGTGTTCACCTCCGACAACGGCTATCACATGGGCCAGCACCGGCTGACCGATACGGTGAATGGCGGCAAGGAGACCGATTTCGAGGAGGACATCCGGGTGCCGCTGATGATCAGTGGCCCGGGCGTGCGGCCGGGCTCGGTCGTCAACCGTCTGGTCAGCCTGGCCGATCTCGCCCCCACCTTCGCCGCCTGGGCGTCGGCGGTTCCCGATATCACGGTCGACGGCCGCTCGCTCGTGCCGGTGCTGGGAACGAGCGCGCCGGCGAGCTGGCGCAACTGGCTGCCGATCATCCATTGGAAGCCGAGCGGCGTCACCCGCTCGAACCCCGCCCAAAGCTTTATCGGGGTGCGTACCGCGCGCTACACCTACGCGCGCTATCCGGAGTTCGCATTGCGCGACCTCTACGACACGAGCGTGGATTCCCCCCAGCGCGACAACATCGCGTTCAAGGCATCGGCTTCACTGCTGTCGCGGCTGGACAGTATGACGACCAGCCTTGCCGCCTGCGCCGGCGACACCTGTCGCACGCTGGAGAACGCCGCGGCCCCGTGACGCCGCCGGCGCTCCGTCTGGAATGCCTGCAACCGCCGCCAGCTCGCGAGCGAAGTGTCCCAGTTTGCCGATTGCGAGCTGATTGGCTCGGTCAGCTAGCTCGTGCCCGCCATCCATCGGGCGAACGCGCGCGCGCCGCATCGGTTCAGGTCGCCCGGCGGGGTTCGCTCGCACGCCACGGTGCTATCGCTCAGGCCGGCCCATGGGCCGATCAAGTGCGCCGGCAAGCTGGTCGAGCTGACGACGTCCTTGTTGAAATAGCAGGCGAAGGCGATGTCCCCCGCGTTGGCGCGGCAGAATTCCAGGAAGTAGGTGATGAAGGTCGGGTTGTCCCAGCCTTCGTAGCTCGGCCGCTGGCCGGTCTCGGTCATCGTGGTCGCCATCAGGCCCCACTCGCCGATGGCGAGGAGCCGACCTTTAGACCTCGCCCAGTCCCGCCACGTCGCCAGCCCGATCGGCCAGCCCTGCTTCGACCTGCGCAGGATGTTGGTGCTCCACTCGGCGGGGGTCATGCTTGCCGGCCAGTGGTCGTAATAGTCCGGTCCGACCAGCTTGGCATTGTCCGGGCACGTCACGCGCGAGTCGAAGCCACCGCTGTGGTCCTTGAGCGGGCACCAATAGGGCCAGAGCTGGTCGTCGCGATAGGCGTAGTCGTTCGGAATCGATGACTGTACCGTGCCGAAGACATCGAGAAACACGCCGATGTAACGACGCAGCGCCTCCTTGACGATCGGGCCGTCCGCTGCTGGATCGAGCGCTCGGACGGAGTAGGAGCGCATATATCCGGTGTCGCCCCACCTCAGCGACATATTGATCTCATGCGTGATCCGGAGGATGATCCGGATAGCTCGCAGATTGTAGCGGATGAAATAGTCGCGCTTGAACGCGATCAGCTTGTCACGCCACACCGCCTGCAGCCAGCCATTGGCGGCAATCTGCCAGACGCGCCGCTGCTTCTCGCGCTGCTCGGCCGCGCTCTCGGTTCCGGTGAAGGTGGGCGGGCGGCTGGCGTTGAGCCAAGTCGCCGAGGTGATGGCCGCAGCACTGGTGGGCCATGTGGTCGGCACCTGGTAGCCGGCGCCGCTGCAGAACGGCGAGCTCGCCCACTGCATCGCGGCCGCCCTGCCCTCGAGCAGATAGCGATGAAAGGTCCGAGTCCGCCAGCCCGCGATCGTGTTCGCGGCAACGTCATAGTAGGGACGCGCATTCTCAAAATCGTTGACGAGGTCGATGCCGCGCCCCGACGGCATCAGTGCGACGATCTCGTCGGGCCGGGAGTGCGCGCCGAGCCAGAACGGCAAGCCGGATCTGGGGCCGGTGCCCCAGCCAATGGCGGCAGCGGCGGGCTGGATCGTCGGCCATGGGGCCGAAAGGCCGAGCCCGGCCACCGCAAGGCCCTGGCGCATCAGGCGCCGTCGGCCCCAGCTTACCTTGCGACCCCCCTCGTCTTTTTCGCGGAGCATTTTCCCTGATCCCATTGTTCGCCCCAAGTCACGGAACACTGGGCAGGGTAGAGCGGTCAAGAAAAATATAATCTTAGGTTGCTGACATCTTGTCCGGCAGCACCTAAGCGTTGCGCTAGACTCCACATACGATTAATATAGCAGATTACTAACTATCCCGACGCGAAAAGACACCCACTTCCGCGAAGCTGCCGGCCATATCGCTATTCGGACTCTATTCCTATTATATAACCGAATTGTTAACAAACACTGGAGAAATTCTATCTCCAATCGCATTCATCAACATGGCGACTTGGCCATCGAACCCTGAGCGACGAGGGTCAACTAAACCGAGCGTAGCAACATTCCATCACACAATTTAATCTTCCCAACTCATCTGGACTCACTCATCCTGTCGCTAGAACCAACAAGCAAAATTGCCTTGTCACTCGGGGTTGAAGATGGAAAAGAAGCTCATGATCTCCGGTTCTTTCCATAATTTCATCGTGCTTCTTTGCTCAATTTTGAGTTGGATCTGCTTCGGGGCGATCCGACCTGCCGAGGCCCAAACTCGCAAGCCCAACATCGTGTTCATCCTGCTGGACGATCTCGACGTCGCACCGATCGGTTACATGAACTGGACCAAGACGCTCGTGCGCAATCAGGGCGCCGAGTTCCAGCGGGGCTATCTCTCCGTGCCGCTATGCGGACCGTCACGGGCCGGCATCATCAGCGGCAAGTACCCGCAGAACTCCAAAGTCTACGGAAACAGTGGCCACACCTCGTTCCGAACGGCGGGTCAGGACGTCTCGACCGTCGCAACCTGGCTGCACGATGCAGGCTATCGGACGTCGTTGGTCGGCAAGTACATGAACAACTATCCCAGGCCAGAGGCCACGACCTACATCCCGCCCGGCTGGGACGACTGGCATGTGCGCTACGCCGGCAATCCCTATGACGGTGAGTACAACTACAACCTCAACGAGAATGGCGTGCTCACGTCATACGGCGCAAAATCCACCGACTATGCGACGGATGTCTATCGCGCGAGGGCGGTGACGTTCATCAAGGATGCGATGGCCCGGCAGACGCCATTCTTTCTCTATCTGGGCCTGCACGCGCCACACAACCCCTTCGTGCCAGCAGCACGCGACGCAAGCCTGTTCCCGACCGTTAACGCACCGCGTCCGCCATCCTTCAACGAGGCCGACGTTTCCGACAAGCCCGCCTACGTCGCCAAGTTGCCGTTGCTGACATCCACGAAGATCACCACTATCGACACGAACTTCCGTAATCGCGTACGCATGCTCCAGGCGGCCGACAAGGCGGTCAAGACGATCATCGACACGCTGACCACGGGCGGCCAATACGAGAATACCTACATCATCTTCGCCTCCGACAATGGTTGGATCTCCGGGCCGCACCGATTCACGGGAACCAAGGGCGCGCCCTACGAGGAGGTCGCGCGCATGGCCTTGTTCCTGCGCGGCCCCGGCATCCCTGCCGGAACGAAGCTCCAGCATCTGGTCGGCAACATCGACATCGCCCCGACGATCGCCGAGCTCGCGGGTGCGGTGGTCCCCGATGACGTGGACGGCCGTTCCCTGGCTCCCCTGCTGCGCGCGGACCGGCCTGCACCTTCCGGCTGGCGCCAGAACCTCCTGGTCCAGTTCCAGGTGAGCAGCTGCTGCGCCCCGGGCATCCCGACCTGGATCGGCCTGCGCACCCCGCAGTTCAGCTACGTCGGCTATCCTGACACCGCGGAGATCGAGCTGTACGACCGCCTGACCGATCCCTACGAGTTGGCCAATGGCGCGGCCACGGCCGACCCGCGGCTGCTCGAATGGCTCGCCGGCCAGACGGCAGCCCTCAGCGCCTGCTCCGGCGCCGGCTGCAGAGCGCTGGAGGACCAGCCGATCCCCACCTTCGAGGATCCTCTCCCGGAGTAGCCGCAACCGATACCACCTGATGGCCACGCGGCAGCCGGGGGAGTCGCCTAGTACTACAGCCGGGTATTCTGTGGTAGGGTTGTTGCCGTGGAGGAGAAGCCATGGCGACGATGGAAGATGGCTCGGCGTGGGCTGAGGAGTTCTCGGTGTTGTTGGCTCGGCTCGGGCCGCGGTTCAGGCGGGTGGAGCCGCGGCGGCGGGCGGCGGCGTATTTG
>JBGAKU010000307.1:0-4834 GCA_044224255.1 Geminicoccaceae bacterium
ACCAGCCCGCCATTGGACTGCATGAACATCAGCCGCACGTCGCCGGTCTGACCGGCGACCCGGTCGACATACTCGCGCAGGATCGGCGAGAGATAGGCGTCGACCACGGTGGTGTCGCCCCGGCCGACCAGCTTCATCAGTGGGCTGACCTCGTGGCTCACCGAGACCTGGGTGAAGCCGACCTGCCGCGCGATCTCCGCCACGGCGAGCTCGTGCTCCCGATACCGATAGCCGTGCATCAAGACGATCGCGACCGCGCGATAGCCGGCCGCGAACGCACGCTCGAGGTCGGCGCGGGCGCGGTCCCGGTCCAGCGGCCGCTCGACCGTCCCGTCGGCGCGCAGCCGCTCCTCGATCTCGACCACCTCGCCATAGAGCTGCTCGGGCAGGACGATGTGGCGGGCGAAGATGTCCGGGCGGTTCTGATAGGCGATGCGCAGCGCGTCGCCGAGCCCGCGCGTGATCGCGAGCACGGTCGGCGTGCCCTTGCGCTCGAGCAGGGCGTTGGTCGCGACGGTGGTGCCCATCTTGACCGCCTCGATCGCGGCGTCCGGCAGCGGCTCGTCGCGGCCGAGCCCGAGCAGGTCGCGGATGCCCTGGATCGCGGCGTCGCGATACTGCTCCGGGTTCTCGGACAGGAGCTTGTGGATGCGGATCGAGCCGTCGGGTGCCCGGCCCACCACATCGGTGAACGTGCCGCCCCGATCGATCCAGAACTGCCATCCAGCGTGCATGCTCACCACCCGACCCGCTGCGCGAGAACCCTCTATAGTAGCAGCGCATCCAGCGCGTCGACGACGCCGCGCAGCCGGCGCAGCGCGCGAGCGAGGTCATCAGCCCCGACGTCCCGCCAGATCCCAACCTGGGCTTCCGACAGACCCGCGATCGTGACCGGAAAGGTGGCCGCCTCGCCGACCGCACCTTTCTCGTTGATCAGGTACCGGCCGTTGAGCGCGAATAGCACCTGCGCCACGCAGCACAGCGCCCGATAGGCATAACCCGCGACATGGGTCTGCTCGCCGCGGCGCACGGCAAGGCCGGCGTTCTCGACCGCGAACCGCGCCTCCCAGCCGAAACGCGCGATCAGGCTCTTGCGCCGCGGCTCAGGAAAAGGATGGGTCTCGCCCTCGGCCTGTGCAGAAACTCGCCGTGATGGCGCTAGACGTGGACCCGGCGCGTTGATGGCGAAGCGGCGCGACTCTGTTCAGCTCGTCCCGATCAATGTCCCGCTTCCGACCGTGCTCGCTGTGTGGATGATGAAGGCCAGCACTGATAGCTGCCGCTTCCGCCTTCACTCTCCGCAACCCTCTGGTGAGGAACCTACCTCCCGCTCATGGCTGCAGCTACGTGCTCGGCGCTATGCGGAATGCGTCCCTCTGCCTTCCGTTCGCTGTAGCGGTCGACGAGATAGTCGGCCCGATCGCGGGTCAGGAGCGTGAACTTGTAGAGTTCTTCCATCACGTCCACGAGCCGCTCGTAGTAGGGGGACGGCTTCATGCGGCCGGCCTCATCGAACTGCTCATAGACCTTGGCGACCGATGACTGATTGGGGACGGTAATCATCCGCATCCAGCGGCCGAGAACGCGAAGCTGGTTGACGGCATTGAACGACTGAGACCCGCCCGACACTTGCATCACGGCGAGCGTGCGCCCTTGCGTTGGCCGCACGCCACCCCTTTCCAGCGGCAGCCAATCGATCTGGCTTTTGAAGATGCCCGTCATCGCGCCATGGCGCTCGGGCGAGCACCACACATGGCCCTGCGACCAGATCGACAGCTCGCGCAGCTCGGCCACCTTCGGATGGTTCGCCGGGGCATCGTCCGGCTGCGGCAGGCCGCGCGGATTAAAGATGCGGGTTTCCGCGCCGAAGCTGCGGAGCAGCCGGTCGGCTTCCTCGATCAGGAAGCGGCTGTAGCTGCGCTCGCGTAACGAGCCGTAGAGCAGCAGGAACCGCGGCGGGTGCGACGACACGCGAGCCGTTGCGAGCTTCTCCAGGCTTGGCGGATCAAGGAACTCAGGCGCGAGCGCGGGAAAGCTGTCGGTCATCGGGTTACTCTGGCTTGGCAAATCTCCATATTTCTAATATCGTTGAAATATGGAGATCAAGCACGCCGTCACCGCTCTTTCTGCGCTGGCCCATGAAGGCCGGCTCGCCGTCTTCCGTATGTTGGTGCAGGCGGGGAGTAGCGGTGTCCCGGCGGGTGAGATCGCGAGGCGGCTCGGCGTGCCGCCGAACACGCTGTCGGCCAATCTTAACCTGTTGAACCACGCCGGATTGATCGACTCCCGGCGCGAGGGCCGATCCATTATCTACACGGCGTCTTACGGTCGCATGGCCGGACTGCTCGGCTTCCTCATGGAAGATTGCTGCCAGGGCGCATCCGAAATCTGCGCACCCTTGGCTGAGGTTGTGAATCGCGCAGCCTGCTGCGTATCCGAGTCCGAGGGCGTGCGGTCGTGACGCTCACCGTCTTGTCGCATACGTGCGAGGACGCAGCCTCCTTCCAGCCATTCGACCTGCCACGCCGGCTCACCGCCGAGGCGCTTGGCACGGCGCTCCTTCTCGCCATCGTCATCGGCTCGGGGATCATGGGCGAACGCCTGGCGGGCGGGAACGTCGCCATCGCGCTCCTCGGTAACACGCTCGCGACCGGCGCGGGCCTCGTGGTGCTCATCACCATGTTCGGCCCGCTCTCGGGCGCGCACTTCAACCCGGCTGTAACCCTGGTGTTCGCGGTGCGGAGGGAGATCAGGGCGCCGGTCGCGCTCGCCTACATCGCGGTCCAGGTGATCGGCGCGATCGTGGGCGTGTGGGCGGCGCACGTAATGTTCGGCGAGGCGGTGCTCCAGGTCTCTGCCAAGTTCAGGGATGGCGCCCCGCAGGCGTTCTCGGAAGGCGTGGCCACCTTCGGTCTTATCGCTGCTATACTTGGTTCGCTCCGGTTCCGATCAGAGGCAACCCCGTTCATCGTTGGGCTCTATATCACGTCGGCTTACTGGTTCACGGCCTCAACGTCGTTCGCCAACCCGGCTGTGACGGTCGCGCGCTCGCTGAGCAATACCTTCGCCGGCATCGCACCCTCGTCGGCTCCGGCCTTCATCCTCGCCCAACTCGGCGGCGCTGCGGTAGCAGCAGCACTGTGCGGGTGGCTATTCGGACAGGAGCGTCCCGCATGAGCGACTTCCCGATCACGATCTACCACAACCCCGCCTGTGGCACCTCACGCAACACGCTCGCCATGATCCGGGCGGCCGGCTACGAGCCAACCGTCATCGAATATCTCCAGGCGGGATGGACGCGACCGCAGCTCGAGGAGCTGCTCGCAGCGATGGAAGCACGACCGCGTGACATTCTGCGCGAGAAAGGCACCCCGGCCGCCGAACTCGGCCTGCTCGACCCGAGCAAGACCGACGATCAGATCCTCGATGCAATGATCGAGCACCCGATTCTGGTGAACCGGCCGATCGTGGTCACGCCCAACGGCGTGAGACTCTCCCGGCCATCGGAAGCCGTGCTCGACCTGCTCGACCGCAGGCCGGAGAGTTTCACCAAGGAAGATGGCGAGGTCGTGAAACCCTGAAGCGGCCAAGCGGGATCCGGCAACGCGGGAGTTTTCGCACAGCCTCGTCGGCGAGCGGTGCCTCCGGCTCGTAGTAAAGGCCGAGGTCATGGTCGGAGGCAGGACCGGCAGCACCTCGGCTGCGCGAGCCACCGAGCACGAGCGCCGCCAGACCGGGCACCGAGCGAAGCGCCTCGACGAAGCGGGCGAGCATGGCATCCTCGGGCATATCCTGCGACCTCCTGCACGACCGTGGCGGCGCCACTTGGCACCTGGCGTGTTCACTACAGTTTCACCATGGTGAATCCCTATCGGCGGTGGAAGCGGGCCGGGGAGATGAACCATGCGCAAGCTGTTGGTCGGCGTGCTCGGGCTCCTGCTGCTCGTGCTGGTCCTGCTCCTGGCGGTGGTCTTCGTGCCGTCGCCGTTGCAGAAATGGGCGGTGGAGCGCGGGGCCACCATGGCCACGGGGCGGCAGGTGACCATCGGCGAGCCTTTCCGGCTGCGCGCCTGGCCGCCGATCGAGATCAGCGCGAGCGACATCAAGATCGCCAACGCCGACTGGGGCAGCGCTCCGGCCCTGGCGCAGGTCGGCTCGCTCGAGGCCAAGCTCGATCTGCTCGCCTACTGGCGTGACGGGCGCGTCCAGGTCGACCGGCTGGTCGTGACCAAGCCCGAGGCCAATCTCGAGGTCGGCCAGGACGGGCGCAGGAACTGGGATCTCGGCGGCAAGACCGCCGGCACGAGTGACGCGCAGCCCGGCGCGCCGGCGGCGATCCCACCCTTCGTCCTCGGCGACGTGCGGATCTCGGACGGGTCGGTCGCCTACGACGACCGGGCCGCCGGTACCAGCAAGCGGGCCGAGGCGATAGCGCTCACGGTCAAGCAGGCCGGCCCCGACCAGCCGGTCGCGATCGACGGCGGCCTGACCTTCGAAGGCAAGCCGGCGACACTCACCGGCCGCGTCGACCGCCCACAGGGTGCGGTGGCGGGCGAGCGGAGCCCGATCAAGCTGTCGCTCGCCGTCCCCAGCGCCACCGCCGCGTTCGACGGCGAGATCGAGACGAGGGCACCCGCCGCCAGCGGCGCCCTCGACATCAAGCTCACAGGACCGCGCGAGCTCCTGGCCTGGGTCGGTGCCGCTGCGCCCGACGGCCTGCCGGGCTCGGCGACGCTGCAGGGCCGGGTCGAGCTCAGCGCCAGCCGTGTCGCCCTGAGCGAGATGCAGCTCCAGGCCGATCAGATGAGAGCCTCGGGTCAGGTCGCGGTCGATC
>JBGAKU010000307.1:4848-6098 GCA_044224255.1 Geminicoccaceae bacterium
CCTCCCAAGGTGACCGGGGACATAGCACTCGGCCGCCTCGATCTGTCGCCCTATCTTGGACCCGAAGGCTCCGCCGCCGCACCCGGCGCCAAGGCTGGCGGCACGGCCGAGCCCGGCTGGCCCGACACGCCGATCGACCTGCCGTTGCCCCTGCCCGTGGATGCCGATCTGAAGGTGCGCGGCGACGGCATGAAGGCGGGCAAGATCGAGATCGGCGCCTTCGCCACGCGCATCGAGGCCGATCGGAAGCAGGCGACGGTGACGATCGAGTCGCTCGCGGCCTATGGCGGCGGGCTGAAGGGCAGGCTCAACGCCGAGGTGGCCGAGCCGCCGGCCTACGCGGTCGACCTCGACGCGAGCGGCATCAGCGTGGTGGCCGCGACCGACGCCATCGCCGGGCTGCACCGGGTCGACGGCAAGGGCGCCGCGAGGTTCGCGCTCAAGACCCGCGGCGGCAATGTGCGCGACCTCGTGGGTGCGTTGGGCGGCGACGGCAGCGTGACGGTCAAGGACGGTGCTCTGCTCGGGATCAACGTCGCGAGCATGCTGCGCAAGATCATGACCCTGGGTCTGGACCGCTCCGCGGCGGAGACGCAGCGGACCGACTTTGCCGAGGCCGCTGCCAGCTTCCATATCGAGAACGGGATCGCCCGCACCCAGGATCTGCGCCTGGTCGCACCCGTTCTCCGGCTGGACGGCGCCGGCACCGTCGACCTGCCGCGCCAGGCGATCGACATGCGGATCACGCCGAAGCTGGCGAGCACGCTGCAGGGCCAGGGTGCCACGGGCGAGCCCACCTTCGAGGCCGGCATCCCGTTCGTCCTCCAGGGCCCCTACGTCTCGCCCTCGGTGCGCTTCGACCTGAACGGCACGCTCACCAGCGCGATCGACGGCCCCGAGGACGTCGCCAAGCTGGCCGCCGACCTCGCCAAGAACCCCGAGGCGGTGAAGGTGCTGAAGGACAAGTTCGACTTCCTCGAGAAGCTGCCGGTACCGGCGGCCGGCCCGGTGGGCGAGGTGCTCAAGGGCGTGCTCGGCGAAGGCGGTGGCAAAGGGAAGCCAGCCCCGTCCGATGTCGGCGAGGCCGCGCGCGGCCTGCTCAAAGGGCTGACGGGGCAATAGCGGCGGCCGCCGCCTGCGGCTGGAGCTGACATAGCCTCTCGGCTGGATGGTCGTTGGCGCCGTCTCGTCCGTGACAATGAGCGGCGCATCGATGTCTCAAAAGACATGATCCTCGCCGCCATGGGCGG
>JBGAKU010000308.1:0-6069 GCA_044224255.1 Geminicoccaceae bacterium
GGCCACCGGAGGCGAGGAGGTGCTCATCCGTAACCAGAACGCCGCTGCCCTCCTTGTGCACCGCGACGCCCAATGGTTTGCGGTGCATCGCGAGGACGACTGGATCGGCGGCTGGAATCTAGGGGCTGACAATTGGGAGCGGGTCGCCGACCTCGATGGCGACGGTCGCGATGAGGTTTACATCCGCAGCCCTGATTGGGCCGGTGTCCTCAAATGGCAGGTCGGCCGGTTCGTCAGCGTCGCGGTCCAAGAGGGTTGGATCGATGGCTGGAATCTTACCGCCGACAACTGGGAGATCGCGGGCGACCTGGACGGGGACGGCGCAGACGAGATCGTGATCCGTAGTCCGGAATGGATCGGCCTGCTCAAGCTGACGGGCGGCAGGCTGCGCCTGCAGTCGATTCAGCAAGACTGGGTCGATGGCTGGAACCTGGGCCACGACAACAGCGAGCATGTCGGGCGCTTCTCGCGGCGGGATCTGGACGAAATCGTGATTCGCAGCCCGGAGTGGCTGGGTCTCATGCGCTGGGACGTGACCGCCAGGCGATTCCGCCTCGTCCGCCTCGAGCACGACTGGATCGATAGCTGGAACCTCGGGCCCCAGGACCAGATGACCGTGGGCGACTTGGACGGCGATGGGCTCGATGAGATCTACATCCGCTCGCCCAACTGGGCCGGCGTGCTGAAGTGGGGTTTCGGTCGGTTTCGTGTGCTCTGGATGGTCCGCGACGGGATCGACCATGTGAGCGGCCAAGCGAGCGACCGACAGCCGCTCCGGGCTGACGATCGGAGCTATGCCGGCCGGTTCCGCATGGACCGGGACGGCATCCTGCATCGACGGACCGACGGCATCGCAGTACTCGCCTGGAGCGGTACGGCGATGCAGGCCGTCCACTCGACCGGCAGCCGAGTAGGGCCATGGGCGCTGGGCGCCGGCGACAACTACGTCTTGGGCGATTTCCACCGCAGTGGACCCGACGTGGTCGAGGCGCCGGCGGATCATGTCATCGACGGCCTGACCGACATCTTTCTCCACAATGCGTGGGGCACCGGGATGATCGGCGTCAATCACGGCTTTTGGCGCCCCGGAGACCTGCTCGACCAATTGGGCCTAACCTGGATCCAGCCGCGCGAGCTACTCGTCGACCACTGAGAGGGGTCCTCGAAATCCGGAAGAAAATCGCCAAGCCTGTCCGCAATAAGTTGTATTCTACCTGTCGTACCTCCAGCAAGTTATTGTCATCCCAGACTGTCTGTTGCTGGTGGATGGGGTTGGCTGCTTGATTTCGATAAAGTAACTTAGCATTGCACCTTTCTAGCAAGCAGGACCTGGAGATCAAAGGAGTGGGCCTCAGGGCGTCCATTAGGGCGGCAATCTCCTGTCCGACTTTGGTGGTGCGGCTCACGACGCCTAGCACTGTTGCCGGTACCGGTCATCCGGCAGTTCTACGGAATCAAGAAGCCGAGCGACGCGCTGCAGTTTCTCGAACGCGGAACGTCAGCGCTCGCCCTCGCCGCACGCCAGCCCAGGTTCTGTATCCGGCTGCGCTGAGCCGGGCACCCAGCCAGAGCGTGAAGGCGTTGCCCGCCGGCGTGGCATGGCTGATGATTGCGAGGCGCCGGACATGGCTGATGCTAATCTTAGGCACTACAACAGCATGGGGGAATGCGTATTGGCCCCGTGAAGGTCGAATGTGATCAGTATTTCTGATATTATTTGCAACGAGGATAGCACTTCGTTGCGCGGCCCTCTATCTGGCATCGGAATCCCCTGGTCGATGACTGGCAGGCTTCCGCAATGAGCCGTCGGGTGTCACGCCCCTCGAGTATTCATCCTCGCGGCCGGCTTCATGCTTCCGTGCCAGAGTAGAAATTCTCCGGGGTGCAAGCTTCGGACGGTGACGCCGTAAGTTCAGTGATTTACAGAAGATGCATCATGGGTTCGAATCCGCCTCCTTCAACCGCGCCTGCTCCACAAAACCCGACATCCTCGTCGGTCGTCGCCGAACTATGTCGGGTCGCGCCAGTCGCGGCTGGTGCCGTTCATCAGCGCGTAGGTGCGGATCACCTGGCTGTCGTCGGCGGCGCCGTCGCCCCGGCCCGAGGTGGCGAGGAACAGCTGGTGTGCCACCGCGGCGAGGGGCAGGGCCGCCTTCGCCTCGCGCCCGGCCTCGAGCACGATGCCCAGGTCCTTGACGAAGATGTCGACCGCGCTGGCGACCTCGGGCTCGGCCTGCAGCATGCGCGGGCCGCGGTCCTTGAGCATCCAGCTCGCGGCCGCCGAGCCGCTCAGGATCTCGAGGATCACCTCGATCTCGACCCCGACCTTGGCGGCGAGCGCGAACGCCTCGGCCGCCACGGCGATGTGCACCCCGCACAGGAGCTGGTTGACCGTCTTGACGGTCGCCCCCTGGCCGGCCCGCTCGCCGACATGGAAGACCTTGTCGCCCATGGCTGCGAGCACCGGGCGAATCGCATCGAACGCCGCCTTGGGGCAGGCGGCCATGATGGTGAGCGTGCCGGCGCGCGCGCCGACAACCCCGCCCGATACCGGCGCGTCGACGAGGTGCCGCCCGGTCGCCGCGACCCGCGCCGCGAGCGCCGCGACCGCCCCCGGCGGGCAGGTCGCCATGAGCATCACGCTCGCACCTTCGGGCAGCCGCTCGAGCGCACCGACATCGAACAGGACGGATTCGGCCTGGGTGGCGTTGACCACCATCAGCACCAGCGCCTCCATACCGTCCGCCGCCGCGGCGGCGTCGGCCGCCGGCTCGCCGCCCGCGGCCACGAGCTCCTCGACCGCAGCCGTGCGGGTGTCGAAGCCGCGCACGGCGAAACCCTTGGCGAGCAGGTTGCGTGCCATGGGGGCGCCCATCGCACCCAGCCCGACAAAGCCGATCCTGGCCATCCCCGTCTCCTTGCCGCGCATTGCTGCCGGCCCCGTCAGTGAATGATGAAGATCGGGAAATAGCTCAGCAGGACAAGGACGAGCAGTGCCACCGCGACCGGTTGTCAGGTCGTTTGCCGCAGGACCGTAATGCCGAACGGCGCGAGCCGTGATTCGAGCGGGAGGTCGTCGTCGGGTGGCGAGGTGGCAAGCGTGGTCGCGGCGGCGTCGGCCAGCATGGCCGAGGGAGCGGTCACCGCGACCGTGCGGCCGTCGAGCACGGGCATGCCCGAGGTCGGCGAGATCAGATTGGGCGAGCCGCCCGGCAGGCAGCAATCGGCCGGACGCGCGCTCGACACCGCGAGGGCCCGGTCGGCCAAGTGTACCGGCCCCACGGCGGTCGCCAGCCACCAGGATCGCCCGGGCTGCCGGGCGCCGCCGGCGCGCAGCTCGCCCAGATCGACCAGGACCTCCTCGACGCCGGCGTCCCGCAGCAGGTCGGTCACCCGATCGGTGATGTAGCCCTGGGCGATCCCGTTCAGCGTGGCGGCCATGCCGGCGCGACGGAAGGCGAGCGCGCCGCGGTCGAGCTCGAGCCGGCGCCAGCCGACGCGCGCGAGGGTCCGCTCGACGCTCTCGTGGTCGGGCACGGCACCGCGCGCGGCGGCTTCGGCATGCAACCGCCAGAGCGGCTGGACCGTCACGTCGAACGCGCCGTCGCTGAGCTGCGAGAACAGTGCGGCGGTCTCCAGGACCGAGAGCAGCTCGAGCGGCGGGCGCACTAGGCGGCCGTCGCGATTCAGCCTTGAAAGGGCGCTGTCCCGGCGCTGCAGGCTGAAGATCCCCTCCAGGCGGTCGACTTCCGCCACCACCTGCTCGAGCAGCCGCGTCGCCCTGGCACGGTCCGCATGGTATAGGTCGATCGCGGCCGCGGCGCCAAGCGCCGAGCCCGTCCAGCGATAGTGCCGGCCCGCGGGGACGGCCGGACCGACCCCCATGGCCGCCATGCCGGCGGTGATCTGCAGGAGCCGCCGCCTGGTCGGATCGCGCATCCTGGCCTGCCGCATCTGTTCGAGGCCGGTGTGCATCGCGGCGGCGGCGGCGACCTTGATCACGGTCAAGCCGGAGGCTGCCGGAAGGCGCTAGAGGGGGCCGATGTCGGAAACGCCGCCTATGCCGCCACTGCTGCAACAGGGTTTTCGCCCGTTCTTCCTTGCGGCCGGCCTCTGGGCGCCGGTCTCGCTGGTCTTGTGGATCGCGGCGCTTGCCGGTGCCGTGGCGCCGCCCACCGGCCTGCCGATCGCGGCGTGGCACCCGCACGAGCTGCTGTTCGGCTATGCGGGAGCGGTCGTCGCCGGCTTCCTCCTCACGGCCGTGCCGAACTGGACCGGCCGGCTGCCCGTCAGGGGCGTCCCGCTCCTGATCCTCTGCCTGCTCTGGCTGGCGGCACGCCTGGCTGGGCTTGTCGGCGGCGCGATCTCGCCACTACCGGCCGTGGTGCTCGACACCGGCTTCTGGCTCATGCTGGTCGCCGCGATGGGGCGCGAGGTCGCCGCTGGCCGGAACTGGCGCAACCTTCCGGTGATTGCCCTGGCCACGCTGCTCGGTATCGCGTGCCTGCTATCGCAGCTCGAGGCCCTGGGCTTCGGATCGGGCCCGGCAGGGCGGCGGCTCGGGCTCGCCGTGGTCTGGGTGCTGATCGGTATGATCGGCGGCCGGGTGGTGCCGAGCTTCACCCGCAACTGGCTGGCCAAGCGCGGCGAGACCGCGCTGCCGGCACCGTTCGGGCGGATCGATCGGGCGGCCCTGGCCACGCTGCCATTGGCGCTCGCGGTCTGGGTGGCGTTCCCGGACAGCGCGCCCACGGGCATCCTCCTGGCGCTCGCCGGTGCCGCCACGCTCCTGCGCCTCGCGCGGTGGCGCGGCCTCGCGACGACCGCCGAGCCGCTCGTGGCCATTCTGCATCTCGGCTATGGCTGGCTCGGGGTAGGGCTGCTGCTGCTCGGGCTGGGTATTCTGCTGCCGGAGTCGATCGGCCGGCTCGCGAGCCTGCACGCGCTGTCCGCCGGGGCCATCGGCACCATGACGCTGGCGATCATGACGCGTGCCACCCTCGGCCATACCGGACGGGACCTGACGGCCGACGGGCTCACTCTCCTCCTGTTCAGCCTCGTGCAGGTCGGCGCGCTGCTCCGGGTCGTGGCACCGGTGCTGCCGGTCGACTATGGGGACACGCTCGCCCTGGCCGCGCTCCTCTGGGGCGGGGCATTCGTGCTGTTCGTCTGGCGCTACGGCCCGATGCTGCTCGCGCCGCGGGCGACAGGGCCGGCCTGAGCCGGCCCCCGAGGCTCACGACCCAAGAAGGTTCGGTCTCCCCTTCCGGCCGGGCTCAGGCGACGAGCTGGCGATAGATTGCCGGCAGCGCGTCGGGCAGCCGGCCGAGATGCCCGACAATGGCGTAGCCGCCGCGCGCGAAGATTCGCGGCACGTAGCCTTCGGCGCGGCGGTCGACGGTGACGGCGAACACGGCGAGGCCGCGGCCGCGCAGCTCCTGGACCGCCTTGCGGCAGTCCTCGACCGCGTAGCGGCCCTCGTAATGGTCGAGATCGTTGGGCTTGCCGTCCGAGAGCAGCAGGAGCAGCCGGTGCCGCTCCGGGCGCTGGTCGAGCAGCGCGCCGACATGGCGCAGGGCGGCGCCGATGCGGGTGTAGGCGCCGGGGCGCAGGGCGGCGATCCGCCGGCGCACCGGCTCGCCCATCGGCTCGGCAAAGGCCTTGACCGCGCTCACGGCGACGGCTTCGCGGCGTCGGCTCGAGAAGGTGAGGATGGCGAACGGGTCGCCGCACGCCTCGAGGCCGAAGGCGAGGGCGGAGAGGGCCGCCTTCTCGACATCGAGCACGCGATGCCCCTCGACCCAGCTGTCGGTCGAGAAGGAGGTATCGACCAGGATGGCGGTGGCGAGATCCCGAGCCTGGTTGCGCACCTCGAGATGGACCCGATCGGACAGCACCGCTCCTGCCGCCAGATCGGCGCGGGCCCGGACCAGCGCATCCATGTCGAGCTCGCTGCCGTCGGGCTGGGCGCGGCGGACCTCGCGCCGCGGCCGCAGCGCCTCGAACCGCCGCCGGACGTGCGCGATGTGGCGGCGGAGCCTCGCGTCGGGCGCCCAGTCCTCCCCGGTT
>JBGAKU010000309.1:0-6059 GCA_044224255.1 Geminicoccaceae bacterium
GACGTGCTCTCGCTCGGGATGACCAAGGACGGCGCCATGGCCGCCGAGGCCGTCGTGGTGTTCGACCCCGTGCTGGCGGCAGGGCTCGCCGAGCGGCGCAAGCGCGCTGGGCATCTTTTGTCCAAGATGCGCTTTCTGAGCGCTCAGCTCGTGGCGATGCTTGAGGAGGACCGCTGGCTGCGCCATGCGGCGCACGCCAACGCAATGGCCGACCGCCTCGCCGCGGGCCTGTCGCCCCTGCCCGGCCTGCGGCTGGTGCAGCCCGTCGAGGCGAACGAGCTGTTCGTGACGGCAGCGCAGCCGGTGATCGACGCCCTCCTGGGCGAAGGCTTCGAGTTCCATGACTGGATCAATCCGCCCGGCGAGAACGGCCCGGTGGCCCGGCTGGTGACGAGCTTCGCGACCCTGCCCGAGGAGGTCGATGCGTTCGTCACTGCCGCGGCGCGAATCGCGGCAGCCGATAGCGCTCATCGATGAACCGCGCGAAGAAGGCGAGCGCCGCCGCCTTCCCGTCCTGGCGGCACCAGGGTCGGCTCCCGCCCAGGCCGCGGTTCTGATACTCCAGCTCGAAGGCGATACCCGCCTTGATCCGGGCGTCCTGGGCCGCCGCGTCGTCGAGCGCCTCGGCGGCGCGCCGTTCGGCGCTGGCGAGCTCGAAGCCGCGCTCGATCTCAGCGGTCAGCAGCCCGCAGTTCTGGACGAGCTGGATGTCGTAGTAGGCGCGCCCATAGCTGCCGGGCGGCGCGTCGACCGGCTCGCCAGCCGGTGCGGCGGCCGCCCTTAGGACGGCAAGCACCCCGGCAGCCCAGCTCGATCTGCATGGAAGCCTCCGCATGTGCGGAGCTTGCCCCCGGCAGCCCTGCCAGGACAATCCTTCGACCGTGCGACGAACCTTGCATCATGAGGTCGCATCGTGGTTCTCTATTCTACCATAGGTAGAATATCTGGAACCATGATGGATCAGCCGGCCGAACCCCTGCCCGCACCGTCTCGCGGCCGTGATCTCGCCGCAGCCCTGGAATGCGACGGCTATCTCGTCCTCACCTCGCCGGAGCAGCTGAACCGGCGCATCCGCGAGCTTTGGCAGGCGGGCGAGGCGTTCTTCGGGCTGCCCAAGGAGGTGAAGCTCCGCAACAGCCTGCCGGAGGACGACGGCTACCACGACATCGGCCGCGAGTATTCGGACCGCCCCGACCGCCCGGATCTCGCCGAATCGTTCTGGGCGCGTCTGCTCCATGCGGATGCGACGTCGCGCTTTCCTGACGCGGCGGGGCGCGACCTGCACGCGGCGGCGCTCGCCACCTGCCGGGAGGTCGAGGCGCTCCTGGCGCCCGTCACCGAGGCCCTGGCGCGGCACTACGCGGAGTCCTTCTCGCCCGAGCTGGCGTTCGCCTGCGACCGTGCCTCGCATCTGCAGTTCAACCGCTATCAGCCGGCGGCGCACGGCCGCGAGCTGCTGACCGACGCGCACGAGGACGGGCTCTATCTGACGCTGCTGTTCGCCGACGCGCCGGGTCTCGAGGTGCAGACTACCGCGGGACGCTGGATCCCGCTGCAGCCGCGCCCGGGCGAGCTGGTCGCGATGCCGGGCGAGATCTTCTCGCTGCTGTGCGGGTATCGGGTCCAGCCGCTGCTGCACCGCGTGCGCCGGCATCCGGAGATCCAGCGGCGCTTCGCGATGATGTATTTCGCCAACCCGAACCCGAGCGCGTCCGTTCGCCCCTGGGTCGCGAACGAGACCAACCGGGGCGTCGACATCATCCAGCGGTCGATCGTCAACCCGATGCGCTACGGGCTGCCAAGGCTGCCCGAGGCGGCAAGCTCGGACAGGAGCCAGTCCTTGAACACCGCGACCCGTGGCTCGTCGAGCCGGCTCTCCTCAGCGGCGAGCACGTAACCCGTACCCTCGCGGAGCACGAGGTCGAAGGGGACGACCAGCCGACCCTCGGCCAACTCCACGTCGATCAAATGCAGGTCCGCCATGGCGACACCGAGACCGCCCGCAGCGGCCGAGGTGGCGAGATCCAGGGTCACGAACACCTGACCGCGCTCGACCCAGTGCCCGGGCAGGCCCGCCGCGGCCAGCCACATGCGCCAGTCCTGGCGATCGGCCGTGGGGTGCAGGAGTTCATGACCCTCAAGGTCGGCAGGCTCGCGCAGAGGCGGTCCCCGATCGAGTAATGCCGGCGAGCAGACGGGAGCCAGCGCCTCCGCCCGCAGGTCGAGCAAAGTCAGATTGTCCGGTGGCGACGACAGGCAGCAGCGCGTGGTGATCCCGAGATCGTAGCCGCCCCGGCGGAGGTCCGCCCAGTCCGTCATCAGACCCATCGTCACGCGGACGTTGGGGTGACGTGCCAGGAAGGTTGGGAGCTGGCGCACGAGCCAGCGGCTGGCGAAAGTGGGCGACGCCGCGACCCGCAGCTCGCCGTCGCTGAGCGAGACCTGCCGTGCCACCCGCTGGATGCGCTCGAAGGCGGCGGTGAGCTCGGGCAGCAGGGTCCGGCCCTGGGAGGTCAGCGCCACACCCTGCGGGTGGCGCCGGAACAGCGCCACGCCGAGATGATCCTCCAGGATACGCACGTGCCGGCTGATGGCACCCTGAGTGACGTGCAGCTCATCCGCGGCGCGGGCGAAGCTCTCGTGACGGCCGGCGGCCTCGAAGGCGCGCAGGGCATTGGGTGGCGGCAGGCGACGGAACATTGAGCCTCAGGAAAGCTGATCCTAAGCATCAGATAGCTTGGTTTGCCGGAAGTCTGAAGCCCTGCTGGGATCAAACCACCATTCATGATCGACCTCCAGGACACTGATCTGGTGGCCGATCGCGGAATGGGTGACTGCACGCGTGAGACTTCCGTGGCGGGCTACAGCCTCGAAGGCGCGAAGCCCGTCGAGCGATGCCACGGGCGATCGTGGATACATGAGGAATCCTCATATCATGATCGAAATATGCTCGTTTGTGCAGATTGGCACGTCAATGTAACTCATAAATCGATGGTCGATGTCACGGCCCTCGATGGTTTGGAGGAAGAGCCATGTTCGAGCTGCTTGCGCGCTGCTACGGTGATCTGTTCACGATCGCAGCATTGCGCATATCGCCATGTCACCGTTCAGCTTTCAGCGAAGGCCCACCTCAGTCCCCTCGGGTGACCACCACCGCCGCGCTGACGCATGCGCCGGTTTCGGGCCGGAGTGCCGCAGATTTCCGCGGCCTGCTCACCGAGTGGCAGCGGCGCCGGCGCTATCGCGCCGAACTGCGCCGCCTGCTCAGCACCGGGCCACATCTGCTCGAGGATATCGGGCTCACAGTCTCGGGCGCGGCACGCGAGGCGGCGCTGCCGTTCTGGCGCTGACCCGGCCTCACGCCTCGGCGCGGTCGAGATCCGGCAGGAACCAGACCAGAAGCCCGATCGCAGGCAGCAGCGCGCAGAGCTGGAACGCGAACTGAATGCCCCATTGATCGGCAAACCAACCGATCGCGACCGCGCCGATGCCGCCCATGCCGAAGGCGAAGCCGAAGAACAGGCCGGCGATCATGCCGACCCGGCCGGGCAGCAGCTCCTGCGCATAGACGATGATCGCCGGGAAGGCCGAGGCCATGATCAGGCCGATCAGGACCGCCAGCACGTCGGTCCAGAACAGGTTGGCGAACGGCAGCGCCAAGCTCAGCGACAGGACGCCCAGGATCGAGATCCACAAGATCGGCTTGCGGCCGATGCGGTCGCCGATCGGGCCGCCGATCAGCGTGCCGACCGCGACCGCCCCCAGGAACAGGAACAGATGGATCTGGGCACTGCCGACCGAGACCGCGAACCGGTCGATCAGGAAGAAGGCGTAGTAGGACTGGAACGCCGCCATGTAGAAGTTCTTGGAGAAGGTCAGCGCGAGGAGGATCGCCACGGCGGCGATCACGCGGCCACGGCCGACCGGCGGACGCAGCAGGACGGCGGGACCGGCCTTGCGCCGCATCGCCAGATGGTCGCGGTACCAGACGCCGACACGGCCGAGGATGGCGATCCCGGCCACGGCCGCGAGCGCGAACCAGGCGACGTAGAGCTGGCCGTTGGGAATCACCAGCAGTGCGACGAGCAGCGGGCTGATCGCCTGCCCGGCATTGCCGCCGACCTGGAACACCGATTGGGCGAAGCCGAAGCGGCCGCCGGCCGCCAGCCTGGCGACACGCGAGGCTTCGGGATGGAACACCGAACTGCCGATGCCGATCAGCGCCGCCACCAGCAGCATGGTGCCGAAGCCGCCGGCCACCGCCAGCAGCAGCATGCCGAGGAAGGTCGAGGCCATACCGATCGGCAAGGAGAACGGCTGCGGGTGCTTGTCGGTGTAGAGGCCGATCATCGGCTGCAGGACCGACGCGGTCAGCTGGAAGACCAGCGTGATGATGCCGATATGCACGAAGTCGAGCCCGAGCGGGTCCTTGACCAGCGGATAGATCGACAGCAGCGCCGACTGCATCGTGTCGTTGAGAAAGTGCCCGGCACTCACCGCGAACAGGATCGGCAGCACCGCTTGGCTTGCCGTCCGCGCCCCGACCGCCGCGCCCGCGCTGCTCACCGCCATGCCACCGCCCCATCCCGATCGCGGCCCGCGCCCAGCTTCGGACCGACCTGAGCAGGGCGATCTACAGGCTGTGCCGCCACGAGCAGGGCGATTTACAGGCTGTGCCGCCACAATACCATTGCGGTCGACGCAGGGCAGCGTGAACCGAATAATTACCCTGACGTTAGCGATGCCGCCACGGCCTCGGGCTTAGGGCTTCACCGGCGGCGCCGCATTGCCGAGGGTCGCGGCCTCACCCGGCGGCACCGCCGCATCCGCCGCGGGCATCACCAGCACCGGCAGTGCGCGATCCGGGTCGAGGTAGCGCGTGGCCAACATCTGCACGCCGGCCAGGGTCTGGCTCTCATGGTCGGCCAGCAGCGAGCGCGCGCCTTTCAGGATCTGCGGGTACTGCTCCATGCCGATCAGGACATTGTAGAACCAGTAGTCGTTGCTCTGCTCCGCCGTCTTGGCCTGGGCCAGACGCGGCTGCAGCGCCCGGTCGAACTCGTCCTGGGTGATGCCGCCCGCGTGCATGTCGGCGCCGACCTGGCGCATCAATCGCACGATGCGCTCCGCGTCCTCCGTGCGCACGTCCACCGCGGCCCCGATCTGGCCGTAGCCCGGCAGCACCACCGACATGTCGCTGAAGGCGTCGGGCGAGTAGGTGGCACCCTCGTGCTCGCGGATCTCGCGCAGCAGCCGGTCGCTCAGGATGTCGGCGACGAGGTCGAGACCGACCGACTCCTTCGGGTCGGACATTCCCGTGGTGGGCCAGTAGACCAGCGCCAGCGCCTGGCCCTGGGGCCCATGATGGGTGAACCGCACCGGCTCGGCTGCCGTCGGCATGGCGAGCTTGGGCGGCGTCGGCGCCGCGGCCGTGCCGCGCGCCGGCAGCGCGCCGAAGGTCCGCCCGACCTCTGCGATCGCCGTGGCCGGGTCGACATCGCCCACGATGATCACCTGGAGCGGCCCGCGCTGCAGGGCCGGCTCCAGCCAGTGGCGCAGCTCCGCCAGCGTCCGCTGCTGGGCCACGTCCTGCGGCGGCACGGCGAACCGGGTGTCGCCATCATGCAGCAGCAAGGCCACGGGCCCGCGCACCGCCCCGTCCGGGACCGAGGCCATCCGCGCATAGACCGAGCCCAGTCGGGCGCGGAAGCGCTCCAGCGCCTCGGGGCGATAGGCCGGATCGGTGACGTAGGCCGCGAGCAGGTCGAGCTGCAGCGGCAGGTCCGCGGGCGTGGTCTGCCCGAACAGGTTCACGCCGCCCTCGCCGATCGCCAGATCGATGTCGACATGCCGCGACGCGAAGATGCGCGTGATCTCCTCGATGCTGTGGCGGCCGAGCCCGCCGTCGACGAAGCCCTGCGCCGCCAGCAGGTCGAGCCCCGGCTGGTCGGGCGGCAGGCCGATCCGGCCATTGCCGAAGCGCACCGCGACATGGGCGGTATCGGCTTCCAGCGTGGTGCGCTTCAGGTCGAGCACGACGCCATTGCCGAACGTCACCC
>JBGAKU010000310.1:0-6042 GCA_044224255.1 Geminicoccaceae bacterium
TCGCCAGCTCGGCCGAGCGGACCGAAGCCATGCGCCCCTGGCTGCATGGCTACAACCGCTGGCGACCCCACTCGGCCTTGGGCGGCAAACCGCCTCTTTCCCGCTTGCCCGGCGACAACCTCCATAGCAACGACAGCTAGGGCTCGGCCCGCGAGCCGGCGGCCGAGCCCCTGATCTCGCGCAGCAGCCAGTGGCGGAACGCCTGGATCAGGGGCCGGTCGGCCGCGGCCCGGGGCGAGACGAGGTAGAAGGCGAAGCGCGCCGAGGTCTTCAGCGACAGGTCGAACGGGCGCACCAGCCGCCCCGCCAGCAGATCGTCGGCGACCAGGCTCGAGCTGCCGAGAGCGACGCCCTGCCCCTCGATCGCCGCCTGGATCACCAGGGCGGTCTCCTTGAAGCGTATGCCCCGGGTCGCATCCATGCCCGCCACCCCGGCGGCCAGGAGCCACATCGACCAGTCCGGCCAGCCGGCCCAGCCGTCGCCCTCGGTCCGCCAGTCCTCGTGGATCAGCACCTGGTGCCGCAGGTCCGCGGGCACGCGCAGCGGATGCGCACCCTGGAGCAGCTTGGGGCTGCAGACCGGGAACACCTCCTCGGCGAACAGGCGATCGGCGCGCAGGCCGGGATAGCTCCCCGAGCCGAAGCGGATCGCCACGTCGATCTCGTCGCGCGCGAAGTCCGCCAGACGCTGGGTGACGTCGAGGCGCACGTCGACGTCCGGATGCGCGCCGCGGAAGCGGTCGAGGCGCGGGACCAGCCATTTGGCCGCGAACGACATGCCGACGCTGATCGTCAGCGTGCGGCGCTCGCGGGCGGGGCCGACCCGCTCGACCGCGTCGGCGACGATCGCCAGGGCCTCGCGCGCCGCCCGCAGCAGGGTCTCGCCGGCGGCGGTGAGCTGCACCGAGCGGCTGGTCCGCTGGAACAGCCGGATCTGGAGCCGGTCCTCGATCGCACGGATCTGGACGCTCACGGCACCGGGCGTGACGTGGAGCTCCTCGGCGGCCTTGGTAAAGCTGAGATGGCGCGCCACCGCCTCGAAGGTGCGCAACGGACCAAGCCCGGGAAACCGCCTGCCCATGTCGGCGATCCTTTAGCCTAGCTAAATGATGCGTTGACAAGTTCTCGTTGGCAAGCCTCTGACAAATCGACGATTCTCTCGGCCAGTGTTGATCTGGACCTTCAACGGAGCTCGATCATGGCCGAGGTCATCCGACTGTCTGCCCGCTTCCCGGCGCTGCTCGGCCGCGATGCCGCCGGCAGCCGAGGCGTGCTGAGCGCGGGCGGGCTGCAGCGCGCCGTCGCCGCCCTGCTCCGCCGCATGCGCGACACCACCGAGCTGAGGGCCGCGCCCGAGCGCAGCCTGCGCGACATCGGCCTGAGCCGCCGCGATCTGGGCAGGGTCGAGCTGCCGTTCCTGCCGCCCCGGTGAGCATGGCGGTCGCCTGGCGGGCTCAGGCGACCGGCCGCTCACCCTTGACCGTGACGCGGAAGCCCGAGCGCACCTGTGGATAGTAGTCCCACAAGGCGAGGTGCTGGACGCAGCGATTGTCCCAGAAGGCCACCGAGTGGGGCTGCCAGCGGAAGCGCACCTGGAAGTCCGGTCGCGCGGCATGCTGGTAGAGGAAGGCCAGCACGGCATCGCTCTCCTCGCGCGGCAGCTCGTTGATCCGGGTGGTGAAGGTCGCGTTCACGAACAGCAGCTTGCGGCCGGTGACCCGGTGTCGGACCACCACCGGGTGAACCGCCTTGGGGTAGGTGCGGCCGGTGTCGTCGATGCCCTGGTGGCGGTAGCGGCCGCGGTAGACATGCTCGCCCTCGTGGGTCGCGGTCAGCCCGTCGAGATAGGCCTTCATCCGGATCGAGAGCGCGTCGTAGGCCGCGTACATGCTGGCGAACAGCGTATCGCCACCGACCGGCGGGACGGTGTGCAGATGCAGGATGCTGCCCATCGGCGGCTCGGCGTCGCAGGACACGTCGGAATGCCAGCGCTCGCCCGCGATCCAGGTCGAGCCCGCATCGGCGTGGATCGGCATCACCTCCGGATGGCCCTCGGGCGCCGCCGAGGCCGGATGGATGTGCAGCGCGCCGAACTTCCGCCCGAGCGCCTTGTGGCTGTCCAGGTCCAGGGTCGCCTGGTCGCGGAAGAACAGCACCTGATGCTCCATGAGCGCGTCGTGCAGCTCCTGGAACTGCCGATTGCCGAGCGGCCGCGCCAGATCTACCCCCGAGACCTCGGCCCCGAGCCGCGGCGACACCGGCGCCACGCTGAGCGTCTCATAGGACATGATCCGCATCACTCCTTTATATCTATGGGTTAAGTAGAGTTATAGGAAAAACGGCTTGGACTCAAGCCTCCCGGGCGGGGTGAAGGTGAACGAACTTTCACGCGAAGGGCCGTTGCCGCCGATCGCGGCCCGCCTACGCTGCGCGGCGCATCGGAAAGCAAACGAAGCACAATCGAATTCAACTTTGGATAGTGTGCATGGCTCAATTCACCGTGACGACCGCCAACGACGTGGTCGATCCCAACGACGGCAAGCTGAGCCTGCGCGAGGCGGTCGAGCAGGCCAACGCAACGGGGGCGGCGGACCGGATCCAGTTCGCGGCGAGCGTGGAAGGACACAGCCTGAAGCTCGCGCACGGGGAGCTGACGGTCACCTCGGATCTGGTCATCGACGGCAATCGCGACCTGAACGCGTCCTCCGTGACGATCGACGGCAACTATCAGAGCCGGATCTTCCACATCGTAGGCGACACCGACCTGGAGCTGGCCCACCTGACGCTGACCCATGGGCAGAACTCTGGAGACGGAGACGGCGGTGCCGTCCTGGTCGAGAGCGGCAGCCTAAGTCTCGTCGGAAGCACCATCCGCGACAGCCAAGCATCGGCTGACGGGTACTCCGGTAACGGGGGCGCCGTCTATCTAGAGGGAGGCGCAAGTCTGTCCTCGATCGACAGCGAGCTCATAGGTAACGGTACATACTGGGGAAGTGGCGGCGCGATCGCAACCGGCGAGAATGCGACAATAACGTTCGCCAATAGTATCGTGTCAAACAATGGTACTTACGCAGGCGAGGGCGGCGCGATCGACCTCGGCAGTGGATCTACTCTGACAGCCAGCGCCACCTCTTTCAACTCTAACGGAAGTGGCGACTATAACAATGGCGGAGGCGACGGCGGCGCAATCTACGCAACCGAGGCAACTATAGCTCTAGAGAGTTGCCAGATACTGGACAACAATGCTTCTATTGGTGGCGGCATATTGCTTGATAGCGGCAGCTTGACCGTAGACAATTGCACCATCGCCGACAATTTTGTTTGGGGGATAGTTTATGGAGCCGATGGTGGTGGCATATGTTCCGGCGGGCACACCGTAATTCGGAATAGCACCATCACCAACAATGTTGCCAGGACAGACGACTATCAATCTTACGCCATTTATGGTGCCGGAATACTTGGTAGGGACATCTATATCGCCAATTCTATCGTTACTGGGAACATAGCAATACACGATAAGAATGGTCGAGCGCCGAACGACTACATAGCGAGTGATATCTATTCCAATGGCCTTGTTAGCAACGGTCGCAACATCCTCGGCGCTGTCACGGGCGACGTCATCCCCGGTGATCGCACAAACGTATCTGGCGCGTTGGTATTCGCGAACACAGATTCTTATACCGGCGGAGGGGTGGTGTCCGCCAACGGCACGGTAGCCCTGTTGAACTCCGCTCTGAACCCTGCCCTCTCCGGCGGCGATCCGCTGACGGCCGGTGCCGTCGACCAGATCGGCACCACCCGGCCCTTGCCGGCGGGGAGCCTGCCGGACATCGGGGCGGCGGAGCTCAACCAGCGCACCTTCTCGACCTCGCCCTCCTCGGGCAACGACGTGCTGACCGGTTCGGCCGCGGCCAACACCATCTCGGGCCTGTCGCTCAACGACCGGATCAGCGGCCTGGGCGGCGACGACACGCTGAACGGCAATGACGGCAGCGACCGGCTCGATGGGGGCGACGGCAAGGACACCCTCAATGGCGGCCAGGGCAGCGATCTGCTGATCGGCGGTACCGGCAACGACAGGCTGATCGGCGACACGGGCGTCGACCTCGCTTTTTTCGGCGGCTCGACCAAAGTGGCGGTCGATCTCGGCCTGGGCAAGGCGGTCCGCGGTGGCGAGACCGATACGCTGTCGGGCATCGAGGGGGCGATCGGCTCCTCGGCCGCCGACACCTTCAAGGGCGACACGAACGCCAACTGGTTCCAAGGCGGGCTCGGCCGGGACGTGTTCACCGGCGGCGGGGGGCGCGACCTCTACGATTTCAACGCGGTGGCCGACAGCAAGTCGGGCAGCGCCACCCGCGACGTGATCACCGATTTCACGCCGCTCATCGACAAGCTCGACCTGAGCGGGATCGACGCCGACCCGACCGTCGCCGGCAACCAGGCGTTCCGCTGGATCGGCAGCGGCACGCTGGACGGGCCCGGCGAGTTCGGCTTCGTGGTCGCGGGCGGCAACACCATCGTCCAGGCCAGCACCGACGCGGATGCCGCCGCGGAGTTCCAGATCCAGCTCACCGGCATCAAGGCGCTGAGCGCGGTCGACTTCTTCCTGTAGCGGCGGGCGCCTGTCGAAAGTGGCCCGGCCCGTTCGTCGTGAGGGTGACGCCGCGCATCGGGCGCCGGCGAGGATCGATCACGGAGGACGGGATGAGCTATGTCGACGGGTTCCTGCTGGCGGTGCCGAGCGCCAATCGCGAGACCTTTCGCGAGCATGCGGCCGCCGCGGCCGAGATCTTCCGCGAGCACGGCGCCTTGCGGCTGGTCGAGTGCTGGGGCGACGACGTTCCGCACGGGAAGCTCACCGACATGTACATGGCGGTGAAGGCGACACCCGAGGAGACGGTCTGCTTCTCCTGGATCGAGTGGCCGTCCAGGGAGGCGCGGGACGCCGGCATGGCCAAGGTCATGGCCGACCCGCGCCTGCAGACCATGAGCCAGATGCCGTTCGACGGTCAGCGGATGATCTTCGGCGGCTTCGAGCCCATCCTCGACGTGCGGGGCTGAGCGAATGGCCGTCACCCTGCTACCCCAGCTCTGGTACGCCAGAGAGGTCGAGGAGGCCGCCCGCTTCTATGCCGGGATCATCCCGGACTCGCGCGTCGATTCGGTGACCGCCCTGCCGGCCGAGACGCCGTCCGGGCCGCCTGGCACGGTCAAGATCGTCCGGATGACCCTGGCCGGCGCGCCCGTGGTCGCGTTTTCGGCCGGCGGGATCGAGCCGTTCACGCACGCGATCTCGCTGACCCTCTCCTGCGACACGCAGGCGGAGATCGACCGGATCTGGGACGGCCTGCTCGAGGGCGGCACGCCCTTGCAGTGCGGCTGGCTGCGCGACCGTTACGGCCTGTCCTGGCAGATCGTGCCACGCCGGCTGGCCGAGCTGATCGACGGCCCCGACCGGGAGCGGGCGGGGCGCGCGGCGGCGGCGATGCTAGCCATGGTCAAGCTCGACCTCGCCGCGATCGAGGCGGCGTGAGGCAAGGTCGATCGCGTAGACCCGGCAGGTCGAGCTCATCTTCGCGAGGAGCTTCTCGCCGAGGGAGACCAGTGGCGTAGGCGCATCGCCTGCGATGGCATCGAAAGCGCTTCCGCAAAGATAGACTGAGCCCGGCGGCGACAGGGCCTCGAGGCGAGCGGCGACGTTCAGGGCGTGCCCGAAATACTGGCCGTCCGTCTCGAGCACCGGGCCGAAGCTGATCCCCATGCGCAGGCGCGCCTCGACCAGCGTGCCTCGCCCGGCGCAACCCTCCACGGCCCGCTGGATGGCCACACCAGCATCGATCGCAGCGGTCACCAGCGGGAACGCCGCCATGATGCCGTCGCCGGCGATGCTGAAGATGCGCCCGGAATGCCGGGCGACAATTGGACGGATCAGCTTGCGGCGCAGGAGGGTCACGCAAATGGCCGCACGGAGAACGTCGCTTTCGACCATTCGACTGTAGCCGACCAGATCAATCGCCAGGACGGCCAAAGAGTGCCGGC
>JBGAKU010000311.1:0-5997 GCA_044224255.1 Geminicoccaceae bacterium
GAAGTAGAAGAGGCCGCAGATCATCAGCAGGATGAGTGGTTCCTGGAGGCGGGTGATGAGGATCTGGGTCGCCTTCAAAAGCTCGGTCACCTGGACGATGTAGACGAGCGCCGAGTCCTTCATGACGCCGAGAGCGAGGCCGATCCAGGACGGCAGGGCCACGCGGACCGCCAGCGGGGTCACGATGTACGCCATGTCCTGCCACCACGTCATGCCGAGGGAGCGGGCGGCACGGCGGGTCGTGGGCGGCACGGCGTCGATGGCGCCGCGGACGATCTCGGCGCAGTAGGCGGCGGTGTAGAAGGTCAGCACCGTGCAAGCGACGGCGAAGCCCGCGATCTTCAGCTTGAGGACCATCCCCAGGAATGCATTGACCAGCACGAGCTGGATGAGCAGCGGGATCGAGCGGAAGATGTCGAGGACGAACGTGACCGGGGCCGCCCACCATGGCCCAACCTGCAGGCGGAACACGCCGAGCACGATGCCGAGGACGGTGCCGAGGGCGACCGCGATGGCCGTGACCAGGATGGTCATCCCGGCACCTTGGGCGAGGAAGACGAAGTCTGCGGCGGTGAGGGAGGTGTCGAGCATTGGCGGTCTTCACCCCTCAGTAACGGTACAGCCACCGGACGAGCAATGTCGCCCCGGACTGAATGACCTTAACGATCACATAAAAGATGATGCCGGCCAGAGCGAACAGCTCGAAAGTCCTGAACGTCAGCGCGTTCAGATCCTGCGTGACGCCGTAAAGATCGCTGTTCATGCCGACGGTCACGCCGAGCGAGGTCATCAGGACGGCCCAGACCATCTGATTGGTCATCGGCAGGAACGAGATCCGCAGCATCTGCGGCAGCACGATATAGCCGAAGGCCTGGCGGGCGGTCATGCCGAGCGAGCGGCCGGCGCGGGCCTGGGTATCGGGGATCGCCTTCAGCGCGCCGCGAAAGTTCTCGGCGAGGTATCCGGCGTTGTTGAAGGTGATACCAAGAAGAAGCGACAGGAACGGGCTAAGATGCAGGCCCAGACCGGCCAGCCCGAAATGCGCCATGTAGATCTGGAACAGCGCCGGCGTGTTGCGCGCGATCTCGACCCAGGTCTTCGCGACGCCCGCGAGCGCCTTGCCGCCCGAGAGCCGAAAGCCGGTCAGCATGATCGCGAGCACGATGCCCAGCGCCATCGAGAGCAGCGCTATCTCCATGGTGACGAGCGCGCCGTCGAGCATCTGCGGAAGCCTGGCGAATGCCTGCTTCCATTGGAACGTGTAGGAGAACATGGAAGCCGCCTCCCAGCTAGCGCGATGCGGATGGGAGGCGCGGGAGCTGCCACGCCTCCCAGGGACGATCAGCGATAGACGTTCGGCACCGTGAGGTTCGGCGGCTCGCCACCGACCCACTTGCCGTAGAGCTCGGCGTAGCGCCCGCTACGGACCTGATGATTGATGAACAGGTTCAGGTAGTTGATGAGGCCGGCCTCCTCGCGGTTGGTGAAGAGCGCCACATAGTCGATGTCGAAGGGCGCCTTGCCGACGACGGAGATGCCGGGGAAATTGCCGGACTTGACGTTGGCCTGGGCGACGGTCGAGGTCGAGACGGTGGCATCGAGCTGGCCCTGGCTCAGGGCGAGGAAGACATCGGCCTGGGTCTGGTAGGGACGGAACTCGCCGCCGCCCCACTTCTTGACCTGACCCTCCAGGGCGATGGCCTCGAAGGTCCCGGCCGTGGCGCCCACGGTCTTGCCCTTCATGTCGTCGAACGACTTGATGCCCGACTTCTCGTTGGCCGTGACCACCATCTCGAAGGCGAAGTAGGGAATCGTGAAGCCGACGGTCTTCGCCCGCTCGAGGGTATCGGAGGTCGAGGCGACGCCCACGTCGACCTGGCCACTCATCAGCGCGGGAATGCGCTGGGGGAACGGCGTCTCGACGATCTCCGCGGTGACGCCGAGCGCCTTGGCGAGGTCGTTGCAGTAGTCGACATCGAACCCGATCGGCGTGTTGCTGGCATCGCGCGAGCCCATCGGCGGGAAGTCCAGCACGACGGCGCAGCGGAGCGTGCCCGACGCGATGATGTCGTCGAGCTTGTCCGCCTTGGCGGCCGTCGCGAGGCATAGCGCAGCGGCGAGGCAGGCACTCATGTGGAGCAGCTTCATTCACGTCTCCCTGGGTTGGTTGATGCAGGCATCTGTTGGGGCGGTCCCGGCTCAGGACGGCCTCGTCCTCCGCGGATGGTCTCGCGCGAGCCATGCGGGAAGCAGGTGCTGCGCCATCCCGCCGAGGGCGGCGTTGGCGCAGTCGGCGAGGCTGCCAAAGCGGACCGCTCGCCCCGACAGGCCTGGAGCGTAGTGGGCGTACTTGCCGGAGTTGGTCATCAGGGTCCGGGCCTCGCGCGGAAAGACCGGCTCGCTGATCGAGCACCAGCAGAGATCCGGCAGCACCCGAACCCCGCTCGCCTCGAGCGCCGCGAGCGTCCCCTCGGTGCTGGCCTCGGCGATGACCTGGCGTCCCGCCGTCACGATGGTGGGAACGCGCGTCGGCCGACCGGCGAGGGCTGCGGCCAAGGCTCGGCATTCCCCGATCGAAGCGTGCGGGCTGCCGATCGCCACGAGGTCGATCGCTTCCGGGCCCGCGTTGAGGAGCCGCCAGCCCGCAGCCAGATCGTCGACCCCGATCCTCGCGCGATCGGCATCCGGGGCGACGCTGCCCGCCTCGGGGGTGATCCCCTCGACGTGCAGCATCGGTGCCGCCGAGCTGGTGCCGAAGGCAGCACACAGCGCCTTGAGATCGTCGTGCGTCGGGCCGGCGGCCGCCAGCCCGCGCAGCAGCGGGATGCGATCGGGTGCCGCTTTCCCCGCCAAGTAGCCGAGCAGCGGCCAAAAAGCGTCGTCGGCCCCAGCTGGCAGCTCGACGTCGATGAGCCGCCGTGCCCGACGGTTGGCGTCGAGATAGACCCCCGTCAGCGGCGCGCGCCCGGTCAGGGCGATGCAGAGGTCGAGGAAGTCCGGGTGCTTCGCGGTGCGGGCCGCCAGGACGCTGTTGGCGAAGATCACGGCGTTCGATTCCGCCCAGGCTACGGCCTCGCCCGCGGCCGGGGCGGTGGCGAGCAGGTAGGGCGAGCAGGTGAAGGTGGGCCGGCAGCCCATCCGCACATAAGCGTCCGCCAGGCGCTGCGCCGGGCCGCCGAAGCTCGGCGGCACGCCCTGCGCCTGCCAGTTCCGGTGGTCGACCGAGATCGCGTTCATGGTGGTCGGCACCCGCACGCGGGCACCGAGCTCCGCCATCATCTCGGCGAAGGTCAGGTTCGCGGGACTGGCATAGATGCAACCGTCGATGTGGGCCTGGGTCACGTCGATCAGCCGCCCGGCACCCTGCTGCGCCGCCATCGCGCAGATGATGCGCATGGCAAGCCGTGCTGCGGCGCCCTCGCTGCCGTCGAGCAGGGCACGGTCCCCTGGGCTCAGCTCCAGCGCCGACGCGGCCGGCGGGTCGAGGCGAACCCGCACCCCTGCCGCCCCACCAGCCTCGAGGGCGGCCGCCGAGATCCGTGCCGTGGGCTGGGCGGAAAGCGCTGCGAACGCCGCGGCACCCACGCGGACGACCGGGATCGCATGGCCGAACATCTCAGCCGCGATCAGGGCACCAAGGGTGACGACGTCCTCCGGCTCGCAAAACACCAGCGCTGCCGGCGCGCGCCCGGTCAGCGCCAGGTCGAGCAGGATGCCCGAGCCGGTGCAGGAGCCCCGGGTCGACGGCATCGCCAGGACGGTGCCCGTGACGCATTGGCCGCAGAGCGGGTGGTGGACGTCGATGACGCGGCCGGAGGCCGGGTCGATCCCGCCCCAGAAGCTCAGCGGCTCCGACGTGGCGAGGACCGGACCCTCGGCGGTGCCGGCGAGGATGCTCTGCGCGGCGAGGGTCATTTCACCACGAACCCATGGGCGAAGGGGTCGCGGTCGTCGATGAAGATGGTGTTGAAGCCGGTCATCCGCGCCCAGCCGGCGATCGAGGGAATGATGGCCGCGTGCTCGCCCACCCGGGTCGCCGCCTCGACCCGGCCCTTGAAGATCGAGCCGATGATGCTCTCGTGCCAGAACTCGTCGCCGGGCTTCAGCCGGCCCTTTGCCGCGAGCTGCGCCATGCGCGCCGAGGTTCCGGTGCCGCAGGGCGAGCGGTCGATCGCCTTGTCGCCGTAGAAGACCGCGTTGCGGGCATGCGCGCCCGCGACCGTCGGCTGCCCGGTCCACAGGATGTGGCTGAGGCCGTTGATCGCCGTGTGCTCGGGGTGGACAAACGCGTACTTCTCGTTGAGCGCCCGGCGCAGCTTCGGCGACAGGCCGACCAGCTCGCCGGCGGTGAAGTCCGCCATGTCGCGGAAGTTTCTCTGCGGCTCGACGATGGCGTAGAAGTTGCCGCCATAGGCGACGTCGACGACGATCTCGCCCAGGCCCTCAAGCTCGGCGGTCAGTCCCTCGGCATGCAGGTAGCCGGGGACGTTCGTCAGCCGGACCTCCTCGACGAAGCGGCCATCCTGAACATAGGTGACGTCGACCTTGCCTGCCGGCGCGTCGACCGACAGGCGTCCGGGCGCACTGGGGGTGATGAGGCCGTTCTCGATGCCCATGGTGATGGTGCCGATGGTGCCGTGGCCGCACATCGGCAGGCAGCCGGAGGTCTCGATGAACAGCACCGCCACGTCGCAGTCGGGGCGGGTTGGCGGGTAGAGGATCGAGCCCGACATCATGTCGTGACCCCGGGGCTCGAACATCAGGCCGGTGCGGATCCAGTCAAAGTCGCGCAGGAAGTGGGCGCGCTTCTCCAGCATGTTGGCACCCTCGAGTCGCGGGCCGCCGCCCGCGACCAGCCGCACCGGATTGCCGCAGGTATGGCCATCGATGCAGGAGAAGGTGTGGGTGGCCATGTCAGAACCTTTGTGGCGAGAAGGGAGCGAGGTCGATGGCGGGCGTGGCCCCCGCCACGAGGTCGGCGACGAGCCGGGCGGTGCCGGCCGACTGGGTGAGGCCGAGATGGCCGTGGCCGAAGGCGTGGATCACCCGCGGCGTGGCCCGCGACCGGCCGATCGCGGGCAGGCTGTCGGGCAGCGACGGACGGAAACCCATCCACTGCACGCCGCCCTCGGGCTTGAGGCCGGGCAGAAAGTCCTGCGCCTTACGCAGCATCGCCTCCGACCGGCGGAAGTTCGGCGGCAGGTCGAGCCCGCCCAGCTCCACGGCACCGCCGACGCGGATGCCCGAGGTCAATCGGCTGACGACGAAGCCATGGCCGCCGAAGGTGATCTGGGTGCGCAGGTCGAAGGCGTCCGCCGGCAGGGTGGTGTTGTAGCCGCGCTCGGTCTCGAGCGGGATCGCCTCGCCGATCGTGCGGGCGATGCGGTGCGAGAAGGCGCCGGCCGCCAGGACCAGCTGCGCTGAGCGGTGCTTGGTGCCGTCTTGCCCCTCAACCTCGACACCGTCGTCGAGCGGGCGGAGCGCCGTGACCTCGACCCGCTCGATGGCACCGCCGAGGGCGCGCACGCGGTCGGCCAGGGCCAGCGTGAACAGTTTCGGGTCGGCGATGGAGTACCATTCCGGCGTGAAGGTGCCATGGGTGAAGCGCGGCGCCAGGCCCGGCTGCAGCTCGGCCATCTCCGCGGCGGTCATGTGGCGGAAGGCGATGCCGTGCTCTTCCCGCGCCCGCCAGCCGGGGAGTGCTGCGGTCAGCTCCGCCTCGGATTCGTAGACCTGGAGGTTGCCTTCCTTGCGCAGCATCGCGAGCGTGCCGGTGGCGGCGAGGAACGGCTCGAGCTCGGCCCTCGACAAATCCATCAGCGCCGCCTGTGCTGCCGTGGCAGCCGCGACCCGCGCCGGCGAGCAGGCGCGCCAGAAGCGCAGCAGCCAGGGGGCGATCCGCAGCGCGTAGGCCGGTGGCAGCGACAGCGGCCCGAGCGGGTCGAGCAGCCAGCCCGGCGCCTTGCGCAGGATGCCCGGCGAGGCGAGCGGCAGGAT
>JBGAKU010000312.1:0-5974 GCA_044224255.1 Geminicoccaceae bacterium
GTTCATCCTGCCCGGCCCGGCCGCGGTCGGCCGGGCGCTCGCGGCCAACGCCTCCCTGCTCGCCCGCCACGCCCGGATCACGCTGGTCGAGATCCTGCTCGGCATCGGCCTCGGCACCGCCATCGGGGCCTCGACCGCGATCCTGCTCGCGGTCTCCGGCACGGCACGCCGCTGGCTCATGCCCATGCTGGTGGTCAGCCAGGCCCTGCCCGTGTTCGCGCTGGCCCCGCTGCTCGTGCTCTGGCTCGGCTACGGCCTCGCCTCCAAGATCGCGATGGCCGTGCTGATCATCTACTTTCCGGTGACCGCGGCCTTTCTCGACGGCCTGCGCCGGACCGAGCCGGGCTGGCTCGAGCTCGCCCGCACCATGGACGCCGGCCGGGCCAGCATCCTGCGGCACATCCGGATCCCCGCGGCACTGCCGGCCCTGGCGTCGGGCCTGCGGGTCGCCGCGGCGGTGGCGCCGATCGGGGCCATCGTCGGCGAATGGGTCGGCTCGAGCGCCGGGCTCGGCTACCTGATGCTGCACGCCAACGCCCGCATGCAGGTCGACCTGATGTTCGCGGCACTGCTCGTGCTCGCGGTCATGGCCCTCCTGCTCTGGTTCGCCGCGGACCGCGCGGGGCGGGCGATGGCCCGCTGGCAGCCGGAATCGCTCGCTTCTGCCTTTGGAGGAACAGCCTGATGCGGCTCCTGCGCAGCGCCCTGCTTTCGCTGGCGCTTCTGTCCACGGCACTGCCCGCTCAGGCAGCGGAGAAGCTCTCGGTCGTGCTCGACTGGTTCGTCAATCCGGACCACGGGCCGCTGGTGATCGCGCGCGAGCGCGGCTTCTTCGCCGACCAGGATCTCGACGTCACCCTGATCGCCCCCGCCGATCCCAACGATCCGCCCAAGCTGGTCGCCGCGCGCCAGGCCGATCTCGCCGTGTCCTACCAGCCGCAGCTCCATTTCCAGGTGGCGCAGGGCCTGCCGCTGGTGCGCATCGGCACGCTGGTCGCGACGCCGCTCAACAGTCTCGTCGTGCTGGCCGATGGCCCGGTGCGGACCGTGGCCGACCTCAAGGGCCGCAAGGTCGGCTTCTCGGTCGGTGGGTTCGAGGATGCGCTGCTCGGCGCCATGCTCGAGCGTCATGGCCTCAAGCTCGCCGACATCGAGCTGGTCAACGTGAACTTCTCCCTCTCGCCGGCGATCCTCTCCGGCCAGGTCGACGGCGTCGTTGGCGCGTTTCGCAACTTCGAGCTCAACCAGATGGATCTGGTCGGGCGGCCGGGCCGGGCGTTCTTCCCCGAGGAGGAGGGCGTGCCCAGCTATGACGAGCTGATCCTGGTGGCGCATCGCGACGATCTCGGCCGCGAGGCGCTGCGGCGTTTCCTGATCGCGGTCGAGGCGGCGACCGCCTGGACGATCAACCATCCGGACGAGGCCTGGGACGTCTTCAAGGGCACCGACCGGAGCCTGGACGACGAGCTCAACCACCGCGCCTGGCGCGACACCCTGCCACGTCTCGCGCATCGCCCGGCGGCGCTGGACCAGGGCCGCTACCTCCGCTTCGCCGGCTTCCTGGCCGGGCGCGGCCTGATCCCCGACCCGCCCCCGCCCCTTGCCAGCTATGCGCGCGACCTGTTCGCGGAGACCACCCCATGACCGATTTCGTCGCTGCTGGCGTGGACCGCATCCGACGCGATGCGCCGCTCGTCCACAACGTCACCAACCTGGTCGCCATGACCCTGTCCGCCAATGTGCTGATCGCGGCCGGGGCGTCGCCGATCATGTCGGCGGCACCCGAGGAGGCGGGCGCCCTGGCTGCCATGTCCGGCGCCCTGGTCGTCAACATCGGCACGCTGACGCGCGACTGGATCGAGGGCGCCCATGCGGCGGTCGAGGGTGCCGTCGGCGCCGGGCGGCCCTGGATCCTGGACCCGGTCGGGGTCGGCGCCACCCCGTTCCGGCGTGAGACGGCGCAAGCACTCGTCGCGCGCGGGCCACGGATCATCCGCGGCAACGCCTCGGAGATCATGGCGCTCGCCGGTGCGAGCGCCGGCGGCAAGGGCGTCGACAGCACCGCCGGAGCCGAGGCCGCCGGCAAGCCCGCCCGGCGGCTCGCCATGGCCACCGGTGCTGTCGTCGCGGTGACGGGCCCAGTCGATCTGGTCACCGACGGCATCCGGACGCTGACCGTCGCCAACGGCCACCCGCTGCTGACCCGCACCACCGCCTCCGGCTGCGCACTCACAGCACTGATCGGCGCCTGGGCCGCCGTGCTCGACGACCCGCTCGAGGCGACGGCCGGTGCCATGGCCGCCTACGGCGTCGCCGCGGAGCTCGCGGCCGCCTGCGCCGCGGGCTGCGGCAGCTTCGTGGCCGCGCTGCTCGACGCCCTGGGCGAGCTGGACGGTGCCACCGCCGCGCGGTTGGCGCGCGTCGCGTGAGGCCGCCCTTCACCCTTGACCTCTACCTCGTCACCGACCGTGAGCTCTGTCGGGCGCGGGGGATCGAGACCGTCGTCGCCGAGGCGGTCGCCGGTGGTGCTACCATGGTCCAGCTGCGCGACGACGACACGCCCGATGCGGACCTGGTCGCCATCGCCCGCGGGCTCGTGGCTCTGCTGGCGCCCACGCGCGTGCCGCTGATCGTCAACAATCGGATCGCGATCGCCACGGCCGCGGGTGCGGCGGGGGTGCATGTCGGGCAGTCGGACGAGCCGGCGGACCGGGTCCGCGCCCGGCTCGGCCCTGCCGCCATCGTCGGGCTCAGCATCACCGAGGCGGCGCAGCTCGACGCGGTGCCCGCCGGTGCGGTGGACTATCTGGGCGTCGGCCCGGTGTTCGCGACCCCGACCAAGCCGGATGCGGCGCCCCCCCTGGGGCTGGCTGGCCTCGCGGAGATTCGGGCCAGGACCCCGCTGCCGATCGTCGCCATCGGCGGGCTGGACCGCACCAATGCCGTTTCGGCGATCGCTGCCGGCGCGGACGGCGTCGCCGTGGTATCGGCGGTCTGCGCGGCGGCATCGCCAGAGACCGCGGCAAGGGAGCTTGCCGAGCTGGTGCAGGCGGCGCGCCGGGAAAGGGAGGGATCATGAGCGCCACGGCATGGCTCGACGAGACCTTCACCGGTGCTGCGCCCGATTCGCGCCTGAGCTGGCACTACCCGCCGCCGAGCTGGCGCGCCGGCCCCGACGGCCTGCGCCTGTCGACCGCGGCAGCGACCGATTTCTGGCAGGGGACCCACTACGGCTTCCGGGTCGACAACGGCCATGCCCTACTCGCTGAGGTCGAAGGCGACTTCGTCATGGAGACGCGGGTCGGCATCACGCCTCTGCATCAGTATGATCAGGCCGGGCTGATGGTGCGGCTCGATCCGACCTGCTGGCTCAAGACCTCGGTCGAGCACGAGCCCGGCGAGCCGAGCCGGCTGGGTGCGGTGATCACCAATCACGGCTGGTCCGACTGGTCGACGCAGGACCTCGACCCGACGCTCGCCCGCGACATGGCCTTCCGCATCACCCGGCGTGGCGCCGACTATCTCGTCGAGGCCGCCCCGGCGGGCGGAAGCTGGAGCCAGATCCGGCTCGGGCGACTGCAGGCGGACCAAGGCGGCCCCGTCCGGGCGGGGATCTATGCCTGCAGCCCCAAGGAAGCAGGCCTCGAGGCGCGCTTCGTGAGGCTGACGATCAGGGTCCTCGCGCGCGGCTGAGATACGCTCAGGAGCGCGCCTGGGACTTGCCGCGGATCTGGGCGATCAGCGCGTCCAGCCCCTCGCGCCCGACCACCGCATCGAACTCGCTGCGGTTGCTGACGACCATGCTGACCCCTTCGATCGCGACGTCGATCAGCCGGTAGTCGCCGTCCTCGTCGCGGACCCGCCAGTCGATCCGTACCGGCTGCGGCCGGCTGGGCAGCGAGGCCTCGCTCGCGACCAGGGCATCCTTGCCGTCCTCGACGCAGCGGCCGAGCGGCCGCAGGCCGACCTCGCCGCCGAGCCGTGCGAAGCGGTAGGCGAGACTGTCCAGGGCATAGACGCGAAACGCATCCAGATAGGCCGCGCGCTGCGCCTCGGTCGCCGACCGCCAATGCCGCCCGAGCACGATCCGGGCGATCAGCGGAATGTCCGCGACCTCGAACAGCAGCCCGCTCATGCCGGCGAGCCGCTGCTCGTCCTTGGCACCGGGCGCGTTGAGGATGGCCAGGGTCCGATCCGCGGCCTTCTCGATGAAGGACTCGGCGCCGGGGCAGTCCGCCCGGGCAGGCATAGCCACGGTGGTGAGGGCCAGGAGAGTTGCGGCGAGGAGAGATCTCGGACTTGGGCTAGGCATGGCGCGGCGTGGTCCGCTCAGGTCAGCGCGTCCGGCGCCGGTCGTCCGGCGAAGAACGCATCGAGATTATCCAGCGCGCGAAAGCCCATGGCGTCGCGCGTCTCGACGGTGGCGCTACCGAGATGGGGCAGCAGGAAGCAGTTGGGAAGGGTGAGGTAGTCCTGATTGAAGGCGGGCTCCCCGGCATAGACGTCGAGGCCGGCCGCGAACAGCCGGCCGGAGCGCAACGCGGCGATCAACGCCTCGTCGTCGACCAGGGTTCCGCGCGCCGTATTGACCAGCACGGCGTCCGGCGGCAGCAGCCCGAGGGTGCGCGCGTTGATCATGTGCTGGGTCCCGCTGCCGCCGGGGCAGTGGAGCGAGAGAAAGGCGCAGTGCGGCAGAAGCTCGTCGAGCGAGGCATGGTAGACCGCACCCTCCGCCTCGTCCTCCGGCAGCGGCTTGCGATTGTGATAGTGGATGGCGAGACCGAACCCGCGGGCCCGGCGCGCCATGGCCCGCCCGATCCGACCCATGCCAACGATGCCGAGAACCTTACCGCGCAGCTCGAGGCCCAGCAGCTCGGCCATATTCACCCGCTGCCAGCGGCCCTCGCGCAGGAAGGTGCCGCCTTCCCAGGCGCGGCGCGCAGCCCCGAGCAGGCAGAGCATCGCGATGTCCGCCGTAGCCTCGGTCAGGACGTCGGGCGTGTTGGTGGCGACGATGCCGCGCGCCCTGCAGGCGGCGAGGTCGATATGCTCGTAGCCGACGGAGAAGGAGGCGATGATCCGCACGCGCTCGGGCAGCCGATCGACGACCTGCGCCGGCCAGCGCTCGGTGCTGCAGGTCAGGACGCCGTCGACCTCCTGTGCGAGGCGGACCAGCTCGTCCGGGCCGTACAGCCGGTCGTCGGCGTTCAATCGCGCATCATAGTCGCGCCGGGCCCGCGCCTCCACCGCGGCCGGCAGCCGCCGCGTCACCAACAGCCTCGGCTGTTGCATGCCTGCCCTCCCCTTTGCCTTCCCGCGCGCTTCCCCATCTCTTAGCCTGTTGTCGTCGCGGCCGTCATCCATGGGAGTGATCCGTGTTCCGCCAGGCCCGGCCGATCACCGTCATCGCGCTCGCCGCCGCCGTCGTGGCGGCCGCTCCGGCCGATGCCAGCAGCGGGGCGATGGGGCTGCTGTCGCACCGGGCCGTCTACCGGCTGAGCCTCGCCGACTCCGATTCTGGCTCGAGCCTGACCCGCGTCCGCGGCGGGCTCGTGCTCGAATGGCGAGCGGCCTGCGACGGCTGGCTGAGCCAGCAGCGGCTCGGCTTCGTCGCGGAGGCGGCGGAGGGCCCTGGCTTCGCGTACGACGTCCGGTTCTCGAGCTGGGAGTCGCTCGATCGCACGCAGCTGCGGTTCAGTGTCCGCTCCTTCGACGGCACCAGCATGGAGGAGGAGTTCCGGGGCTCGGCGAAGCTCGGCGCCCCCGGTGCCGCGGGCACGGTCAGCTACACTCTGCCCAAGCCCGAGGAGGTCGCTATTCCCGCGGGCACGATCTTCCCGACCGAGCATGTCGCGGACCTGGTCGCGGCCGCCCAAGCCGGCGAGCAGGTCCTGAGCCGGCAGGTGTTCGATGGCTCCGGTGAGGATGCGCTGACCAGGGCGACCGCCGTGATCGGCCGCGCCAAGACGGTGAC
>JBGAKU010000313.1:0-5894 GCA_044224255.1 Geminicoccaceae bacterium
GATCCGGCCGCCTATGGGCTCGCATGAGCCCGGCCGCGCCCGAGCCCCCGGTCGAGATCCACACCGACGGCGCCTGCAGCGGCAATCCCGGCCCGGGCGGCTGGGGTGCTATCCTGGATTGGAACGGCAAGCGCCGCGAGCTGTCGGGCGGCGAGTCGCTGACCACCAACAACCGGATGGAGCTGATGGCGGCGATCGCCGCGCTTGAGGCCCTGAAGCGCCCAATGCAGGTCGTGCTGCTCACCGACAGCCAGTACCTGCGCCAGGGCATCACGGAGTGGATCGAGGGCTGGCGCGCCCGCGGCTGGCGCACGGCCGACAAGAAGCCGGTGAAGAACCAGGACCTGTGGGAGCGGCTCGACGCCGCCCGCCGCCGGCATCGGGTAGAGTGGCGCTGGCTCAAGGGCCACGCCGGGCACGAGCTCAACGAGCGGGCCGACGAGCTGGCGCGCGAGGAGATCAGGCGATTGCGGCAGGCCTGACTCGCCGGGCACCAGCCGCCCGCGGATTCAGCCTTGCACGAACTTCACCTGGACCACGTTGAGCGCGTCCCATTCCCTGCCGCCCGCCTTGTCCGGGCCGGTGAAGCCGAGCCATCCGGTCAGATCGGGCTTCAGCCACTTGGCCGGGAACTGGAAGAAGAAGATCGTGCCCTGAGCGAAGCTCGCCAGCTCCTTCACCTTGTACCACGGGCCCCAGGGCCACCGTGCCTCGTAGATGCCCAGTCCGCGTGCCTCCGATCTGCCCGCGGGCACATGGCCCATCGCCATGATGAAGCGGCCCAGATACGGGTTCCAGGTCACGCTCGGCGGCGCATCCAAGACGGAGTCCTTGGTCATGACCGGGCGGCGACCGCCGAGCGTGCTCGACCAGGTCGGCGCGCCCGAGCCATCGAGGCCGGCGAAGAACTGATAGGCGCCGTGGACGCGGACCTGGTCTTTCGGCACGCGAAGCAGGTCGATCTGACCCGGCGACTGAACGTTGCTGTCCCGCTCCACGCCTCTGGCGTGATAGCTGTAGACATAGTCCATGACCTCGGCTGGTAGCTCCGACGAGCTGTAGCCCTGACCGACCTGCAGGAAGTTCGGCATCAGCATCCCGTCCCCGGCGCCGAATGCCCAGTCGGCCTTGTTCCAGGTCCTGCCATTGTCCCAGGAGGTCGCGATCCGTGCCTCGGTGAAGCCGAGCGCGCGCGGGCGGCCGATGGTGAACCACATGTGCAGGGTCGAGCCGACGGCGATCATTCCCCAGGACTTGCCGTTCCAGGGTGCCCAGCAGCAGGTGCCGCCCTGGGCGTCACCCCTGAACATATCGTTGCCGACGAGATTGCCCGGCCAATTCTGGATGCGGCTCACGCCGATCGAGCGTTTCGATACGTCCCTGCCGCCGAAGCCCCAGCCATCGCCATAGGCACCATACAGCGAGCCGTTCGGGTGCCAGGTGAGGGCGAAGTTGTCGCTCTCGTCGGCGAACTGCCGCAGGGTACCCATGTCGATCACCACGTCCTTGATCGCCGTGCTCTGCGGCAGATCCGCGAGGGCCGGCGACCAGGCGACGAGAGTCGCGAGCAAGCCGATGGTGGTCATTCTGACCATGCGCGTTGTCCTCCCGGGGGCTGTGAGATGCACGGGCCCGTTCGCGCGAGGCGTCACGGCCCGCTCACTCGTCTCGTGGGGTCTCTACGAGACGAGTGACTGGTATTGCTACCCAAGGAAGCAGCAATTGGACGGCTCTACAACCCTGAAGTGGAAAGAAGCCTATCTGATCGGATAAATTTCCGCGGATAGCAGCGCTGCGACGGCAGCGGCCAACGCGCCCGGCGACTGATGGGCGGTCGCGGGCGGGGCCACCGCACGCCAGGAGGCGAGCTGATCGCGCAGCGCGGGAGGCGCCGGGCGGCCCGTAACATGGAGCGCCTGCGATGTCACCACCGCGACCGCGCCCAAGGCCAGATCAAGCATTCGCCCCGCGGTCTCCTGGCCTTCCCAGGCCAGCGCCGTCGGAACCGCGAGGTCGTTCTGGACGAACCCGCCGGACTCCGAGCCGGGCAGGAACACGGTCTGTGCGGCACGGCGCGCCGCCTCGCCCCAGCCGACGGCGGCAAAGCCCAGCGTGCCGAGATAGCCCCTGTCGCCGTCCCCGCCACCGAGCTGGTCGGGCAGGCCGGACGTACGGCCATCCAGCAGGCGGGCGATCATCCGGTCGCAGATTGTGCAGAGATCGGCATAGCTGGCGGCGAGAGCGTTCAGGGCAGGCCAGGCCGCCGCGTTGTGATAGCCGCCGGTCGAGAGAATCCTGCCGCGCGGATACCGCTCGTCCGGTGGCAGGAACACCGGGTTGTCGGACACCTGCGCCAGCGAGATCGACGCCACCTCGGCGGCCCTGGCCGCCTCGCGCCGCAGCCGCCCCAGCATCTTGGGCAGGGTCCGGAACGACACCGGCGCCTGATAGGGGCGGCGGTCGGTGGCACCGCCCTCGATCAGTGCCCGCAGCCTCGTTGCCGCGGCCAGCTCGAACGGGTCGCCCCAAAGCGCCGCGACCTCGGGATCGAAATGGCCGAGCGGAACGAGATAGGCCTCGGCCGCCATGGCCAGGACGATCTCCGCGACCTCGGCCCGCCGCACCGAAGCGATGGCGCCGTCGGCGACTAGGGCGGCCGCCACCGGGGCGCCGTTGACCAGCGCCAGCGTCTCCTTCTCCCGCGGCGCGAAGCTGGCGAGGAGCGGCCCGAACAGCCAGGACAGGGGCAGGATCTCGCCGGCACAGACGGCGCCCGGCCGCGGCACCTGCGGCATCGGCGCGGAGAGCATCGCGGCCACCGCCTGCACCAGCTCCGGCCGGACCGCCGCGTGCCCGTCGAGGAAGTTGGCGAGGCGGGCCAGCACCATGAGCCGGAGCACCCGCTGCGGAAAGCTCTCGCCGGCGCTGGCCTGCATCGCATGGGGCGGCCTGCCGGCATGGAGCAGCCTCTCCGCGGGAGGGAGACGGCGCGACGCGAACTGCCCGTAGCCGGAGGTGACGCCGTAGACGTTGATCTCCGGGTCCTCGATCAGCCGCTCGAAGGCGGTGCGCGCATCGGCGATCCGGGTCAACGCCTCGGGTGCGATCCGCACCTCCGCGCTCGCCCAGCCCACGCGCCCGGCCACCTCGAGGGTGATGTCGTGACGTGAGTCGAGCACGACGGTCATGGAGTTCTCCCCGGCCGATTCAGGCGGCGACGCGGTCGATCATGGTGGGAACGGTGAACTCCACCTCGGCCGTCACCCCATCGTCGCCGGTCAGCGTGAAGGTCGCCTCGAGCTGGCCGGTGAACAGGCGGATGATGCCGAGCCCGAACCCTGACGGGGGCTCGCCCGTGAAGCCCCGCCCGCGATCGCGGATCACCATTCTCGCCCGGTTGTCCTGGGCGCAGTCGAGCTCGACGCGGACCTCGCCCTTAGCGGGTGGGGGATAGGCGTACTTCAGGCTGTTGGTGATCAGCTCCGAGGCGATGAGCGCCAGCGGCACCGCCCGATCCATGTCCAGCATCAGAGGGACCGTGCGGCACACGATCCGGACCCGGTCCTGATCCTCGATCATGGCTGCGCCGAGCGAAGCGCTGAGCCGATGCAGATAGTCGCCGAAGTCCAGACGGCCGACCGTCCGGCTGCCATCGAGCATGGTGTGCAATTCGCCCACCGCGGTGATCCGCTGCCCGGCGGCGTCGAGGGCGTCCTTGGCCTCAGGGTCGGACACCCGCCCGCTCTGCAGGCGCAGGAGGGCACCCACGATCTGCAGATTGTTCCTGATGCGGTGGTTGAGCTCGCGGAACAGAAGGTCACGCTGCTCCAGCGCCTGCTCCCGGTCGATCTCGAGCCGCCGCTGCTCCGTGACGTCGCGGGTGATCCGGGCGACCCGTACGACCCGGCCGTCCTGGTCGCGGAGCGGGAAGGCGGAGCTGTGAAGCCAGCGCTCCTCGCCGTTCGGGCGGTGGATGCGGTATTCGACGGTGACCGACTCGCCCGACCGCGCGCGCTGCAACGCCCCGAGGAGCGGAGCCCGATCTTCCGGCAGAACCGCCTCGAGCCAGCCGGAGCCTTCCTTGGCTACGTCGGCCGTGGGGCGTTGCCAGACCGTCTCGTAGGTCGGGCCGACATATTCGATCCGGCCCGTTGCCGCGTCCTCGACCCAGACGACCTCGGGCAGATACTCGGCGAACTGCCGGAACATCTCCTCGCTGTGGCGCAGGGCCCGCGTGTGCTTCTCGAATGCCGCCGCCATCTCGTCGATCGCGGCGCCCAGCCGGCCGAGCTCGGAATTCGTGTCCGGCAGGCCGGCGCGCGCGGAGAGATCGCCCTTGGCGAGCCGATCGGCGACGGTCGCGAGCCGCTCGACCGGCCGCCGCACGAAGCGGTGCCCCCCCAGCATGGCCGCGGCGAAGGCGAGCGCGGCCGTTCCGGCGAGGAGCGCGAGATCGCGATAGAGCGCCAGATCGAGCCTCGCGACGGCGGCTTCCTTCGAGAGCGCGACGGACAGCAGGAGGCCGTGATTGGTCGCTGGGGGCTCGTACGCGGCGATTCGCTCGACGCCGTCCGGGCCGACCTCAGCGGCCGTGCCCTCGGTCGGCGCATCGAGCATCCAGCGGGAGCCGGCGGCGATGGTGCCGCCAACCATCTCGGGATTGGGCCAGCGCACGATGATGGCCCCGGCCCTGTCGAGCAGGGAGATCGACCCGCCTGCGGGCCAGGCCTTGTTCTCGAAGGTCGCTTGCAGGACAGCCGCGTTCAGGCCGACGGCGACGACGCCGAGCGGCTCGCCGCGATCGGACAGGATCGGCGCCGCGACGGGGAGGGCCCGGGTTGCATCGACCCGGGAGGCGATGAGGCTGCCGACCGAGAAGCGGCGCGAGGTGATGGCGTTCTGGAAGTACTCGCGGTCGCCGACGAAGCGTGCGTCGCCGACCGGCCGCATGGAGCAGATGATGGTGCCGTTCATGTCGGTGACGAGGACGCCGAGAAAGGGTGTCGACGGTGGCGCCATGTCGGCCAGATATCGGGCACAGCCTTCGGCGTCGCCGCTCCGCACCGCCGGATGGGCTGCCACGGCCAGAAGGAAGGCGCGCGCACCTTCGAGGATCTTGTCGAGCTCGCCGGCGGCGAAGCGGCTGAGACGCAGCGCCTCCTCGTGGATCTCCGCCTCGCCCTCGCGTCTCTGCTCGAGGTCCTTGTAGAGTTGCAGGCCGAAGGCCGGGGCGGCGGCGAGCAGGACGAGCAGACAGATCCGGCCGACGAGACTCAATGCACCTCCAAAGGGGTCATCCCACACGCTGCGCGCTGCCGGTGGCAGGCTTCACTCCCGTTCCGTGTGTGTCAACGGTTGGCTATGCCCGTGTAGGGCAGGGGTGGTCAGAAGCTCGCGGCCGCGATCTCGGACGACGGCGCCCGGTCCTTGGAGTCGCTCATGATCGGTGCGAAAGCCATGGTCTGCTCCACCCAGCGCAACGGCCAGACGCCGGAGGGGCCGCCCTTCACGCGCCACAGGATCACCCGCCAGAGCATCGCGTCGACCGATGCCAGAGGTTCCGCGCGCCAACGGGTGAGCGCCGAGTTGGGCGAGGGGTCTGGCTCCGGGCGCAGCACGAGGCCGATCCCACCGCCGGCCTCGGCCGCGAGCTGCAGGCGCCGGCTGGCCAGTAGGTCGAGCCGGCCGATCTCGGCCACGGCGCAGGCGACGCCGCGGCAGCGCAGCACCTCCTCGAACGACCACAGGACCTCGGTCGCGTCGGCGCAGCGCACCAGGATCAACCGCTCCGGGCCGATGCCGAAGCGGGCGAGCCCCGGGCCGTAGAGCTCGCCCCATTCGGCTGCGACCCTGGCGTCGCGGCACCAGACCAGGCCGCCGCCGCGCGCCAGGCA
>JBGAKU010000314.1:0-5882 GCA_044224255.1 Geminicoccaceae bacterium
AGCAAGCTGCTCCTGTGCGGCCGCCAGATCGCGCGAGGTGTCGATCCAGGCCAGCAGGCCGTAGCGGCCGTGGACCGCGTGGTAGCCGAAATAGACCAGCACCAGGGTCACCGCGACCGAGAGCCAGCGGCCCTTCAGTCGGTCGGCCAGCCCACCGCACAGGTTCCGCAGCATCGCCCTCGTCCGCCTCAACCGCGCGCGAGCCTCGTCCGGCCCGCGTAGACGGCAGCGTCGCCCAGCATCTGCTCGATACGCAACAACTGATTGTATTTGGCGAGACGATCGGAACGCGACAGCGAGCCGGTCTTGATCTGGCCGCAGTTGGTCGCCACGGCGAGATCCGCGATCGTCGCGTCCTCGGTCTCGCCCGAGCGGTGCGAGATGATCGAGGAGTAGCCGTTCGCGGTCGCGAGCCGGATCGCCTCAAGCGTCTCGGTGAGCGTGCCGATCTGGTTGACCTTGATCAGGATCGCGTTGGCGATGCCCTCCTCAATGCCTTTGGCGAGGATGGCGGGGTTGGTGACGAACAGATCGTCGCCGACAAGCTGCACCTCGTCACCGAGCACGTCGGTGAGCAGACGCCAGCCTTCCCAGTCGCCCTCGGCCATGCCGTCCTCGATCGTGACGATCGGGAACCGCTCACACAGGCCCTCGAGCCAACGGGCCATGCCCTCGGCATCGAGCGTTTGGCCTTCGCCTTCAAGGCGATAGCGGCCGTCCTTGAAGAACTCGCTCGAGGCGACGTCGAGGCCGAGAACGATATCCTCACCCATCTTGTAGCCTGCTGCCTCGATCCCCTTCTCGATAAAGGCCAAAGCCTGCTCGCTGTTCACGTTCGGCGCGAAGCCGCCCTCGTCGCCGACGGCCGTGTTGTGGCCGGCGTCCTTGAGCAGCTTCTTCAGCGCGTGGAACACCTCGGTTCCGGCGCGCAGGGCCTCGCCGAAGGTCTCGGCCCCCACGGGCAGGATCATGAACTCCTGGATGTCGAGTGGATTGTCCGCGTGCGCACCGCCGTTGATGATGTTCATCAAGGGCGTGGGCAGGACCCGCGCATCGACGCCGCCGAGATAGCGGTAGAGCTGCAGCCCGGTAGCCTGGGCCGCGGCCTTGGCCGCGGCGAGGCTTACGGCGAGGAGCGCGTTGGCACCGAGCCGTTCCTTGTTCTCGGTGCCGTCGAGCTCGATCAGCGCGCGGTCGAGCGCGGTCTGGTCCAGGGCGTCGAAGCCGGTCACGGCATCGGCAATCTCGCCGTTCACGGCCTCGACAGCGCGGGTCACGCCCTTGCCGAGATAACGGCCCTTGTCGCCGTCGCGCAGCTCGATCGCCTCGCGCGAGCCGGTCGATGCGCCCGACGGAACCGCCGCCCGACCGAAGGCGCCGCTCTCCAGGACGACGTCGGCCTCGACCGTGGGATTGCCGCGGCTGTCCAGGACCTCGCGGCCACGGATCGAGACGATCTCGTGCTCGACCATGCTGATCTCCTCCCGATGCGCCGGTGTCAGAGTGCTACCGGCGGGTTGGCCTTGGCGAGAGCATCGAAGCGCTGCAGGTCGGCCAGCAGCTCGCCCATGCGGGCGAGCGGGACCATGTTCGGCCCGTCGCTGGGCGCCCGGTCGGGCTGCTCGTGCGTCTCGATGAAGACGGCCGCGACGCCGATGGCCACGGCGGCCCGGGCGAGCACCGGAACATACTCACGCTGCCCGCCGCTGGTCCCGCCGAGGCCGCCCGGCTGCTGGACCGAGTGGGTCGCGTCGAACACCACGGGCCAGCCCGTCGCCGCCAGTTGAGGCAGCGCACGCATGTCCGACACCAAAGTATTGTAACCAAAGCTCGCGCCGCGCTCGCAGGCCAGGATCCGGTCGGCGCCGAAGCTCTCGAGCTTGGCGGTGACCTGCTTCATGTCCCAGGGCGCGAGGAACTGCCCCTTCTTGATGTTGATCGCCCGGCCGGTCTCGGCACAGGCACGCAGCAGATCGGTCTGGCGACAGAGGAAGGCCGGAATCTGAAGTACATCAACGACTTCGGCGACCGGCTTGCACTGCCAGCTCTCGTGCACATCGGTGAGCACGGGAAGGCCGGTAGCCTCCTTCACCGCCGCCAGGATCTCGAGCCCCTTCTGGAGGCCAAGCCCGCGCGCGCTGCTGGCGCTGGTACGGTTCGCCTTGTCGAAGGAACTCTTGTAGATCAACGGGATACCGAGCTTCGTTGACAGCGCCTTGAGTTCGCCGGCCATGCTCAGCGCATGCTCGCGACTCTCGATGGCGCAGGGCCCGGCGATGACGGCCAGGGGCAGATGGTTGGCGATGGTCATCTCGCCGACACGGACCGTGCGCTGCTGCGGCATCATACCAGCCTCGACTGCTCCAGCGCCGCGCGGATGAACGCGGCGAACAGGGGATGCGGCGCCATCGGCCGCGACTTGAGCTCGGGGTGGAACTGCACGCCGACGAACCAGGGATGGCCCGGCAGCTCGATCATCTCGGGCAGCCGCCCGTCCGGCGACATGCCGGAGAAAAGCAGGCCCGCCTGCTCCAGGACAGACCGGTAGTTGATGTTCACCTCGTAGCGGTGGCGATGGCGCTCGCTGATCGCCTCGGCACCGCCATAGATCCGGCTGACCAGGCTGCCCGGGGCGAGCACGCAGGGATAGGCGCCGAGCCGCATGGTGCCGCCCTTGTCGTCACCCTCGCCGCGGCGATGCACCTCGCCCTCCTGCTCCCACTCCGTCATCAGGCCGACGATCGGATCGGGGCACGGCCCGAACTCGGTCGAGGAGGCGCCGTTCAGCCCCATCCGGCGGGCCGCCTCGATGCAGGCGAGCTGCATGCCGAAGCAGATGCCGAGGAACGGCAGCGCCTTCTGGCGAGCGTAGGTGACCGCCGCGATCTTGCCCTCGGTCCCGCGCTCGCCGAAGCCGCCAGGCACGAGGACCGCGTTCATGCCGTGCAGGCGATCGCTCTGGTCGGAGTGGGCGAACTCCTCCGCGTCGATCCAGTGCAGCTTGACCCGGACGTTGTTGGCGATCCCGCCATGGATCAGCGCCTCGTTCAGCGACTTATAGGCGTCGAACAGGCCGGTGTACTTGCCGACCACCGCCACCGACACCTCGCCCTCGGGACGCTGCGCCCGGCTCACGATCTGCCGCCATCCGTCGAGATCCGGCCGGCGCTCCCGGTCGAGACCCAACGTGGCGAGAACCTGATCGTCCAGGCCTTCCGCGTGATAGGCGATCGGCACCTCGTAGATCGATGCGCAGTCGAGCGCGGGGATCACGGCCGGCGGCCGCACCGAGCATTGCAGCGCGATCTTGCGCCGCGCCTCCTCGGGAATGGGCCGGTCGGAGCGACAGAGCAGGATGTCCGGCTGCACGCCGATCGCGCGCAGGGCCGCGACTGAATGCTGCGTCGGCTTGGTCTTCAGCTCGTGCGCGGAAGGAATCCACGGCACCAGGGTGACATGGATGAAGCAGCATTGCTGCGGCTCGTGCTCCAGCGCGAACTGCCGGATCGCCTCGAAGAACGGCAAGCCCTCGATGTCGCCGACCGTCCCGCCGATCTCGCACAGGACGATGTCGGCACCTTCGGTGTCGTTCTCGATGAACTCCTTGATCGCGTTGGTGACGTGCGGGATCACCTGCACCGTACCGCCGAGATAGTCGCCGTGGCGCTCGCGGGTCAGCACCGTCCAGTAGATGCGCCCGGCCGAGACGGTATCCGAGGCGTGCGCCGGCACGCCGGTGAAGCGCTCGTAATGGCCGAGGTCGAGATCGGTCTCGGCCCCGTCGTCGGTGACGAACACCTCGCCGTGCTGGTAGGGCGACATCGTGCCCGGATCGACGTTGAGGTAGGGATCCAGCTTGCGCAGGCGGACGCGGTAGCCGCGCAGTTGCAGCAGCGATCCCAGCGCCGCCGCAGCCAGACCCTTGCCGAGCGAGGAGACCACGCCGCCGGTGATGAAGACGTAGCGCTTCATGGCGCCGCTCCGACCATGGCTGGGCGAAGCGGGACCGGAGACTCGCGCAAGATGCTCACGCCTATTGGGCGATCGGCGCCGCCGGTTCGGCCGGGGTCGCCGGAGCGGCGGGGGCGGCAGGAGCCGCGGGAGCCTCGGTCGGCGCGGCCGGAACGTCGAGAATGGACCCGCCTCGCCGCGCGTGGCCGGCAAGGATCGCCAGCACCAGGCTGGTGCAGATGAAGCAGGCCGCGAGGATCGCCGTGGTGCGCGTCAGCAGGTTGGCGGTGCCGCGAGCGGTCATCATGCCGCCCATGGTGCCGCCGCCGAGGCCGCCCAAGGCGCCACCCTCGCTGCGCTGGATTAGGATCACGCCCACCATCGCCGTGGCGATCAGGAGATGAATGACGAGAATAACCGTGGTCATGACAGGAGGGACAACTCCGCAACGAGATCGATGGCAGGGCGACAGATCCTGCGTCGGGCCTCAAGCCCCGCCACCCGCCTGGTAGATGGTCCAGAACCCGGCCGCGTCCAAGGACGCACCGCCGACCAGCACGCCGGCGACACCGGGGACCGCCATGATCTCCTTGGCGTTCTCCGGCTTGACCGAGCCACCATAGAGGATGGGTACCGGCTCACCCTTGGGCGACAGCTCGTCGACGCGCTTGCCGATCGCGGCATGGCTCTCGGCGATGTCGGCGCTCGTCGCGGTGCGGCCGGTCCCGATCGCCCAGACCGGCTCGTAAGCCACGATCAGCTTGTCGCCCGTGGCACCCTCGGGCCAGCCCGCGGTGAGCTGGCGATCCAGCACCTCGACGGTCTTGCCGGCCACGCGCTCATCCTCGGTCTCGCCGATGCACAGCACCACGAGCAGCCCGGCCGCGAGGCCGGCCATCGCCTTGGCCCGGATCAGCGTATCGCTCTCGCCCAGGCCGTGCCGGCGCTCGGAGTGGCCGACCAGAACCGCGCCAGCACCCAGATCCTTGAGCATCGGCGCCGAGATCGAGCCGGTGAAGGCGCCCTTGGCCTCGCCGTGGCAATCCTGCCCGCCGACGAGGATCCCGCTGCCTTCCAGCTGGGCCGCGACCTCGCCCAACACGGTATAGGGTGGAAAGACACCCAAGGTGGCGGTGCGGCGGCCGGGATGATCGGCCAGAGCCGCCGCGAGGTCGCGCGCTTCCGCGCGCAGCCCGTGCATCTTCCAGTTGCCGAAGACGATCGGCCGTGGCCAGCGCATCGCAATATCCGCGGGATTCCAAAGACGGGCGCCTGTTAACACACACGATCCGGGCTTACCAGCGATCCGGCAGAGGTTGCGGATCGGCGGCCCAACTCATATGGTCGCGACCCGCGCTCGGATCCCGCATTCGGGCTGCCGCAGGCAAACCACGACGGCTCTCGTTTCATGCTCGACTCGCTGCGAAAGCACGCCACCGGCTGGGTGGCCAAGGTGCTGTTCGGCATCCTCGTCGTCAGCTTCGCCATCTGGGGCATCGGGGACATCTTCCGAGCGCCGCACAGCGGCAGCACGCTCGCCGAGGTCGCCGGGACCTCGATCACCATGCAGGAGGTCAGCGGCGAGTTCGACCGGCGCCTGCAGCAGATGCAGCAGCAGTTCGGCAACAATCTCGACCGCCGCGCCGCCGTCAGCCTGGGGCTGCTGCAGCAGTCGGTGGATGCGGCCGTCGCGCGCCGCCTGGTCGACGCCCACGCGGACGATCTCGGCCTGACGGCCTCGGACGAGACGGTCGCCGAGATGATTCGGCAGAGCCCGCAGCTCCAGGGGACGGGCGGCTTCGACCGGTCCCGGTTCGAGCTACTGCTGCGCAGCCTGGGCATGACCGAGGCCGGCTATGTCGCGACCGTGCGCGGCGACATGGTGCGCGGCGAGCTGGTCGACACGCTCACCGGCTCGATCCAGGCGCCTG
>JBGAKU010000315.1:0-6220 GCA_044224255.1 Geminicoccaceae bacterium
ATTGTCCGCCGCCAGCAGCCATTGCGCGGCAGGTGGCGGCGGTAGCTCAGCAACCGCCTGCTCCAGGGTTCGGTTCCGTGCGAGTTCCGACCGCACGCCGTCGCGCAGTTGCTCGAGATAGGCGCGCTGGGGTGCTAGGGCCTCGGGCCAGGGCGCAGCCGATGGGCCGTGCCCCGGCACGACCCGCGCGGCGGGCATGGCCGCGAGCTCGTCCATCACCCGCAGCCAGCCCAACAGACTGCCGTCGACCACCGGAATACGCCTCATGAACAGTAGGTCGCCCGCGAACAGGGTGCCGGTGGCGCGGTCGAGCACGGTCAGGTCGCAGTCGCTGTGGGCGGGCGGCCAAGCGTGCAGCTCCAGCGTGCGGCCGCCGAGGTCAATGGAGGTGATGCCGTCGACGCCCACGGTCGGCAACACGATCTCGGTGCCGTCCATTGCCGGGCCGACCGCATCGCGCAGCTTGGCCAGATAGACCGGGCCGCTCTCCGCGAGCCGGGCCGCGAGCCGGGCGTGGCCGACCACGGACGGGGTGCCGCCGAACGCAGCCGTGCCGAACGCATGGTCCGGATGCATGTGGGTCAGGATGACATGATTGACCGGCAGCTGGCTGCGGGCACGGATCGCGCCGAGCAGTGCCTGCCCCTGGCGCAGGCTGCCGCCGCTGTCGATGACCGCGACGCTGCGCGCGCCGATCACGAAGCCGAGATTGGCGATGCCGCCGCCGTTGGCGGGGGTGAAGTCCTCATGCGGCCCCTGATGGACGAAGACGCCCTGGGCGACCTCGCTCACCGGCAGCGGCGCCTGGGCCGCGACGCTCGCCGCCCCGGACAGGACGGCGACGAGCGCAGCGGCCGCGAGCCTCACTGAGAGACCAGCTCCCGGATCTCGGCCAGCGCCGCCTTGGCCTTGTCGACCTTGCCGTAGCTGTCCTGGATCTCGCGCCGGCGCTCGGCGAGCTGGATGTCGACCTGGCCGAGCTCCGCCTTCATGGCGGTCAGCTGCGGCTCGACCTCGGTCGCCTCGGCCTGGAGCTGCTCGACCTTGTACCCGGCGAGCCGGGTCTGGGTCTCGTACTCGGCCAGGGCCTGCTCGCGCTCGCCCAGGACCTTCAGCCGCTCGCCGATCCGGCTCTGGAGCTGGGCGAGCTCCTCCTCGCTCGCGGCCCTGCTGCCGCGCAGCTTCTCCAGCGTGCGGTCGATGTCGACCTGCTCGCGCTCGCGCTCGGCCAGAATCCCCAGGCGGCGGGTCAGCGCGGACGTGGCGTCGCTCAGCCGGCTCTCGAGCGCCGCCACGCTGGCTTCGCGCTCCCCCAGGGTGGTGTCGAGGCTGGCCACCTCCTGCTCGCGCTCGCCCAGCACGGCGAGGCGGCTGTTGAGGCGGCCCGTGGCGTCGTCGAGCTTGGCGCGCACCTCACCCAGCTCGCCGTTGGCCTGCTCGGTCTCGGCCAGCTTCTGGCCCGTCTCGGTCAGCTTCTGGCTCGCCTCGTCTAGCTTCTGGTCGCTCGCCGCCAGCTCCTGTTGGGTTTCGGCCAGCTGCTTCTGCGTGGCCTCGAGGGCATCACCCCGCTTCGATGCCTGGAACCAGCCGATGGCGGCCAGGACCGCGAACACGGCCGCCGCGACGATCGCGATCGGGCCGGTCCTGCTCGGGCCGGAAGCCGGCCCCGTGGTGTCGTCAGCCATGAAGTCCCTGCCCTTCCCCGTTCGCGCCCATGCTGCCATATCGATGGCGGGCGACCCGATCTCTTCGGCCGACCCCGCAGCCTGCGGCCGTTTGGAGTGTTGTAGACCACTCCGCGTCGGCCCGAAACGGGCTGCCGTGCGTCAACACCAAAGCGTCGGACCGCACCAGTGTGGGACAAGGACTGCGATCATGAATGCTTGGCCCTGCGCGACGTCCGCATTCCGGTGCGGGTCGGGGTCTATGCCCGGGAGCATGACGCGCCCCAGTTGTTGGGGGTTGATGTCGAGCTCTACCGTAGGCGAGGGCAGTTCTCGGGGAGCACGTTGGCCGACTGTCTGGACTATGATCGAGTTCACGATCATCTGACCCGAGTCTGGCCCGCGCGCGCCCATGTCGAGCTGCTCGAGCTGCTGGCCGAGGATCTGATCGGCGTCTGCCTGGGCGATCCGCGCGTCGAGGCCTGCCGCGTGGTGATCCGCAAGCTAGAGGTCTATCCCGGTACCGCGACGCCCGAAATCAGCGTCTGGCGCCGGCGCGCAGGCTGACGGCTGCGGCGTGTTGACGCAGCTGAGCCCGGTTCGGATCAGGGAGCGCCGTGCAGCATGGGAGTTGTCGCCCCGCCGACAATCTCCTGGAGAGTTCTTTCGCAGCTGCGAATTTGATGCTGCGATGGCGAAATGAGCGCCGTAGATCTTGAAGATTAAAGCCCTTGTCTTGCCTGCCGCACAATGGGATAGACGGCGTAGTGGACGCGTCGAGCGGTATCACCCTTCATCGGGGCGAGATGCCCGGATGGATGTGGACCGCAATGGGCACCGGCGATTCACCTTAGCCGCCCGTCGTGCGCTCGAGGGACCACGACCATAAGTGGAGGCAAAAGGCAATGAAGGTCTCTGTCAGCACCGCCACCGCCGTTGCGGCTCTCGCCGTCGGTGTGGCCTCGGTCGCGTCGGCGAACGACGGCCTCCTGGTGATGCAGAACAACCCGGCCGAGTGGGTCATGCCCAACGGCAACTACTCGAGCACGCGCTACAGCCAGCTCTCGCAGATCAACAAGGACAATGTCGGCAATCTGCAGCCGGCCTGGACCTTCTCGACCGGCGTGCTGCGCGGCCACGAGGGCGGGCCGCTGGTGATCGGCGACACCATGTACGTCAACACGCCGTTCCCCAACATCGTCTACGCGCTCGACCTGAACGACGACGGCCGGGTGATCTGGAAGTACGAGCCGAAGCAGGACCCGAGCGTCATCCCGGTGATGTGCTGCGACACGGTCAACCGTGGCGTCTCCTACGCCGACGGCCGGATCTTCCAGTACCAGGCCGACACCACACTCGTGGCACTGGACGCCAATACCGGCCAGGTGCTCTGGCAGGTCAAGAACGGCGACCCGGCCAAGGGCGAGACCGGCACCTCCGCACCGCTGGTCTACAAGGACAAGGTCTATGTCGGCATCTCGGGCGGCGAGTTCGGCGTCCAGGGCCATCTGACCGCCTACAACGTCGCCGACGGCAAGCAGGTCTGGCGCGGCCGGTCCACCGGGCCCGACGACCAGACTCTGATGGATCCAGAGAAGACCACCCATCTCGGCAAGCCGGTCGGCAAGGACAGCGGCACGGCGACCTGGGAAGGCGACCAGTGGAAGATCGGCGGCGGCACCACCTGGGGCTGGTACTCGGTCGATCCCGAGCTGAACCTGATCTACTACGGCACCGGCAATCCCTCGACCTGGAACCCGGTCCAGCGCCCCGGCGACAATCGCTGGTCGATGACGATCTTCGCCCGCGACGTCGACACCGGCATGGCGAAATGGGTCTATCAGATGACCCCCCACGACGAGTGGGACTATGACGGCGTCAACGAGATGATCCTCGCCGACATCCCGGTGAAGGGTCAGATGACCAAGGCGCTGGTCCACTTCGACCGCAACGGCTTCGGCTACACGATGAATCGTGAGACCGGCGAGCTCCTGGTGGCCGAGAAGTACGATCCGGCGGTCAACTGGGCGACGCATGTCGACATGGAGACCGGTCGGCCGCAGGTGGTGTCGCGCTATTCCACCCAGGCCAACGGCGAGGACGTCAACAGTACCAACATCTGCCCGGCGGCCCTCGGCAGCAAGGACCAGCAGCCGGCGGCGTTCAGCCCCAAGTCCGGCCTGTTCTACGTGCCGACCAACCATGTCTGCATGGACTACGAGCCGTACCAGGTCAGCTACACGGCGGGGCAGCCCTATGTGGGCGCCACCGTCAACATGTACGCGGCACCGGGTGGCACGGACCTGGGCAACTTCATCGCCTGGGATGCCAGCGAGGGTAAGATCGTCTGGTCGAACCCCGAGCCGTTCTCGGTCTGGTCGGGCGCTCTGGCGACCGCCGGCGACGTGGTGTTCTACGGCACCCTCGAGGGCTACCTGAAGGCGGTCGACGCCCATACGGGTCGGGAGCTGTACCGCTTCAAGACCCCGTCGGGCATCATCGGCAACGTCAACACCTGGATGCACAAGGGCCAGCAGTATGTCGGCGTGCTGTCGGGCATCGGCGGCTGGGCCGGCATCGGTCTCGCGGCCGGCCTGATCCAGGAGGACAATGCCGGTCTCGGTGCGGTGGGCGCCTACAAGTCGCTCTCCAGCCAGCGACCAGCTCGGCGGCCAGCTGACCGTCTTCACCCTGGCGAACTGAGCCAGCACCAGCCTCGATCGCCTGATCGTTCGAGGCGCGCCTGCGCCGGGCCTTGCTTGTCGGGTCGCCAGCGGCGCAAGCGCAACACTTGCCACGGCTCATCCGCCGATGCCGCCATGTCGCGTTGATCTTGCTGGTGAACGGCTGCGCATGGTGCGCCGCCTTCGTGGAGTGGACGCGCATGCCCAGAGCGCCGGCAGCGTGGGCGCTGCTGCCCATGGCCGTGCCCGTCCTCGGTTGGCCCGCCCCCATCCCGCAGGACCGGCCGGCGCAGGCGCAGCCGGTGCGGGATGATGCAGGCTTGGACGCTGTCCGCTCCGCGCTGGCGCAGCAGGGCAGGGTCTCGATCCTGGCCGAGCTCGCCCGTCCCCAGGGGGCGGAGCTGGCGCCGGCGGCGATCGCGGCCGCGCGCGCCGGGCTCGCGGCGGAGATGGCCCGGGTCGGCGTGGGCGAGGTACGCGGCCTCGGCAGCCTGCCCTATGTGGCGCTCGAGGTCGATGCGCGGCAGCTCGAGGCGCTCCTGGCGAGCGGCCGGGTGGTCGCCGTCGGCCTCAACCGGCGTGCCGGCCTGCACGACCGGCCCTAGAGCCTGCTCGGCCTGACCGCGCGCAAGCTCCAGGCTTTGGGCCTACTGGCCTTCGGCCCTAGTTTGCCTCCTACAACGGGCCTTCGGCCTGCTTGAGGGCTCCTGGCCACCGGCCTTCGGCCTGCTTGAGGCCCTGCATTCTCGCGCTGAGCGAGAATGCTCCAACGGGGCTGGAGGCGCGGACGGAAACCGCGCCTGGCCGCCATCCTTCCGGCGCCACGAAGGCGCCGGCTCGCCTGGGAGTTGCCCGATCTCTTGCCCTTTGATCCCAAGGCTGGCGGCTGCTCGCCGCCCTGACCCGCTGGCTCTGCTCCTGCCCTTGCCGCCCGTGCGGCCGATCCGGTGGGAATCGCTGGGGGCCCCGGAGGTCATGGCGCGGGCGCAGAGCGAGGGCCGGGTCAGGATCATCGTCGAGCTGGCGGATCAGGCGCCCGCATGGCCAGTTCGAGCACGGCACGGGCAGCAGCCGGCCCGCTCACGAGCGCGCGGGCCCTGGGCAGCCTGCCCTATGCTGCCCTGGAGGTGGATGCCGCCGAGCTGGACCGGCTGCTGGCGAGCGGTGCCGTCCGGCGCGTCGGCATCAATCACCGCGTGCGCCCGAGCCTGAGCGAGAGCATGCCGCAGATCGACATGCCGGCGGCGCGGCGGATGGGCGCCACCGGTGCCGGCCAGCATATCGTCGTGATCGATACCGGCGTGCGCAGCGCGCATCCCTTCCTCGCCGGCCGGGTCGTGCGCAGCATCTGCTCGGCGGCCGATTGCGGCAGCACCGTCCTCGACCGGCCGCTGGCGGGCGAGCCCGCGGCCGCCTGCGAGCCGCACACCATCGTCGCCAACCACGGCACCCATGTCGCCGGCATCGCCGCCGGGCGCGGCAGCGCCTTCTCGGGTGCCGCCCCCGAGGCGAAGCTGATCTCGATCCGGGTGTTCGCCTGCGATGCGGCCGACTGGGAATACATCATCCGCGCGCTGGACTATGTCGCCACCAACCTGGTCGGCGAGTACCGGATCGCCGCGGTCAATCTGAGCCTGGGCGACGACGCGCTCCATTTCGGCCAGGACTGCGACGGCTACGATGCGAGCTATGCCGCGATGGCGGCCGTGATCGGCAAGCTGCGCCGCCAGGGCATCGCCACCGTGGCCTCCTCGGGCAATGAATGGGTGCGCGACGGCATCACCGCCCCCGCCTGCCTCCACGACGCGATCGCCGTGGGCAGCGTGGACAAGGACGACACGGTGAGCTGGTTCTCCGACAGCGGCCCCAACC
>JBGAKU010000316.1:0-5817 GCA_044224255.1 Geminicoccaceae bacterium
GGCCTGTCTGCCGATCAGCCGCTCGAGGGCCGCGATCCCCGCCTCGTAGGTCCGCGTCGCATCCGCCGAGGCGGCGCCGTCGTCGAACGGGCCAGCCCCCTATTTCGCTATCCAGACGCGAACCAGACGCCGAAGGCGAGGCATGCCGCTCGAATTCCTGGCCGAGAGCGGCACCAGGCCAGACATCAGCGACGCTCTGGCGGCCCGAAGGTTCCGATGCCCGGATTGGCGAATGGGCCTTTGACGCCTGGCTCGGGTTTCGCCACCGCCGCGCAGGCCTGCGGACGGCAGAGAACGGTGTAGGCGTTCGATTTCGGATCGATCAGCACCACGCCGAACGAAGGGTCGAGGTCCGACTCCTGCACATGAAGCGCGTGCGCGGCGTCGGCAAGGCTCGGCTGACCTTGTGGCCATTCAATCGTATACATGACACCGTTGTCCATCGGACCCGTCTCCGTAGCCGACTGGGACTCTTCGGCCGAGAGTCGCACCGAACGAACTTAGTTGTCAAAGCGTTGCGCCAGCGGTGTCAAAGTTCGAGCAGTCGACGATACCGTGGCCGGTCTGCGGATTCCAACCTGCGGCCCCCCCGGCTGGCTGGACTGCCTGACTGAGCAGGTACTGACGGACATTGGCCGGCGCGCGATTCGGGTTGGTCGGGTCGAAGCGGTAGATGGTCCGTAGTGCGGCAACGACACCGGCCATCACTGGACACGCCGCCGAGGTTCCCGAATCTGGAGTTCCCGTGCCGAACGCCTCGGAGCCGAGCCAATGAGTGTAGGCGGCGATATCCGGCTTCTGCTGGGCGAGGGCTCCGGGTCCATGCGTTGAATATCCGACCAAGTCGCGGTTCGTGTCGACACCGGCGACGCTGTAGACATCAGGATGCCCGTTCGCCCCGCTAATCCGCCGGTCGTTCGGATTGGCCGGAACGGGCAGGCAGCGGCCATCGGGACAGGCAGGGCCGCAATTGCCGGCTGCGAACAGAATATCCGCGCCAGCCGTAGCCAGGCTGCCGACGATTCTGTTGAAGGGATGGTTTGGATTATCGAAATAGCGTCCCGGATGGCCTGACGGGAAGTCCCAGGTCGGATGAAACATACCCCAGCTGTTGCTCACGACCAGGGAATGAAAGAAGCGCTCATCCTCCGGAAGCATCATCAGGCGGAGCAGAATCCCATAGGATTGAACGGCATCACTGAGAACCCCATCCATGACCGAGCCACCCTGACGCGTCGATCGCAGGACGGCATGGTCGAGTAGGATCGCACGTGGTGCGCTCAGGAGAGCATCGAAGGCACACATTGTGCCGTGATCGACTGGTGCCGCCCCTGGCGGGACCGACACCTGGGGCGTCCAGCTCGCATGATAGTCGAGCTGCGGCGCGAATCCTCGGGCACGCAAGTGAGGAAGATTGATCCCGGTGTCGACAATGGCGAGGGCGACGCCTTCGCCGTCCATGCCGAGTCGGCGGAGGCGCCCCATCTGCAGCAGCCTCTGCACGTCGGTGGCTGTCCCGACGGGAGGATTGCCGCCGCAGGTCTGTGCCGCCCCGACGCCAGGATCGGCGAAGATCGTCGGCGGACCGGCCTGCGTCAGGCGATCAAGGTCGGCAGCGTCGATCGTGCCTCGCACGACATAAGCGCCCGGCCCAAAGCTCCCCGGGGAGGCTGCGGCAGTGGCGTTCATGCCCGCGGCGACCAGAGCTTGACCAGCTGTTTGCTGGTCGACGGGCACCGGTGCGAAGGTCGGGTCGAGCTGGATCTGCGGCGGCACGCCCGGCAGCGCCATCGCCGACGTGGGCAAGCCCAAAGGCGGTGGCGGCGGTTGAGACGGTCCAGCTGCCAGCATGGCGGCGGCAGCATGCACGACAGGCGGCGTATCCTCTACGAGCACGAGCACGCGCAAGGCAACCATCGGCTCATCCTCCCAGATCAATGCTACACTCTCGATAACATTGCTTATACTCTGGATTCGAGTGCTGTACACCGAGTTTTCTTAGAGCCGTGCCGAAGACCTTCACGCCATAGCCTCGCGCTCGAAGCGGTTGGCGGTCATGAACAAGGCAGCGAGCAAGGTCATCGTGCGCGACATGGTGGTGCTGCCCTCGTGATCGACCAAGAGCCGGCGGTAGCGGCCAAGAACCCCGAAGGTCTGCTCGAGCCGCCACCGCTTGGGCTCGACTTGGAAGCCGACCTTGCCCTTACGGCCGACCAACTCGAGGTCGATGCCGCACCGGATCATCGATGCCGTCGGGGCCTCGCCATTGAAGGCGAGGTCGGCCCAGAGCTTGAGCAGCGTGCTGCCGGCGAGTTCGGGCTCGAGCACTACCGGTGTGTCGCGGTCCTGCACGGACGCTGGGACAAGCTGGATGACATGCACCAGGCCCAGGGTGTCCACGAGCAGCACGCGCTTTCTGCCACGGACCTTCTTGCCGGCATCGAAGCCGCGCGGGCCGCGCTGCGGGCCGGCCTTGACGCTCTGGGTGTCGAGAATGCCGGCGGAAGGTTGCCGCTTGCGGCCACGGGCGAGCCGGAGACAGCCATCGAGCACGGCCAGGGCGCGCGCCAGCACATCGTGCTCGACCCAGCGCTCCAGCCGGCTGCCGATGGTCTGCCTTGGCGGATAGAGTGCGGGCAGGAGCTTCCAGGCCGCGCCGGCCCGGCACAGCCACCACAGCGCCTGCAGCATGATGATCGTCGACCGCAGCCGCGGCCGGCCGGTGTCCGCGGGCGGGTCGATCGCGTCGACGATGGTAGCGAGGCGGGCGATCGCGTTCGCACGCACCATATCGTCCATGACCGGCGCGTAGCGCCGGCGGTGCTCGGGCGTCCAGGCCATCTTCGGCAATCCTTGGTAGGGATTACCGATATGGGCAGGGGCGCCCGAGTGGCCTTCCGGCCGAAAACCTACCTCTCACAGCAGCTTGGAGTTATCGGCACGGCTCTGAGTGCTCAGTGTACGTCGCTCACCAACTCAAGGGTCGGCGAGCCGACCACAAGCTGCTGACCGGTTCTGAAACATCCCGCCCCTAAGCCTGAGGCGCCCCAGCCTGCCTGAAAGCGTTCAAGAGGGAGTTCAGACTGAGGCTGGGCAGCGCGTCCAGCGATTTGCCCTTGTCACGCACCAGTCGGCGCGCCGCACCGGCGGCCGCATGACTCACGCAGTCCAGCGCCACGACGACCCGGTCCGCTCGGCCGACCAGCCCCGGCAGCAGGCTCAGGCTCATTTCCCGCCCACCGTCATGGTGGAGCAGGGTGCCCCCGGCGCTAGAGATCGCCTCCGCGAGGGACGGCACCTGACCCCGTCGTCCGCCCACCAGCAGAATCGTGTCGCCGTCCAGCGCCAGCGGGGCGCTCTGGGGCAGGGGGGCATGCTCGGCGCAACAGGCGACTACCACTTCGTTGGCAGCGACGGGAGCACCAGGCGTTGCCGCAGGACCGCTGGCGCAGGCTAGCCTCTGCTCCAGCGTCTCGATCCGCCGCTCGAGCTGCATGCGCCGGTAGCGCTCGCGCTTGAGACTCTCGGCCAGATCCTCTTCGGTCGTCTGGGCCGGTGTCCCGCGCTCGCGCTCGGCCAGCATACCCAGCAACTCGCGGATCTGGCGCTCCTTGGCGCCCAGGGTCTCCGTCAGGTGGCGTTGCTGGCGGATGAGCTTGTCTTCCAGTTCCTCCTTGCTGCGCTCGAGCTCCTGGAGCCGGCGGATGTCGGCCCGATTCGCAGCCCCGACCAGATGCGAGAGCATGTGGACGTCGCTGAATGCCTCGCGGACAAAATCGTTGGTTGCCGCCGGGTGCGTCAGCACCGCCCAGTAGGCGCCTGGGATGTCGCCGTTGGCCATGGCGTCGAGCCACATCTGGCGCAGGCCCGCCACGTCCGTCGCGCGACCGACCTGTGCGATCGTCGCCTTGAACTTCCGCTCCAGGGTCTTGCCGAGCATCCGGCCCAGGCCATCGCGTCGCGAGGCGCAGCGCACAGCCTCGGTATGAATCGTGTGGTCGCCCGCCCGCGCGAGGGAGGCGTCGCCGAATTTGACCACCAGCTGGCGCAGCTCCCGCAGGCCGAAGCAGGTGCCGACGATCGAGCAATGTAGGCTCGGGTGCAGCTCGTCCAGGCGGGTCCGCGTGGCTGCGACCGCCGGCTGCCGACACGCGCGCTTGGGAGCGGGGAACGGATCGCGCAGGTTGGCACCGCCGGCGAGGATCGCGCTGGGCGAGAGCCCCGTCCCGCTGAGAAGCAGGCTGCTCGTGGACCGCATGCGGCGATGTCTCCGTCGTCGGTTGCCTCGCTATATTCAAGCAGATATAGCGGTCGTGGCAACCATCGGAACAAGCACGCACTGCACGGAGGAGGGACCTATGCGCTTGCTGATCCTGGCACTGGCGGTGCTGCTCGGCTCGCCCTTCGCCGCCGTCGCGGCGCCGGGGGTGACTCTCTACGCAGCCGGCTCGCTGAAGGGAGCCCTGGGCGAGGCGGCGACGGCCTATGGCCAGGCCTCCGGCGTCGAGGTCGCCACGCAGTTCGGGCCGTCGGGCCAGATGCGGGAACGGATCGAGGCAGGCGAGCCCGCGACCCTGTTCGCCTCGGCCGACTTCGGTCACCCGAAGAAGCTGTTCGACCAGGGCAGGGCTGACCCGCCGGTCGTGTTCGTCAGGAATCGCTTGTGCCTGCTGGCCCGACCCGGCGTGACGGTGGACCCAGCGGACCCGCTGTCGGCGATGCTGGACCCGGCGCTCAAGCTCGGCACCTCGACGCCCAAGAACGACCCTTCGGGCGACTATGCGTGGGCATTGTTCGCCAAGGTCGAGGCGCTGCATCCGGGCGCTCGCGCCACGCTCGAGGGCAAGGCGCTGCAGCTGGTGGGCGGCAAGGATGCCGCCGTACCTCCCGAGGGCCGCAGCGCGGTAGCTTGGCACATGAGCGAGGGCCGCGCCGACCTGTTCCTGTCCTACTGCACGAGCGGCAAGGTCGCCGCCGACGAGTTGCCCGGCCTGCAGGCGCTGGCGCTCCCGGATCAGCTCGCGGTCGGTGCCGACTATGGGCTCGTGGTGCTGGCGGGGCCGCCGGAGCAACAGGCCGCGGCGGCGCGCTTCGCCATGTTCATCTTGTCGCCCGAGGGGCAGGGGATCCTGGCCAGATGGGGCTTCCTGCCGGTCACGGCGCCATCCAGCTGACGGGCTTACGGCCCGCACCTCGTGAAGGGCGTCCAGCATCCGCCGAATCCGCGATGCGAGGAGCTCCAGGCTCGCCTCGACCGCCATATCCCGGCATGGCCGCCCATGCTACGATCTGTCGCCGCGCTTTCAAGGCGGCGCGGTCAGGGAGAAGAACGATGCCGATCTTCATCGTCCAGGGGCGCTACAGCCGAGACGCGATCAGGGGCATGCTCGCCAAGCCCGAGGACCGTGCCGAGGTGGTAGCCAAGCTCGCCGAGTCGGCCGGCGGCAGAATGCTGTCCTATTACGTCACGTTCGGCGAGGACGACTTCCACGTGACCTTCGAGCTGCCAGGCGCCAGGGAGGCCGCGGCACTGGCGCTCACGGTTGCTGCCAGCGGCGGCGTCGCCGACACGCGCACCACGCTGGCGATGACGACGGCGGAGGCCAAGGAGGCGTTCACCGCCGCCGGCGATCTGGGCGGTGCGTACCGGCCGCCTGGGGCTGCTTGAGCCTCAAGTTCCACCCGCCCGGCATGCACCATTGTCCGTCCGCCGAGCGGGTGGATCACCACATTGGGGTCTGCCGGGATCGCCGGAGGCCGAGCAATCGTCAGGCGCCAGCGATCCCGGCTTGTCGTCGCAGTGCCCAACGCGACAAA
>JBGAKU010000317.1:0-5753 GCA_044224255.1 Geminicoccaceae bacterium
GCATTCCTGGGGCCTATCGGCCCTTGGCCTACTTGAGGCAGAGCGTTTCCGCCCAGCGCGGAAACGCTCTGGCCGGGCCGCCACGGCGGCTACCGGAGCCCGACCGCCATCGAGTAGGCGCCGGTCAGGGGCTCGACCCGGGCCTCGCGGAAGCCGGCCTCGCGCAGCCAGCCGATGCAGTCGGCACCGGTATAGTCGAAGCCGCCCGGCGTCTCGATCAGCATGTTGAGGCTCATCAGCAGGCCGGCCGCGTTCCGGCGGCGCTCGTCGTCGATCATCATGTCGTAGACGATCAGCGCCCCGCCCGGCGGCAGCGCCGCGTGCGCCTTGGCGAGGATCGCTCGTTTCTCGTCCAGATCCCAGTCGTGCAGGATGTGGCCCATCACCAGCACGTCGGCGGACGGCAAGGGATCGCGCAGGAAATCGCCGGGATGGAAGCGCAGGCGGTCGGCGAGGCCGTGGGCGGCGACGTGGCGCGCGAAGATCGGCTCGACCACGGGCAGATCGAAGCCGCCGCCGGTCAGGTGCGGATGGGTGCTCGCGATCGTGACCGGCAGGCCGCCCTGGGCGGTGCCGATGTCGATCAGGGTGCGGTGGTCCGCCCAAGGGAACCGGGCGGCGATGGCCGCGGCGATCGGGGCGCTGAGGCCGGTCATCGCCTTCAGGAAGCCCTCCAGCCGGACCGGGTCGGCATAGAGCGCCGCGAAGAAGCTGCCCCCGTGCTTGGCCTCGTTCTGCGGCCGGCCGGTGCGCAGCGCCTCGGTCAGCCCGCCCCAGAACCCATAGAGGCGCGCGTTCGCCATCTCGAGCACCCCGCCGAGATAGGTCGACTTGGTGCGGTCGAGGTAGAGGTCGGTCGCCGGCGTGTTGCGGTAGACGCTGCCCTGGCGCTCGAGCATGCCGAGCGCCACCAGGGCGTCGAGGAAGTCCGCCGCGCTGCGCGCATGCAGCCCGAGCCGCGCCTGCAGCTCGTCCCGGCTCGCGGGGCCTGCAGCCAATGCCGTGAACAGCCCGAGCTCAACGGCACTGAGCAGCGTCTTGGCGCTCCAGAAGCCGAGGCCGAGCTGCATGATGCCATCCGGTGCTGGCGCCGCGACGTCCTGACTGGTGGCGCTGGACATTCCCCGTCTCCCTCCGCCCGTCGAGGCTGTTCGATTTACCTTAGCGGGGCGGCCCCGGCCTTGCGAGTCGGGGCAGCATTGACGGCCGCCAGGATGCTGCAAAACGGTGGAGGAAGAGATGCATATGGATGGCGGTGCTCGCCGCGTTCCGACTCCTCGGCACCGGGGGCGCCCCGGGAGCCGCAAGGTTGTCCAGGTGCGAGCAGCCGTTCTGGTCCGGCATTGAAGCTTGGGAGTGACCCTATGGCTTCAGTTGAACGAGCCGCGTCGGCCCAAGCTCGGGGTTGCCAGCGCTCATCCATTTGCCGTTCGTGACCAGAACGGACGCGCCGAGACCACCGGGAATGCCCGGCACACAGGTGGCGATGTCACCATCGCCCCTAGCGATGCCGGGGACGGCCAGTTTCGTGTAGGAGACCCCACTCCCGGCGTTGAGCAGGATGAAGTCCTGATTGGCCGGGCGGGCGCCCTGCACAACGTAGATGTCGAGGCCACGGTCGCCGTCGAGCTCGCACAACGCCACGTCGCGCCCTTGGCTCAAGCTGCGGGTATAGCTCGTCTTGGGGAAATTGTAGTTGCCGTCGTTGATCCGCACTTCGAGGCTCTGTCGCCGCACGATCACCAGGTCGTGCAGGTCGTCGCCGTTCATGTCCGCGGCGTCGACGTCGGACGTATCAATTTCGCTGATCTTTATCCCAGCGGCGAACCTGCCGTTGGCATTCTTGTAGTAGAGAATGCCATTGGTCGTCTCCATGGCAATATCGGGAAACCCGGCTGGCTTGCGGACGACAACGGCACTCATGGTGCCCAGAGCATGGCGAAGCGGCGTATCGAGCACCTCGACAAACTTGCCGCCTTCGTTGCGATAGAGATGGTTGCCAATGTCCGGATACCTTGTCGATTTCTCGTTCAGCACCAGCAGGTCCGCGTCCCCGTCCTGGTCGAAATCCAGCGCAACCGCGCCGCGGCCGCGGCCGTGTGGATCGCTCGCACCCCATGCGCCGGCGATCTTGCGGAAGGTGTGATCGGGCTGATGGAGATAAAGCTCGTTCGGGTAGCTCATCTTGCAAATGCCCTTGCAGGCACCTCGGACACAGTAGATGTCGAGCGCCGAGTCGCGGTTGAAGTCGGCCGCCACGCAGCCATGGCGGTCTTGGTTCGCCGCAAATGTGCCTGGAAGAACGGTCGTGAATCTGCCCGGACTCCGCTGCCACAGCAGCGGCCATTCCTGCCCATGACCGCTCAGCACAAGATCGGGCAATCCATCCTGATTCAGATCCCTGACCACGCTCTCGCCTTGGGTGGGTAAAGGCGCCGGCATGCCAGCCGCACCAGCGATGTCGACCGCAGAGATCGCGTGAGCCGGTCCAATGACCACAACCCATGCCGCAGCCGCGAATGGGCACACCAATCGCTGCAACAAAGCAGTTCCCCGCATGTTGATTGTTTTCTAAACCAATATACCTTATATCAGACAATATATTTCGTCCATAGGTTGAATCAGATTGCGCGTGGAGGACGGTTCTGATGGCGGTGGGAATGGACGTTCCGCGCGTCCGTTCGCCCTGCTCGGGCTGCTCGATTCACATCAGCGGCGAGGCCTCGGCCCAGCGAGTCGGGGCGTCGAGGATTGCGGACCCGGTCGGCCAAGCCTACGAAGTGAGGTAGGCGGCAGAGCTCAGAGAGAGGGCCATGCGTGGCCCGATGGCGGCAATCGCGGCCTTGCCGGTCCTGGGATCCGCCGGCACCTGGGCCGGAGCCGCACGGTCGGCCATCAAGGCGGCCGGGTGAGCTATTGGGCGATGAGCGTGCCGGCCGAGGACGAGCTCGTGCGCACGGGCAAGTATGTCATGGTCTGGCGGCAGGATGCCGACGGCAACTGGCGACTTTACCGCGACGTCTGGAACGACGGCCCATAGCGCACGCTGCTCGTTCCGCCGCCGGCCACATTGGGGTGCCACGATGTACATTCTCTACGGGGGCGACTTCACTCGGTCCGTGCTGGTCCAATGGGTGCTCGAGGAAGGCGGTCTCGAATACGAACTCAGGACGATCGACATCTTCAAGGCCGAGCATCGGGCGAGCGAATTTCTGGCCATCAACCCGGCCGGCCTGGTGCCTGTGCTGATCACGCCCGAGGGACAGGCGTTGTACGAGACGGCAGCACTCATGGTGTATCTCGCCGACCGGCACGGACTTACGGGTCTGGCTCCGCCCGTGACGGACCCATCCCGAGGCCTCTTTCTCTCGACGATCTTCTACCTTGCCAGCGACATCCAATCCGAGATGAAGCGCTTCCACTATCCCCACCGGTTCTCCCTGAGAAGTGAGGACAACGCCAGAATTCAAGACATGGCGCGATCGCTTGTCCTCGGCCGTCTGGCAGTCATGAACGATCGATTGACCCAAGGGGGACCCTACACGCTCGGAGCGCGCTTCTCCCTCGCGGATGCCTATTTGAGCTACTGGGTGGCATGGCTCGGCCGCGACGAGGTCTGCGGCAGCTTGCCGTCGATCGCCAGGCTGTATCATCTGGTCAGGGCCCGTCCGCGGATAGGCGCCTGCCTCGAGGAGACCGAAAGGATGGCGGAGGCCTATGCGAGCATGATGAAGAGCAGCCCTGGCGGGGTCATCGCCTGATTGGCCACGATCGATGCGACCACGCGCAGTCTCTCCCGTCGTGAGTAGCCTGCTTCGGCTGGCGGTCTGCGCGGCCATGGGCCTCGGTGCCTGCGCCGCGCCGTCGCCGGCCCAAGCGCCCGACACGGTCGTCGTCGAGGGCTGCCCGCTCGCCGGCGTCGAGACGGGCTGCCTGATGCTGCGGGCCAGCGATGGGCGGCTCTACGACATCACCGTCGCGACACCACGCCCGACCGTCGACGGCCGGACGATCTGGCTCACCGGTAGGCCGAGCGACGAGATGAATTTCTGCATGCAGGGTACCAGGCTTGCGAACATCACCTGGACCTACACCGGCGGCATGTGCGCTCCGTAAGCGGAAGAAGCCGGGTCGACTGCCCGCTGGGCCGGTAAAGAGCGCAGTTGTCAGCAACCGTAGCTGTGGTCACCGGTGCCGGGGTCCCCCCAGGGGGACCGCCGTCTCGCCAAGCGGGCGCGGGTGGCCTACCTCCGTGCCGAGCAAGCAGCGAAGGTCGCCATGCCCCGCACCCTGATCGATCTCTCCGTCCCGCTCGAGAACGACGTCGCTGCCGACCCGCCCGGCTACGAGCCGAAGATCGAGTATCGATCCCACCGCGAGACCGCAGGCGATGTCGTGCGGTTCTTTCCCGGGCTCGCCGAAGCCGACCTGCCGGACGGGGAGGGGTGGGCGATCGAGTGGGTCAGGCTGTCGACCCACAACGGCACCCATCTGGACGCGCCCTGGCACTTCGCCTCGACCATGGACGGTGGCCGGCGGGCGATCACCATCGACGAGGTGCCGCTGGAATGGTGCCTGCAGCCGGGGGTCAAGCTCGACTTTCGCCACCTGCCCGACGGCCATGTCGTCGGTGCTGCCGAGGTCGAGGCGGAGCTGGCCCGGATCGGCCACACCCTGGCGCCTCTGGAGATCGTGCTGGTCAACACCGCCGCCGGTGCCGCCTATGGCCGGCCCGACTATGTCGCCCGGGGCTGCGGCATGGGGCGCGAGGCGACGCTGTGGCTGCTCGAGCGCGGCGTGCGGGTTACCGGGACGGACGGCTGGAGCTGGGACGCGCCCTTCGTGCATACCCGCGAGCGATGGCTCGCCACGCACGATCCCGCGCTGATCTGGGAAGGGCACAAGGCCGGCCGTGCGATCGGCTACTGCCACCTCGAGAAGCTGCACCAGCTCGAGCGGTTGCCCGCCACCGGGTTCACCGTGAGCTGTCTGCCGGTCAAGATCCGCGGCGCCTCCGCGGGCTGGACCCGCGCGGTCGCGATCCTCGACTGAGGGGCGAGCGCGTGGGGGCCATCGTTCCACCGTCGTCGGTGGTTACTTCGACGAACTTGCGATTGACACGGTGCGCATGGGGGGTAGCCTCCCAGGTGAACGACGACATCGTCAAAACAATGTCGTTCATTCGGGGGAACGCTCGATGATTCGCATGCTGTTGGGTGCGGCGCTCGCCGGTGTGCTCGTCGTCGCGGCGCAGCCCGTCCGGGCCGAATCCGGCTCGCGGACCGCACCCGATCCGCAGGCTTTTCTCGGCATCTGGGAAGGCATCGACCCGCTGGACGGGTCGACCGTGCGCATGGTGATCACCAATGTCGGCGGCGGTGCGGTCCTGGAATTGAGCCAGACCGAGAGCTTCTTCACCAACTGTGTCGGGCTCGGCCCCAACTATTCGCAGGGCCACGGCTTCATCGGCGGCCAGGGCCGTCCGGCATTCAAGCGGGTCCGGGTCGGCGACACCAACGCGGTGCGCAAGGTCCTCGAGGTCGAGACCCGCTTCGTCTGCATCGACAACAAGGGCCAGCCGCGCGCGCCCCTCACGGGCGAGTTCGACTACCCGCTGGTCCAGGGCGGCCGCGTGCTGCTGATCCCGGGCGTGCCCGCCGGAGCACCCGACATCCTCCTCTACCGAACCGGCCGGTGACGCGGTCGGCGTCGGCGAGGTCGGGCAGGAACGGTTCGTTCGGCGGCGGTGGGTT
>JBGAKU010000318.1:0-5630 GCA_044224255.1 Geminicoccaceae bacterium
CTACCGCGCATCGACCGCTCCGGCACGCTCGTCGACGTGATGTTCAGCGAGCACCGCGACATGGCGGCGGCCGAGACGTTCTTCCGGTCGGCGAAAGCGGTGACCGGGGTAACACCGGACCGGGTCACGACGGACGGTCACGACAGCTACCCCCGCGCGATCAAGACCGAGCTCGGCAAAGGGGTGCGGCACCGGACCAGCCGCTACCTCAATAACAGGCTGGAGCAGGATCACCGGGGCCTCAAAGGCCGGTACCGACCGATGCGCGGCTTCGAGTGTCCCCGATCCGCGGCCCGGTTCTGCCGGGGGCACGATGAACGCCGAAACGTCCTCCGCCCCCGCCCCCGTCACAAGCAGCATGTTCCCGCAGACCGCCGCAGAGTGCTCTTCCTCCGCCGGACCGCGACCGTGCTCGCCATCCTGAAAGCCGCTTGATCGACCCTGTCCCGAAGCCGAGAGCGTCGGCTATATTTGCTGGCGCGAGTCCTGACGGAACCGGCAGAGCGCCTCCTGCAGGTGAGAATCCGGGATGGCGAGGAACCTGCGCACCAGCTCCAGGACCAGACGGTCATCCAACGGTGGCGAGGGTCGGCGGCTCGCCTCGCCGTGGCCCTCGTAAAAATAACCTGTACCGGTCCACAGTTTTGAGACACCAATTTGCGCTTATGCGGCTATTGGCATCGGGCTGATCTGCTCAGCACGGACCTGGGCGGGCGTCTGGTAGCCGTGCCGCTCGATGATCCAGCTCTGGTTGTAGGTCTGCCGAAAGGCGATGAGGGCCAAGCGAAGCTCCTCGACTGTGTTGAAGCAGCGGACCCACAGCAGGTTTTCCTTCAGGGTCCGAATGAAGCGCTCGGCGCAGCCGTTGCCCTCGGGCTCGCGTACGAAGGCCGGTGAGCTCTCGATGCCGAGGAAGCGGATCTCGGTCTGGAAGTGGTGGCTCACGTACTGGCTGCCGTGGTCGTGGCGCAGCTGGAGGCCGGCGGCGACGCCCTTGGCGAACGCGCCGAAGCGCTCGCGCACCGCCTGCTTGACCGGCTCGAGCGCCTCGAAGCGATCGGCGCGATGGCTGGCGTGGATGCCGACGCACTCGGCCGAGCAATGATCAACGGCGATGAATACCGCCGCCTGGCCCTCGCTGGTCATGACCGAGGTCAGGTCACTCCCCCACATCACATCGACCCGCTCGGTGGTGATCCTGCCGTCATGGGCTCGCGAGCCATGCGGGCGGCCGACACGCTGATGGGCCAGGAGGCCGTGCTCGCGCATCAGCCGCAGGACGCGACGCCGACTGGTGCGGCGGCCCTCAAAGCGCAGCCGCGCCCACAGCTTGCGGTGGCCCTCGCCATGAAAAGGGCTGCCCGTCAGGAGCTGGCGGATCGCCGCCACCAAGTCGTCATCCGACGTGGCCCCGCGTGGTCCAGGCCGCTTGCGCTCAGCCACTCCGGCTGGGCGGCGGTGGCGATAGAGGGTCGCCCGCGACACGCCCCAGATCCGCGTCACCCGCTGCAGACCATAGACGCGATCCGTGGAGGGCGAGACCTGCCGGCTCATCGTCTCGACCTCCGGCGGGCCAAAGGGCGGTGCGTCTCCAAGCGCTCGATCTTCACCTCCAGAAGTTCGTTGGTCATCGTCAGCTCGCCGACCTTGGCCTGCAGCCGGTCGATCTCGGCATCCCGTGCGTCCGCCGGGCGGCTCTTCAGCGATGCCTCGCCCCCGGCCAGGAACGCCTCGCGCCAGCCGCTCAGCTCGGCAGCGGTCACGCCCAGCGCGCGCGAGACCAGCTCCACGTCCTCGCCCCGCAGTAGGCGGAGCACCGCTTCCTGCTTCCGGCGCGCCGACATCCGCCGCCGCGGCTCGGGCGTGGGCCCGGCTTCGCCAGCGTCTTGCGCGCGCTCCGCCGGGCCCACGCCCACCCCAACGTTCTCGTCCATCCTCCACCTCCTCGCAGTTCCCTACCTGCAAAGCGGTGTCTCAGCGAACTGTAGGCCGGGGGAGTCTTTCCTGCACGGGTTTCCTGACCGTCGCGGGGTAGCATGCTGATCGGCTATGCGAGGATCTCGACCGACGACCAGAACCTCGACCTACAGCGTGACGCGCTACGGCTGGCCGGCTGCGAGAAGATCTATGAGGACCGGATGAGCGGCGCGAAGGCGGCGCGGCCCGGCCTCACCTTGGCGCTGGAGGTGGCGCGCGCCGGCGACGTGCTGACGGTGTGGCGACTCGACAGGCTGGGGCGGTCGCTGCACGACCTGATCCTGCTCGGCAGGAAGCTCGACGAGTTGGGCATCGGCCTGATGAGCGTGCAGGAGAAGATCGACACCAGCTCCAGCGGCGGCAGGCTGGTGTTCCACATGTTCGGCGCCCTGGCCGAGTTCGAGCGCAATCTGGTCCGTGAGCGAACCCAGGCCGGGCTGAACGCCGCTCGCGCGCGGGGCCGCAAGGGCGGGCGTCCGAAGGTTCTGGAGCCCGCCAAGCGCCAGCTTGTGGTCAAGCTCTATGCCGAGAGGAAGCACACGATCGGCGAGATCTGCCGAATGATGGGGATCTCGAAGCCGACGCTCTACAACTACCTCGCCGAAGCCAGCGCGTGACATGCGGCGCCGGCGTCCCTCCGACGAGACGCTGGTGACGCTGCGCGGGAGACTGGAAGACCTGCCGGCACGCTCGCCCGAGCGGCAGTGCCTGCTCCAAGGCTGCGCCGACCTTCATGGCGTCTCGATCGCCACGGTCTATCGGGCGCTGCGCGAGCAGTTTCGCCCGCGATCGCTGCATCGGCGTGATCGTGGGCGCCCACGCAAGCTGCCACAGCGGGAGATGGAGCGCTTCTGCGAGCTGGTCGCGGCGATGAAGCTGCGCACCACGAACCTGAAGAACCGGCACCTTTCCACCGGCCGCGCCATCGAGCTGCTGGTCGAGCACGGGATCGAGACCCCGGACGGCCTGGTGCGGGCGCCGCCGGGCCTGCTCACCCGAACCACGGTGAACCGCTATCTCCGGAGCTGGGGACTGGACGATGAGCGCATGGGCCGGCCACCGCCGGCGCAGCGGTTCCAGGCCGAGCACGCCAATGATTGCTGGCAGTTCGACCTGTCGCCGTCGGACCTGAAGCAGGTCCCGGCGCCGCTCTGGATCGAAGCCGGCCGCGGCCCACCGACCCTGATGCTGTTCAGCGTCGTCGACGACCGCAGCGGTGTCGCCTATCAGGAATATCGCTGCGTCTATGGCGAGGACGTCGCCGCCGCGCTGCGCTTCCTGTTCAACGCCATGGCCCCGAAGGACGAGGCCGGCCTGGTGCTGCAGGGCATCCCGGTGATGCTCTACCTGGACAACGGCCCAGTTGCGAAGTCCGGCACCTTCCGGCGGGTGATGGCGCAATTGGGTGTCGATGTGCGGACGCACATGCCGCGCGGCTCGGACGGGCGGCGCGTCACCGCGCGCTCGAAAGGCAAGGTCGAGCGACCGTTTCGGACGGTAAAGGAGGCGCACGAGACGCTCTACCACTTCCACACGCCACACGGCTCGGACGGGCGGCGTGTCACCGCACGCTCGAAAGGCAAGGTCGAGCGGCCGTTCCGGACGGTCAAGGAAGCGCATGAGACGCTCTATCACTTCCACACGCCGCAGAACGAGGCCGAGGCCAATCTGTGGCTGCGGAACTACCTGGTCCGCTACAACGCCCAGCCGCACCGGTCGGAGCAGCGATCGCGAGCCGAGGACTGGTCGTCCAAGTTGCCAGCGGCGGGCATGCGGGCGATGTGCGCCTGGGACCGGTTCCGCACCTTCGCGCGTGAGCCCGAGCGCCGGCGCGTGGGCATCGATGCCCGGGTCCAGGTGGACGGTATCAGCTACGAGGTCGATCCGTCGCTGGCCGGTGAGACGGTGACGTTGTGGTGGGGGTTGTTCGACCACGAGCTGTTCGTCGAGCACGCGGACCAGCGATTCGGCCCCTTTGGGCCGATCGACGGGCCGATCCCGCTGCATCGCTATCGCAGCTTCCGCAAATCCACTGTCGATGAGCGCCTCGACCGGATCGAGGTGCTGGCCGGCAAGCTCGGCTTGCCGCGAGCGGCGCTGGAAGGGTCGGCACCGATGCCGACGCTGCCAGCCGCAGTCCCAGGCACGGTGCCGTTCGACGATCCAGACCCGTTCCGCGAGCTGCGCTTCCCCAGCGTTCTGGCCGCCAAGCTCGCCATCGCGGACTATCTCGGCCGCCCCTTGGCGAAGCTGGCGGCCGAAGACCTCGGCTACATCGACGCGCTGCTCAAGGAGACGCTGGAGCGACGCACCATCATCACCTGCGTGCGGGGCTATTTTCGTGACCGTGCGCAACGGCGGCAGGGGAAGGATGGCCAGCATGCGCGCTGAGGTGATGGAGTTTTACGGCCTGACGCGCTCGCCGCGCGCCGTCGGCTACTACGAGACGACCCATCACCGCCAGCTGCTGCAGGACATCAAGCAGGCGGTCTATGACGGCGACCTGGTGGCGCTGTGCGGCGTGGTCGGTGCCGGCAAGACGGTGACGCTGCGGCGATTGCAGGACATGCTGGCACGCGAGAACCGCGTCATCGTGTCGAAATCGCTCTCGGTCGAGAAGAGCCGGGTGACGTTGGGCACGCTGATCACGGCTCTGTTCTGCGACCTGTCCACCGACAAGGAGCCGAAGATCCCCAAGCAGGGCGAGCTGCGCGAACGGGAACTGCGCAACCTGGTGCGCAAACGCAAGAAGCCGATCGTGCTGATGGTTGATGAGGCGCACGACCTGCACCATCACACGCTCACCGGCCTGAAGCGCCTGATCGAGATGGTGGCGGACGGCGACGGCAAGCTCTCCGTGCTGCTGGCGGGCCATCCCAAGCTGCGTCGCGATCTGCGCAGCCCGACGATGGAGGAGATCGGCTACCGAACCGCGGTCTTCTCGCTGGAAGGCGTCACCGGCAGCCAGCGCGAATACATCGAGTGGATGCTCACCACCTGCGCCGCCGACAAGGTGAAGGTCGACGACATGCTCGATCCAGCTGCGGTGGACCTGCTGGCCTCGCGGCTGCGCACGCCGCTGCAGATCGAGCAGCATCTGACGCTCGCGCTGGAGACAGGATACCAGGCCAGCGAAAAGCCGGTCAGCGAGGCGATCGTCGATTCGGTGCTGTCCAAGCAGATCGACGATCTGGAGCCGACGCTGACCCGGCACGGCTACACGGCGAAGGTGCTGACCGAGATGCTGGGCACGAAACCCGGTGAGATCAAGGCGCTGTTCAAGCAGATGCTGGACGCTGATCGGGCTCGCGAGTTGAAGGAGCAGATGCTCGCCGCCGGCCTGCCCGTGTGATCGAACAGGTCGGAAATCGGTCCTTTTGTGGCCCGCCTGCGCCCGCACACCGGTGCAATCAGCGTGGGCACGGCGCCGATGATTGCGATCCCAGTGGCAGCCTTTATGGGCCCAGTTGCAATGATTGTGGGTCGGGGCCCTCAACCTCGTTGCAATGAGCGTGGGCACGGCCGGCCGATGATTGCGATCCGAGGCGCCGATGATTGCAGTTCGCTACACGTATTCGGCCCAGTTCGTGACCCGATGCCGCTGTTTGGGGATGTGATGACGACGAGCGGCGTTGGCCTTGAACGGCACGAGG
>JBGAKU010000319.1:0-5629 GCA_044224255.1 Geminicoccaceae bacterium
GTGCCAGTGGCCGATGCCGCGCACCTGGCCGACGAGCGGGTGCCGGCCGACCGCGTCCTCGAGCGCTTGGCGAAGATACTCGCCGTTCTGGCGGGCACGCGGGATCAGGCCGTCGCGCTCCTTGATCCGGATCGTCGTGTTGGCGGCGGCAGCACAGCCGGCGTGGCCGCTGAAGGTGTGGACGTGGCGGAACATGGGCAGGGCGTCGGCGATCTCGGCCCGGGTGATCACCGCCCCCATCGGCGCGTAGCCGGCGGTCAGCGCCTTGGCCATGGTCATGATGTCGGGCTCGAGGCCGAAATGCTCGCAGGCGAACCAGGCGCCGGTGCGGCCGAAGCCGGTGATCACCTCGTCGGCGATCAGCAGCACGCCATGGCGGTCGCAGATCTCGCGCACGCGCTGCCAATAGCGGCGCGGCGGGATCTGGACGCCGTGGGCCTGCATGATCGGCTCGCCGATGAAGGCGGCGACCTGCTCCGGCCCCTCCAGCTCGATCTGCCGCTCGAGGGCGGTGGCGCAGAGATCGGCATAGGCCTCGTCGTCCATGTCGAAGGCGTTGCGCCAGTTGGTCGGGTTGGGGACGAAGCTGTGCCCGGGCACGCGTGGGTCCGGCACCTCGCGCACCGGCAGCCAGTCGGTGACCGAGAGGGCACCCATGGTGGCGCCATGGTAGGCGGTCCAGCGTGAGATCGTCTTCCAGGCCCGAGGCTTGCGGCCGGAGGCCTGCTGGTACTGGCGGGCGAGCTTGAGAGCGGCCTCGACCGCCTCCGACCCGCCGCTGACGAACATCACCTTGTCCAGCCGGCCGGGCGCCAGGCGGGCAAGCGTGGTGGCCAGCTCGATGGTCGGCGGCGCCAGATGGCTCGCCGTACCGACATAGTGCAGGGTCGCGAGCTGCTCCTGCACGGCCCGTGCGATCTCCGCGTTGCCGTAGCCCAGCGAGTTGGCGCGGGTGTGCGAGCCCATCATGTCGAGATAGATCCGGCCGTGGACGTCGGTGAGCTCGAGGCCCTGGCCGCGCACATAGACGGTCGGCTCCGCTTCGGCGCGCGCCGCCATCGGCAGGAGGCAGTGGGCATCGGCGTCGCGCAGGAGTTGCTCCGTCTCGCCGGCGGCAGTGGTGGTCATGCGAGCCTCCGAGGGTCGAGCGGAGCCGGCGCGCCCCGCTCAGGAATAGGGGTCGGCCGCATCCCGGAGCCCGTCGCCCATGAAGTTGAAGGCGAGCACGACGATGACCACCGGCACCACGGGCAGCATCAGCCAGGGATAGAGGGCGATCACGTTGACGTTCTGGGCGTCGTTGAGCAGCACGCCCCAGCTCACCATCGGCGCCCGCACGCCGAGGCCGAGGAAGGAGAGCGCCGTCTCGCCCAGGATCATGCCGGGGATCGAGAGGGTGGCCGAGGCGATCAGATGGCTCATGAAGGACGGGATCAGGTGTCGGCCGATGATGCGCGACGGCCCGGCGCCCATCAGCCGCGCCGCCTGGGCGAACTCCTCCTCGCGCAGCGACAGGACCTTGGAGCGGACCGAGCGGGCGAGGCCGGTCCAGTCCACGAGGCCCAGGATGATCGTGATGCCGAAGAACACCCAGAGCGGGTCCCAGGTCACGGGCAATGCCGCCGACAGGGACAGCCAGAGCGGAATCATCGGGAACGAGCGGATGATCTCGATCAGCCGCTGGATGATGTTGTCGATCCAGCCACCATAGTAGCCGGAGATGCCGCCCAGGGTGATGCCGAGAACGAAGCTGACCGCGATGCCGAGCAGGCCGACGGTGAGGGAGACGCGCGCCCCATAGAGGATGCGCGAGAACAGGTCGCGGCCGAGGCGGTCCGTCCCCATCAGGAACAGCGTGCCGCCCTGCGCCGGGCAGACGAGATGGAGGTCGCCTTCCCACCGCCCCCAGAACTTGTACTTGTCGCCGCGGCAGAAGAAGCGCAGCGGCTGCGGCTTGGTCGGGTCCGGCTGGTAGACGCGCTTGAGCGTGTCCATGTCGAGCTTGTAGCTGTAGCCCAACACATGCGGCCCGATCAGCCGGCCGTCGTTGAACAGATGGATCGACTGCGGCGGCGCGTAGATGAACTTGGCGTTCCTGGTGTGGACATTGTAGGGCGCCAGGAACTCCACGAAGACGATCGCGAGATAGAAGAGCAGCAGCACGAACGCCGAGACCACGGCGAGCTTGTGCCGCTGGAACTTCCACCACATCAGCCGCCATTGCGAGGCGGTGTAGAACCGCTCCTGTTCCGGGGTGAGCTGCTCGATGTCGTAGGGGTCGAACGCCGCGGCATCGACGTAGCGCTGCGGCAATGGGCGGATGTCGGGAGTCGAGCTCATCGCGCCTGTCCACCCCCGAACCGGATGCGCGGATCGAGGCAGGCGAGCAACAGGTCGGAGACGAGCACGCCGATGACGACGAGGAACGATTCCAGCATCAGAAAGGAGCCGGCGAGGTACATATCCTGGACCTGCAAGGCCCGGACCAGGATCGGGCCGGTGGTCGGCAGCGACAGGACGACCGCGACCAGCGCCGAGCCCGAGATGAACTCCGGCAGCAGGCTGCCGATGTCGGCGATGAACGGGTTGAGGGACATCCGCAGGGGATATTTGGCCAACGCCTTCCAGGGCGGCAGGCCCTTGGCCTTGGCGGTGACGTAGTAGGGCTTCTGCAGCTCGTCGAGCAGGTTGGCCCGCAGACGCCGGATCATGGCCGCGGTCCCGGCCGTGCCGATCACGATCACCGGCACCCACAGATGCTCGAGCACCGAGAGGAACTTGGCCCAGCTCATCGGCTGGTCGAGAAACTGCGGGTCGACCAAGCCGCCAACCGACGTGCCGAACCAGACGTTCGCGACATAGAGCAGCACGAGCGCCAGGAGGAAGTTCGGGGTGGCGAGACCGAGAAAGCCGAGGAAGGTGAGCGTGTGGTCGCCCCAGCTGTACTTGTGTGTCGCGGAGTAGATCGCGATCGGGAACGACACCGCCCAGGTGAACAGGATCGTCGCGAAGGAGATGACGAAGGTCAGGAAGACCCGGTCGCCGATCACGGTCGATACGGGGCGGTCATACTCGAACGAGTAGCCCAAATCACCGTGGAGCAGGCCCCAGGCCCAGTAGAGGTATTGCTCCCACAGCGGCCGGTCGAGGCCATAGAGGGTGCGCAGATACTCGATCTTCGCCTGCTGCGCCCCCTCGCCCTGGGACTGCAGCTCGGCCAGCATCGTGCTCAGATAGTCGCCGGGCGGGAGCTGGATGATGACGAAGACGATGATGCTGATCGCGACCAGCGTCGGCACCATCACCAACAGCCGATGGACCAGATAGCGGAGCACATTCCCCCCCAGACCGCCGCAGCGCCACCCTAGCGGCGTTTCTGCGCGGCGTCAGCCGGAAGCTGCCGGCGCACGGGCAGCTGTGCCAGCTGGGCGAACACGGCCTGGCACAGCAGCGCATCCGGCGCAGCCGCCGATTTGCAGCGCAGCTCGGCGGCCTGCAGCAGCGACAGGCCCTGGGCGAGCGCCTCCGGCGACCAGCGGCGCAAGGCGTCGGCGAACGGTTTCTGCAGGCGGAAGAAGATCGGCGGCCGCGCCGCGGCGATGGCCGCCTCGATCGAGCCTCCGGCCGCGGCGACGGCACTGAGGCGCAGGAGGCGGGTGAGCGTACCGGCAGCCGTGCGGATCAGCCGCACCGGGGCCTCGCCTTCCGCGAGCAGCCGCGCCAGCGCATGGTCGAGCTCGCCGCAGCGACCGAGCAGGCAGGCGAGCAGGGCGTCCTCGACCTCCAGGGCCGAGCTGTCGCCTACCATCGCCGTGACGTCGGCGAGCGTCACTGGCACGCCCGGCCGATCGGCCATGTAGAGTGCCAGCTTCGCGACCTCGGCCCGGGTAATCCCACGGTCGCCGCCGAGATGGCTCTGGAGGAACGAGAGCGCGTCGGCCTCCGCCTTGAGCCCGTGCTCCTGCAGCAGGCTGCGCACCAGGCCGCCGAGCTGCCGGTCCTCGTCGTGAAAGCACGGCAGCGCCATGGCCCCGGACGCGGCCTCGATCAGCTTGCGCAGGCTGGAGGAGGCCGGCAGGTCGCCAGCCTCGAGCACCACGAACCCGGCCTGCTCCGGCAGCTTCAGGAGGTCGCGGACCGCGTCGCTGGCGCCGTCGCCCGCCTCGCGCACGCGCACCAGCCGGCGGCCGCCGAGCAGGCAGAGCGCCTGCGCCTCCTCGACCAGCCGGCCACGGCCGAAGCGCAGCTCCTCCCCGGTCAGCTCGCTGACCCGGAACGGATCGCGCAGATCGTCGACGACCGTGGCGGCGAGGGCACGGGCCCGCTCGGCGACCGAGCCGGAATCCGGGCCGTAGAGAAGCACCGTCGAGACGCTTGGATCGGGCTTGGCGAGATAACCCTCGACCGCGCCCGCCTTGAGCTTCACGCCGACTGCTTCGCGAAATAGAGCGAGAGCTGGGTGCGGATCTGACGCGCGACCTCCTTGGCGGCGCGTCGCTCCGCGTCCTGCTCCGTGATCAGGGTGGCGAACGGATCGGAGCGGATATTGTAGCTGACGACCCGCCGCACCGCGGAGTCGAACACGACGGCACCGTCGGAGCGGCGGCGGAGGGTGTAGACCGCCCCCAACGCCAGATTGGCGCGCGTGGGGGTATTGTCGAGCTGGATCGCCAGGGCGTTGGATTCCTGGCGCAGCGCGATGTCGAGCTGGTACTCGGAGCTTACGTGCACGCCTTCGGGGTTGAGCTCGTCGAGCAGGTAGCCGCGCAGATACTGACCCCGACGGCCATAGAGCTGGCTGACGTTGACCGACGCCAGGACTGGCACGACCTTCCTGGCCTCCTCGCGGCCATAAATGGGCTGCAACCCGCAGGCGCCGAGCCCGAGCAGGCCGGTGAGAAGCGAGCGGCGGCGCGTCTCAGACCACGACATTGACGATCTTGTCGGGCACGACGATCAGCCGCCGCGGCGCCTTGCCGTCCATGGCCCGCTGGACGGCGACGTCGGCCAGTGCTGCGGCCTCGGCCGCCTCGCGCGTGCTGCCCCGCGGCAGCTCGATCTCGGCCCGCCGCTTGCCGTTGACCTGGACGGCGAGCACGACCGTGTCGGCCGTGAGCCAGGCGGCATCAGCCTTGGGCCAGGGCGTATCGACCAAGAGCCGCTCGTGACCGAGCCGCTGCCACAGCTCCTCGGCCAAGTGCGGCACCATGGGCCCGAGCATCACCACCACCGCCTCGACGGCCTCGCGCGCCAGCGCGCGCTCGGCCGCGCCATCGGCGCGGAACGCCTCGATCGCGTTGGACAGCTCGCGCACCAGGGCGACCGCCTTATTGAAATGCAGGCGCTCGAGCTCGGCCGTCACCTGCGCGATCGTGCGGTGCAGCAGCCGCTTGAGGGCGGCGCCATCGGCACCGAGCTCGCGGCCGTCCGGGGCCCCTTGCTCGCCGACCTCGCCCACGAGCCGCCACAGCCGGTTCAGATAACGCCAAGCGCCGTCGACGCCGGCGTCGGTCCATTCGAGATCGCGGTCGGGCGGGCTGTCGGACAGCATGAACAGCCGGGCCGTGTCGGCGCCGTAGCCCGCGATGATCGCCGCCGGATCGATCGTGTTGCGCTTGGACTTGCTCAT
>JBGAKU010000320.1:0-5611 GCA_044224255.1 Geminicoccaceae bacterium
GGGACGCAGCAGATCGGCGACAGGCGGCATCATCGGCGCGCTGCCGCTTGCCGCCTGGTGCGTGCCTGGCCTGCCCACAACGATGCCGGGGTAGGTTCAGGATACGTGTAAAAAGTGGTCACAGGGCCGCGGGCTGGGTGGCACGAGCCCGTTTGGTGATCTCGCCGACGATGCCCCGGCTGGCCCGGCCGGCGATCTTCTTCTGGATCTGGCGGATGCTGAGGTCGGTGGACCTGGCGAGCGCCTCGATCTCGCGGACGACGCGCTGTGGTGTGGCGGGTCGGCCAAGATGCCTGCCCCGCGCCTGGGCGGCTCTCATCCCGGCGGTCACGCGCTCGCTGATCAGCGACGACTCCAGCTCGGCCATGGCGCCGATGATGGTGAACATCGCCCGGCCCATGGGGCTGCTGGTGTCGATCTGATCCTGGACGCTGACGAAGCGCACGCCGAGGTGGTCGAACTCCTCGAGCGCGGTCAGCAAGTGGCGCGCGCTGCGGGCGAAGCGGTCGAACTTCCAGACCAGGACGCAGTCGATCTCGCGGTTCCGGGCGGCTGCCATCAGTGCGTTGAGCTGGGGCCGGCCTTCCCGGCGCCCTGACACGGCGACGTCGCAGTAAGCCTGGACGATGTCGAGGCCGGCGCGCTCAGCGTAGCCGCGCAGCCCGTCCTGTTGCAGGTCCGGCTTTTGGTCGGCGGTCGAGACCCGCAGGTAGAGGGCGGTGCGGGTTCCCCGAGACGGTGCCGGCGCCCTTCGCCGCCGTCCAGCAAGGTCTTCCTTCGCGGACACCGGACGGCTACCTCCTAACTCCTTCGAATCATATACCCCGCCCCGTCCCTTCGGCGCACCCTTTTCCGGACATCCCATGACGGCCATCGACCGCACGGCCTACCCGCGCCCGGGTGCGCGGCTGACCCGCGAGGAACTGGACGCCCGATACGCGCTGACCGAGACGGATCTCGCTTTCGTCCACGCGAACACCCGCGGCGACAGGGGCCGGCTGATGCTGGCGACACTGCTGAAGGCGCGCCAGGATCTCGGGTGCTTCCCGGCACTGGGCGAGGTGTATGCCGGCACCGTGGCCTACTTGGCGGCGCAGCTCGGGGTTGCTGCGCCGCAGGCAGGGGCGGACGGAGCGGGCAGGACCAAGTCGCTCTACCGCTATCAGGCTGCGGTGCGGGTCCACCTCTCCGCCACGCCTTATGACGATGCCGCCGAGCGCCTCGTCGCCGGCGCCGTCCTTGAGGCGGCCGAGACCATGAGCGACCCCGCCGACCTCATCAACCGGTCGGTCGAGGCACTGGAGGCGGCGTCGATCGACTTGCCGGCGTTCAGCACTCTCGACCGGCTCGTGAGCCGGCTGCGCACCGAGGTGCATGGGCGCATGTACGGCTGTGTCGCGCAGCGCCTCGCGCCCGGGCACACCGCGGTGTTGGACGCCTTGCTAGCCAAGCCGCCCGGCAGTGCCACGACCGGCTTCAACCGCCTGAAGCAGGCACCCGGGCCCGCTACGCCGAAGACGGTTGGCCTCTGGACCGACCGCCTCGAATGGCTGGGCGGCCTGATCGACCCCGATCCGCTGCTGGAGGGCATCGCGCACACCAAGCTGCGCCAGTTCGCCGCCGAGGCCACGGCGCTGGAGGTGGGCGATCTCCTCGACATCGCCCAGCCGGGCAAACGGCATACCTTGCTGCTCGCCCTGCTGCGCCAGGCCCGCATGCGCTGCCGCGACGAACTGGTCGAGATGATCCTGCGCCGCATCAGGCGGACCCAGGCCGCGGCCAAGGAGCAGCTCGATGCCCTGCACGACCAGCATCGGGTCATCGAGGAGGCTTTGATCGGCGTCTTCGGCCAGGTGCTGGAAACCGCGCAGGCGCAGGACACCGATGCCGCCTTCGGGCGCCGGGTCAGGAAGCTCCTTGCGGAGCAGGGCGGCGTCGAGGCTCTGGCAGGGCAGTGCGCGGCCGTGTCCGCCTGGCACCGCGACAACGACCTACCGCTGCTCTGGCCGATCCATGCCAGGCACCGCGTCCTGCTGTTCCGGCTGCTCGACCTGATCGACGTCCGGTCGGCGACCCAGGACCGCAGCCTGTTGAAGGCGCTGGCGGTCGTGAGCAGGAACCGCCACGCCCGCCGCGACACGGTGTTGGGCGAGGTCGATCTCGGCTTCGCGTCCCAGCGCTGGCAGGGCTTCGTCGCCAAGCGCCGATCCGGGCTTGGCGCGTACGACCGGCGCGCGCTCGAGGTGTGCGTGTTCGTCCATCTGGCCGACGCCTTGCAGACAGGCGACCTCTACGTCGAGGGCGCCGAGGCTTTCGCCGACTATCGCGCCCAGCTCCTACCTTGGGCGGAGTGCGAGGCGCGGCTGCCGGCCTACTGCGCCGCCCTCGGCATCCCCGAGCGGGGCGAAGATCTCGCGGCCGTGCTGAAGGCCGAGCTGACGGCGCTCGCCGCCGAGGTCGATGCCGGCTTCCCGGCCAACACCGAGCTCAGTCTCGATGCCGACGGGGCGCCCCGCCTAAAGCAGCTGGCGACGGCCGAGCAGCCCGCGGGGATAGCCGAGTTCGAGCAGGAGGTCCGCGCCCGCATGCCGGAGCGCCACCTGCTCGATGTCCTCAAGCATGCCGAGCACTGGTCCCGATACACCCGCCACTTCGGGCCGCCCTCCGGCTCCGATCCCAAGCTCGCCCAGGCCGTCCAGCGCTACCTGTTCACCGTGTTTGGCTACGGCTGCAACCTCGGCCCAGGCCAGACCGCCCGGCACGCCCCAAAGGTCGCCACCGCGCAGGTACTGCGCCGGATCAATGCTCAGCACGTCACCGCCGGCAAGCTCGAAGCCGCGATGGTCGACGTCATCGGCCAGTACGCCCGCTTTTCGCTGCCCCGGCACTGGGGCGGCGGTCGCGCGGCGATCGCCGATGGCACCCACGTCAAGCTGCGTGAGAACAACCTGCTCGGGTCGCGGCACATCCGCTACGGCGGCTACGGTGGCATCGCGTACCACCACATCGCCGACAGCTACATCGCCCTGTTCACCAGCTTCATCCCGTGCGGCGTCTGGGAGGCCGTCCACATCCTGGACGCGCTGCTGAAGAACCGCTCCGTGATCCAGCCCGACACGCTGCACGCCGACACCCAAGGACAGTCGGAGTCGGTCTTCGGCCTGTGCCGGTACATGGGTATCAACCTGATGCCGCGCATGCGCGGCCTGAGCGACGCCATCTTCTATCGCCCAGCCAAGTCGATCCGCTACGAGCACATCGACGCGCTGTTCGGCGGCGAGATCGACTGGAACCTGATCGCCACGCACGCGCCGGACATGATCCAGGTCGTGCTGTCGATCCAGGCCGGGCGGGTCATGCCGTCGATGCTGCTGCGCCGGCTCGGCACCTACAACCGTCGCGGCCTGCTCTACCGCGCCTTCCGCGAGCTCGGCCGGGTCGAGCGCACCCTGTTCCTGTTGCGCTTCATCTCCAGCGCCGAGGTTCGCCGCACCATCCGCGCCGAGACCACCAAGATCGAAGCCTACAACGACTTCCTCGACTGGGTTTCCTTCGGCGGGCCGGTGATCAAGAGTGGCGATCCCGTCGAGCAGGAGAAGCAGCTCAAGTATGCCAGCCTGGTGGCCAACGCGGTCATGCTGTGCAACGTCGCCGACCTGACCACGGTCCTGTCCGACATGGACAGGGACGGGCACCCCGTCACGTCCGCCCTGGCCGCCTGCCTCAGCCCCTACACGCGGCAGCATATCCTCCGCTTCGGCCGATACGCCCTCGATATGGACGACCTGCCAAGTCCGCTCGATCCGCAGCCGCTGCCCTTCGAGCAGGCCTTGTGACCACTTTTTGCACGTATCCTGAACCTACCCCTGTTCGGCTTCGCGCACTGCTGCCGAAATCATTTCCTCGATCGCATTGGCCGGTGTGGACCTGATGAGCACGCTTACTGATCCGGCGTCTAAATAGAGGGATCAGGCAGCATAACGGGTGGTCGGCGCCTGGAAGAAGGCACGGACCCTTTCGGGCTGGCGTTGCAGCCGGCGCAGGTAGCCGCGCAGACGGCTCTCCAGCCCTGCCTTATCCCTCACCGCGGGACGGCGGCCGAGGCTTCGCTTCAGGTCGCTGTGCAGGAATTCGTCCGGGTTGTGCTCGGGCGCGTAGGCCGGCAGGAAGAACAGCTCGATCCGCTCGCGGTGCTCAGCCACCCAGGCCTGGACCTTTGCGGCCTTGTGGACCTTCAAGTTGTCGACGATCAGAAACACCTTGCCCGCAGCGCTGCGCACCAGCCGCTGCAGGAAGGCGAGGAACAGCCCCGCGTTCAGGGCACCTTGGTAGAGCATGAAGCGTAGCGCACCCCGGTTGGTCACTGCCGAGATCATGCTCAGCGTGTGCCGTGTCGCCGGGCGCCGCAGCACCGGGGTCCGGCCTTGCGGGGCGAAGCTGCGGCCGTAGACGGCCTGGTTGGAGATCCCGGTCTCGTCGCCCCAATGGATCGCCGCCCCCTCGGCCTTGGCCCGGGCGGCAATCTTGGGGTAGTGCTCGCTCAGCCAAGCCTGGACCGCCACATCCTGCCGTTCGAGCGCGCGCTTGATCGGCCGCTGTGGGGTGAAGCGCCAGCGGCGCAGATAGTCGCTTACCGTGCGCAGCGCGAGCGTGACGCCGAAGCGGACCCGGGCCAGTTCGCGCACCGCCGCGCGGCCCCAGAGTGCCCACGGCAGGTCGAGCTGGTCCGGGCAATGCCCGGTCATGAGCTGCCGCACCTCGGCAGCTTGGGCGGCGTCCAACAGCCGCTTGGCCTCGTGGCGGCGACCACGCTTCTTGACCTTGAGGGCAGCGGCGCCAGCGACGCGCCAGCCCTTCAGCCAGCGGTAGACCGTGTTCTTGTGCAAGCCGAGAGCTGCCGCGATCGCCAGCTGCGCGTTGCCGGCCTCGTGCATCGCCACCACGCGCTCGCGCAGCACCTCCAGCGCCGCATCCGGGATCGATCGACCATCACGTTTCTGCATCGCTCCCGGCTAGCAGAACCGCCTCAACCAGTCACTCTGTTTAGACGCCGGGTCAGTAACTCTCGGCGAGAGCGGTCGTCGGGATCATCCCACGGCTATGGTCTGCTCGCCGCCAGGGCCGGTAAGGTAGGCGGTTGCGGGGCCGACAACCAACAGGGTTGGCCGTGCCGCCGCTGCGGGCAGGATCGAGAGCGCCGTCGAGAGCGCGTCCGCCAGCACCGCCCGGGCGGCAGTAACCGAAACGCCGGCATGGTGGGTGGCGCTCCGGCCGGTGGCGGGGTCGAGGAGATGGTGGTGGCGACGGCCGGCGTCCAGCCATGTGCCGTATCCGCCGGAGCTCGCCAGCGCCATGTCCGCAAGCTCAACCCGACGTAGCACAGCCGACGGCGCCAGCGGATCGACGATGCCGGCCCTCCAGGGCTCGCCGTCGAGGCGCTGGCCCAGAGCTCGGATCTCACCCAACTCCACCAGGACGTCCGCGAACCCGCGCTCGCGCAGAAGGTCGGCGATCCGGTCGGTGATGTAACCCTGCGCCACGCCGTTGAGCGTCACGGCCATGCCGGGCCGGCGAAAGCGGACGCAGGCCGCGTCGAGCTCGACGGCGCGCC
>JBGAKU010000321.1:0-5596 GCA_044224255.1 Geminicoccaceae bacterium
TGACGCCGCTGACACCCACCGCCGCCGCGGCGGACGATCCGCTGCTCCGCGGCACCGCCGGACCCGCCTACGCGATGCAATGGCACGACGACATGTTCGACATCCCGCCGGGTGCGGTCCGGCTGCTCGAAGGGCGGACCTGCCGCAACCAGGCGTTCCGGGTCCAGGGCGTCGTGTGGGGATTTCAGTGCCACTTCGAGGCCGACCGTCACGACATGGTCGCCTGGGCCGAGCTCCGGCGCGACGTCTACGGCGACGAGGACTTCACCGCCCGACTCGCGACCGAGGCCGCCGCACATAGCGAGGCGGCCGAGGCTTTCGGACGCGGCATCGCCGACCGCTGGCTCGATCTGGTCGAGGCCTGCCGGAGCGGCAGAGCCGCCGCGTAGGCTCAGTCCTTGGTTGCCAGCGGCGCGCCGTCGCGAAGCAGCGCCGAGGTGACGATCAGGACCGGCTCGGTGCCGTGGTTGGCGCCCTGATGGTGGTCGTCGGGCTCCTCGATCACCCACTCCCCGGCGCCGATGGTCGCCGTCTCGCCGCCGCGAACCGTGCGCACGAGCTGCGCCCTACCGCCCGGCTCGGTCCGGAACACCGGCACCTCGCCACTCACGACCCGGTAAGTCAGCTCCCCGGATACCACCAGCCCGATCTGCGTGCCCTCGTGATGATGCAGCGGCAGCTCGGTGCCCGGCTCGATCGTGTAGTGCACCAGGTAGAGCGCCTGACCGGGAGCATTCGTCGGCTGGACCGGCCCCAGCGGTGTGACCGTCACGGCCGGCGTGTCACCACCGGCCCAAGTGGTGAGAGGCGCGCCAAGGCTCAGTCCTGCCGCGAACACGCTGACGACGACTGTCCGGTGCACGTCCGCCCCCGCTCTCTCGATCAGCCGAAGAAGCGTCGCAATTCGGCGACGGTCTGGTCGGCACTCTCCTCGGGCAGATAGTGGCCGCAGGGCAGCGCTCGTCCTTCCACCGATCCTGAAGCCTTCTCACGCCAGGTGGCGAGCACGTCGAAGCTCCGGTGCATCAACGCCCGCTCGCCCCACAGAACCAGCAGCGGACAGGCGATGCGGCGGTCGGCATCGGCCACGTCGTCATCCAGATCGATCGTGGCGGCAGCGCGATAGTCGTCGCAGGAGGCACGAATCGTCTCGGGCGTGAAGCAGCGCTCGTATTCGGCCAGTGCCGTCGGAGCCAGCCAGCTCGTATCCTTCGCCGCCGACCATTGGCCGAACTTGGTGTGCAGATAGAACAGGGGGTCGCCGCCGATCAGACGCTCAGGCAACGGCGCCGGCTGGCTCAGGAAAAACCAGTGATAGTAGCCCATGGCGAAAGCCTGGTCGGTCGCGCGGAACAGGGTCAGAGTCGGCACGATGTCCAGCACGGCGGCCCGGATGACCCGGTCGGCGTGGTCGAGGCAGAGTCGATGGGCCACGCGGCCGCCGCGGTCGTGCCCGGCCAGCAGAAATCGGTCATGACCGAGCGCGGACATCACCTCGACCATGTCCTGCGCCATGCGGCGCTTGCTGTAGGCTTCGGGGCCGCCATCGGGCTTGCCGCTGTCGCCGTACCCGCGCAGATCGGCGCAGACCACAGCGAAGTCTCGGGCCAAAGCCGGGGCGACCTTGTGCCAGATCGCGTGGGTCTGAGGGTAGCCGTGCAGCAGGAGCAGCGGGGGTCCGCTGCCCGCCGTGCGAAGGTGGATCTCCGCGCCGGAGGCCCGGATGCGCCGGGTCGTGAAGCCCTCGAACATGCGATGGTCATAGTTCCGAACGGCCGTCCGGTCGAGTCCTCGACCCTGTGGCGAATTTGTGACTTTTCCATGAACGGCCTTCCGTCGATCAGCACGGCAGTGCGTTAATTCCCTTGGATTGCAGGCATTGCTGCAATGCAAAATTGCCGCTTCTCCTATCGCATATGGGCAACATATGAGTGTCACCAGCTCAACGACGCCACCACACGATGTGGGGCACGGGCCATCAAGGTGCGAACATGACGACGATGACGAACTCTATCCGGGGTCTCACGGCTCCCACGGTGCGCAGCGATGCGGCGGACGCCAATCTCGGTCTTCTCGGTGGGATTGCGATGCGCCTGACCGACTGGTTCGGCGAGCAGCGCCGCTACCGCCAGACCATGAACGAGCTGTCGGCCCTGAGCGATCGCGAGCTTGCCGACATCGGTGTCGGTCGGCACGAGATCGAGTCGGTTGCACAGCGCTGCGTGCGCCGCCGGTGATGTTCCGGCGATGACGCCGACACCCCCGCTACCGGCCGCCCACGAGGCGGCCGGTTTGCTTTTGGGGCACCCTGTTCCGCCACACTACGCGGCTGCCGCCTCCTCCCGGCACCGCTGCGTCACGACGCTGTCGTAGATCTCGTCCTCCTGCGCGAAATGCAGCCGCAGGATGGCCTCGAGCACATAGAGAATCCGCCGCAGCTCGCCGATATCCTCGGGATCGGGCGTGCCGACGGGCAGCTCGGCCACGATGCGCGAGAACCGGCGGGCGAGATGCGCGATCTCGCGATGCGTGCGGGAGATCGCCGCCATGGGGTCGCTTCCCCCCATCATGACCGCGATCTCGGGATGCAGCCGCGACTCGTCCCTCCTCTCGTGCTCCAGCACCTCTTGCAGCGCCTGATCCAGCGCCGTCAGCTCGTCGCGCGCAGCCGGCTGGTCGCCGGCCTCGCCCAGCCGATCGGCCACGCTACGCATACGGTCCAGCACGGCCGTCAGGGCGCCGTGCTCCGCGATGAGGGAACGGGCGCGCGCCTCCGACAGGCCCGCGGTCGCGGCGCCGCCGTCGCCGAGAGCGCGCAGGGCGTTGAGAATGACGGCGACGTCGATGAACTCCTGCGCCAGGGCGCCGACGACCGGCGGCAGGAAGCCGCCGGCAGCGGCCAGCATCCCGACCGTCGACAGCGCGATGCCGGCAAGGACGCTCTCGAGCGCGATCCGACGCGCACGGCGGCTGACCCGGATCGCGCCCGCCAGCGCGTCCAGCCGATCGACCAGGAGCACGACGTCCGCCGCCTCGCTCGCCGCACCGGCGCCACGCGCCCCCATGGCCACGCCGACATCGGCCGCCGCGAGAGCGGGCGCGTCGTTCAGGCCGTCGCCGACCATGACGGTGACCCCGTCCGCCCGCTCGGCCCGCACCGCGTCGACCTTGTCCTGCGGCGAACGGTCGGCAAGGACGGAATCCACCCCCAAGGCGGTTGCCACCGCCAGCGCCACGTCGCGCCGATCCCCGGAGAGCATCACGATCCGAGCGATCCCCGCCCGGTGCAGCGCCCGCAGGGCCCGCGGCGCGTCGCGACGGATCTCGTCGGCGAGGAGCAGCGCGCCGACGGGCTGACCGTCGATGGCGACGAAGACCGTCGAGCTGCCGTCACGCGCCGCACGACGCACCAGAGAGTCCGCCCAGCCGGGCGTCGCGCCTGGCCAGACCCAGCCCAGCCCGCCCAGGCGAACCCGTCTGCCTTCGACCTCGCCCTCGATGCCGCTGCCGGGCGCCTCCCGGACCGCGGACGGCGTGGTCAGCATCAGATCCCGCTCCTGCGCGGCCCTGGTGATCGAGCCCGCCAGGACGTGCTGGGACATCTGCTCGAGCGAGGCGGCCAGGGCTAGCAGCCGGGCGGCGCCGATATCCCCATGGACCTCGATGCCGGTCAGCCGGGCGACGCCGGTGGTCAGCGTGCCCGTCTTGTCGAGCATCACAGTCCGGGCTCGCGCCAGGGTCTCGAGCGCACCGCCGCCCTTGACGAGCGCCCCGTGGCGGGCCGCCGAGGAGATCCCGGCCACGATCGCGACCGGAGCGGCAAGGATGAGGGGGCAAGGGGTCGCCACCACCAAAACGGCGAGTGCCCGTACCGCCTCCCCCGAGATCAGCCAGGCGGCCCCAGCGGTCACCAGGGTCAGCGCGAGGAACCCGAGCGACCAGCGATCGGCCAGCCGGACGAAGGGCGCCTTCTCCGCCTGCGCCGCCTGCACGAGCCGCACGATGTCAGCATAGGTGCTGTCCGCGGCGGTCGTGTCCGCGCGGTAGTGGAACGGGGCGCCGGCATTGACCGTGCCGCTCCGCAGGGCGGCCCCGGGCCTCAACTCCACCGGAATGGCTTCGCCGGAGACCGCCGATTCGTCGAGCGTCGCAGTCGCGTCAAGAAGCGTGCCGTCGACCGGCAGGATCTCGCCGCTCTTCACCACCAGCCGGTCGCCGACCGCCACCTGCTCGACGTCCACATCCTCGAGCGCGTCGCCGACCTCCCGATGCGCGATGCGCGGTCGTCGCGCGAGCAGTGCCGTGAGCTCGCGATTGGCCCGCCGGCGCGCGAGCTCCTCCAACACATTGCCGCCTGTGAACATCAGCGCGATCACGACGCCGGCGAGGCTCTCGCCCAACAGCAGAGCCCCGCCCATGGCGAGCCCGGCGATCAGATCGACCCCGGGCTCGAGACGCGCGAGCTGACGGACGATCTCCACCGTCAGCAGCAGCAGCGCAGGAGCGACGCCAGCGGACCACAGCCGGTCGGCGAGAATGGGCGCGCCGGACAGCCAGGCCGCGACCCCAGCGCTGAGGGCCAGCGCCGCGGCGGCGAGCGCGAGGCCATGCGGGGTGGCCCAGGCTGGCCGCATCAAAGCAGCGATCCGGTCAGGTCGGCCCGCAGACTTGCCCGAAAGTCGTTGATGGCCCGCAGGGCCGCGCGCAGCAGATCGAGCTCCCGCTCGGTAAGCCCTTTCGGGTCGACGAACGTCCCGGTCGCGGCGTTGGACCGGTGGTCGGCGAGCTGCCGCCGAAGCTGCAGACCCGTCAGCAGCGCGAACGCCGACCGCAGATGGTCGGCATCGTCCACGCTCATCGTGCCGTCCGCCTGCAGCGAGTCGATGCGGGCGAGCGTGCCGGTCTCGGCGATTCCCCGCGACAAGGCCAGGAGCCGCACGGCCTCGACGAGCGGTAGGGTACCATGGAGCTTCAGGTCGATCTCGCCGCGATGGGTGCTGTCCGCGCGCTCCACCTGCAGTCGGCCGAACAGCCCGATGCCGGCGCGATTCTGCGCCTGCAGGCCGAACATCAGCATCCGGAAGCCGTGGTCGGCCGCCGCCGTCACCGTGGCGTGCCGCCGCAGCGCCTCGGTCAGGCCCTGCTCACCCCAGACATGGCGGAAGTCGAAGAAGATCTCGCAATTGAGGAGCGTCTCCGGCACCCGACCGAGCATCCAGTGGGCGAGCTGGGCCTGCCACTGCGACAGCGACTTCCGCCAGACCGGGCTCGTGGCCATGACCCCGCCCCGGCACAGCGCGAACCCGAGGCCATCCAGGGCGGAGACGAACCGCTCGGCGAGCGCGACGAACCAGGGGTCGATCGCTCCATGTCGCTCGTCCGGATAGTCCGCCAGCACGAAGCCGTTGTCCTGATCGGGGAAGAGCAGGCTCTCGCCCCGGCCGCCGGAGCCCATGACGATGCAGGCGAACGCTATCGGCGGCGGCCCGAGCTCCGCCACCAGCAGGCGCAGCACGCGACGGTGGAGATCGTTGTTGATGTCGGCCAGCAACGCCTGGATCTCCGGCGCCGGCACGCCGTCGGCCAGCAACCGCTC
>JBGAKU010000322.1:0-5988 GCA_044224255.1 Geminicoccaceae bacterium
AGCCAGGCGACGCCGTCCCCGCCCAGCGTCACCGCGATTCGGCCGGGTGTCGCTCGGCGCGCCTCGGCGACGCCTGCGTCGAGCCCGTCGATCCCGAGACTGTCCTTGAGCCCCTCGCTGCTGAACACCACGTGGCTCGCCGCGCGCAGCGTCGCCTCGAGCCAGGGCGGATCGATCGCATGGTCGATATCGGCGACGCCGGCGACGCCGCGCTCGGCGGCGAGCTCGAGCCCGGTGATGCCGGCGGCCGGCCAGCGCGTGTCGACCAGCAGCGCATCGAACTGTGCGAACGCGGAGCGTGGCGGCGACGGCACCTCGAGCAGCAGCCGCGGATCCTGGTAGTTGAGCAGCATCCGCTCGCCGTCGTCGCCGATCGCGACCCCGGACAGGGAGGTGGGCGCGTCCGCCGTCTCCTCGACCGCGGTCGCGTCGACGCCGTGCGCGATGATCTCGTCTCGGGTGAAGCGGCCGTTCGGGTCGGCGCCGAGCCTGCTCATCAGGGCACCCGCGCCACCGAGCCGGGTTACCGCGATCGCGGCGTTGGTCGCCATGCCGCCGACCACCGCATCGAACCCCTTGGCGATGTGCTTGCCCGGCGTGTGCGGGACCGCATCATAGCGGAAGATGAAGTCGACGACGGCGATGCCGACGCACAGGACCCGGGTCATGAGCCTCCCAATCGGTTCTGTGCGGAGACTGGCACGGCGGACCTTGAGGGTCCACGCCCCACGCCGCTGTGGCGGGTGCGCACCACAAGCATGGGATTGCGGATCACAGTTGTCGGTCTCGGTTGCTGAGTGGCCGTGCGCAGGGCCAATCGAAGGCGCACAGGACCCGGGGCAATAGGCGAGACCAAACATGAATTCCCGCGCAGCTCTCCTGACCGCCTGCCTGCTTTTCGCCGGCGCCGCCTCGGCGCAGGAGGCGCCGATGCCCGACCTGGATACGGGTGAGCCCGCCGCCTCCGGCACCCGTTGGACGCTGGGCCTGGGTGCCGTCGCTTTCCCGGACTATCAGGGCTCCCAGGACTACACGGCCGCACCGCTCTGGAATGTCCGGGCGCAGAACCTCTATCACCCGGACACCTACGTCCAGCTCTTCGGCCCGATCTTCACCTCCAACCTCCTGCCGGATTCGCATTTCCGGCTCGGCCCGATGGCGCAGTACATCCGCAAGCGCGGCAGCGTCGACAACAACAAGGTCGACGACATGCAGAACGTCGACCCCTCGTTCATGCTGGGGGCAATTCTCGGCTACGACTTCAAGTTCGGCGAGCAGCGCAATCTCGCGCTCGACTTTCTCGGCCGCCAGGACGTGGCCAACAGCAACGGTTTTCTGGGCACCCTGCAGGCGACTTACCGGATGCCGCTCGGCGAGAGCTGGCGCACCTCGCTCGGGCTCGAGACGACCTGGGCGAGCTCGGACTATATGAGCTCCTATTTCGGCGTCAGCTCGGGCGATGCCCGCCGCAGCGGGCTCAAGGAGTACGACGCCGACGAGGGCTTCAAGGACGTGGGCGCCAACCTATCGCTCAGCTACCTGATCACGCCGCATTGGGACGTGACCGGCATCGGCGCCTATCGCCGGCTGCTCAACGACGCCGAGGACAGCCCGGTGACCAAGGAGGGCTCCGCCAACCAGTGGTATGGCGGCCTGCTCTTCAACTATCACTTCTAGTCCGTTGGCCGAGGTCGTCGTCACGGAGTTCATGGACGCGGCGGCGATCGCCGCGCTTCGTGCCGATTTTGCCGTCCTTTACGATCCCGGCCTCGTCGATCGCCCCGACGATCTCACCGAGGCCGTGACCAGCGCGCGCGGTCTGGTCGTCCGCAACCGGACCCAGGTCAAGGGCGCGCTGCTGGCGGCGGCGAAGCGCCTGCGCGCCGTCGGCCGGCTCGGCATCGGGATGGACAATATCGACGTCGAGGCGTGTCAGGCCCGCGGGATCGCCGTGCTGCCGGCGCTCGGGGCTAACGAGATCGCGGTGGCCGAATATGTCCTCGCGGTCTCCCTGATCCTGCTGCGCGACATCTACGCTCAGCGCTCCGCCATGCTGGCCGGCGCCTGGCCGCGTGAGCGCTCGATCGGCCGCGAGCTGTCGGAGCGGCGGATGGGGCTGGTCGGCCTCGGCGCGATCGCCCGACAGGTCGCGATGCGGGCCAAAGCGATGGGCATGACCGTCGCCGCGTACGACCCCTTCGTTCATGCCGCCGATCCGGCCTGGTCCGGCATCGAGCGTCACCGCCGGCTGGTCGATCTCCTCGCCGCCGCGGACGTGGTGAGCCTGCACGTCCCGCTCACCGCCAAGACCCGCGGCATGATCGACACGGCAGCGCTGGCCGCGATGCGGCCCGGGGCCGTTCTGATCAACACCTCCCGCGGCGGGATCGTCGACGAGGCGGCGCTGGCCGCGGGCCTGCGCAGCGGGCGTCTCGGGGGTGCGGCGCTCGACGTTTTCGCCCGCGAGCCGCTCGGTGCCGAGGCAGCGGGACCGTTCGCCGATTGCCCGAACCTCATCCTCACCCCGCACGTCGCCGGCCTGACCGAGGAAAGCAACGTCAGGGTTTCCCTGGTGACGGCCCGGACTCTACGGGAAGTCCTGCTGACGTCAGGCTGAGCGGGCACGCCGGCGCGCCATCGCCGACTTTGCCGCGTCTGCGCCGGTTTGCAGCGCAGCAATGGCCATGCTACCGGACCGTCACATTCGCGGGGCCGGAGAACGCACGGTGCAGGAGATCCTGGAAAAGCTCGACGCCAAGCGCGCGGCCGCCCGCCTCGGCGGCGGGGAGCGCCGCATCGAGGCGCAGCACGGGCGTGGCAAGCTCACCGCCCGCGAGCGCATCGAGCTCCTGCTCGATCCCGACTCCTTCGAGGAGTCGGACATGTTCGTCGAGCATCGCTGCATCGATTTCGGCATGGCCGAGCAGCAGGTGCCCGGCGACGGCGTGGTGACCGGGCAGGGGACGATCAACGGCCGGCTGGTGTTCGTCTTCAGCCAGGACTTCACCGTGTTCGGCGGCTCCCTGTCCGAGGCCCATGCCGAGAAGATCTGCAAGGTCATGGACCGGGCGATGCGGGTCGGCGCGCCGGTGATCGGCCTCAACGATTCCGGCGGCGCCCGCATCCAGGAGGGCGTGGCCTCCCTCGCCGCCTATGCCGAGGTGTTCACCCGCAACGTGCTGGGCAGCGGCGTCATCCCGCAGCTCAGCGTGATCATGGGCCCGTGCGCCGGTGGTGCCGTCTACTCGCCGGCCATGACCGACTTCATCTTCATGGTGCGCGACAGCTCCTACATGTTCGTCACCGGGCCGGAGGTGGTGAGGACCGTCACCAACGAGACCGTGACCCAGGAGGAGCTGGGCGGCGCGCTCACCCACACCTCGCGCTCCGGCGTCGCCGACCTCGCCTTCGACAACGATGTCCAGGCGCTGAGCGAGATCCGTCGCTTCGTCGACTTCCTGCCGCTGAGCAACCGCGAGAAGCCGCCGGTCCGGCCGAGCTTCGACGATGTCGACCGGCTCGACATGTCGCTCGACACGCTGGTCCCGCCGAACCCCAACAAGCCCTACGACATGAAGGAGCTGGTGACGAAGATCGTCGACGAGGGCGACTTCTTCGAGCTGCAGCCCGACTACGCCAAGAACATCATCATCGGCTTCGCCCGTATCGAGGGCTCCACGGTCGGCATCGTCGCCAACCAGCCGATGGTGCTGGCGGGATGCCTCGACATCGACAGCTCGCGCAAGGCCGCCCGCTTCGTCCGCTTCTGCGACTGCTTCAACATCCCGATCGTGACCTTCGTCGACGTGCCGGGGTTCCTGCCGGGCACCGCGCAGGAATATGGCGGCATCATCAAGCACGGCGCCAAGCTGCTCTTCGCCTTCGCCGAGGCGACGGTGCCCAAGGTCACGGTGATCACCCGCAAGGCCTATGGCGGCGCCTACGACGTCATGAGCAGCAAGCACCTGCGCGGCGACGTCAACTATGCCTGGCCGACGGCCGAGATCGCGGTGATGGGCCCCAAGGGGGCGGTCGAGATCATCTTCCGCGCCGACATGGGCGACCCCGCCGCGATCGAGGCGCGTACCCAGGAATATCGCGAGCGCTTCGCCAATCCGTTCATCGCCGCCAAGCGCGGCTACGTCGACGACGTGATCATGCCCCACGGCACCCGCCGCCGCGTCGCCCAGGCCTTGCGCTGGCTGGCGAACAAGAAGGTCGAGAACCCGTGGAAGAAGCACGGCAACATCCCGCTCTGACCTTGCGAGGGGCCGCCGGCGGCTAGCCGCCGGCGTAAACGGTCACCGGGCAGCCGCAGATCGGGCAGGTCGCTGTCGCGCTGGTGCCGGGACTCGCCCCCTCCGAGCTGAGCCGGGCACGCAGGTCGGCGGCGAGCTGCGCATGCTCGGTCTCGCCGCCGCAATGGTTGCTCAGCGCCAAGCCGATGCCGCTCGTAGTGGGCACGTCCTGGAAGGTTAGCGCGCTGGCCGGCCGCATGATGAGCGCCGTGCCGGCCGCACCGAGAGCGGATCCCGCAAGAAGGCTGCGCCGGGAGAGCATGACCGTCACTCCGACTGGCTGCGCCACTTAAGCCTACAGCCAGCCGGCCCATGCCCCTCCTGAAAAGGCGTTCATACTCCGGTCGAGCTTGTCGCCTCGCCTCAGCGCGCCGCCCGTCGCCGTGATGGCTGGGACCGCGCTGTCGTGAGCGCACCTCGCGGCCCCGTGTCCCGGTGAGGACGGCCGCGAGGCCGCTCCGCAGGCCGGGCGAGCGCGGCGTCCGCCGCCGCCACCGAGCGATTGCCCTCGACCTGCAGCACCGGCACCTGCTGCCGGATCAGCTTCTCGATCGCGCGCAGGTTCGCGACCTCGTCGGCGGAGCAGAAGGCGATCGCCTGGCCCTCCGCCCCGGCGCGGGCGGTGCGGCCAATGCGGTGGACATAGGTCTCGGGCACGTCGGGCAGGTCGAAGTTGACGACGTGGCTGACCGCGTCGACGTCGATGCCGCGGGCGGCGATATCGGTCGCGACCAGGACCTTGGTGGTGCCGTCCTTGAACCCGCCGAGCGCCCGCTCGCGGTTGTTCTGGGACTTGTTGCCGTGGATCGCCGCGGCGCCGATGCCGGCGGCCTGCAGATGGCGGGTCACCTGATCGGCGCGGTGCTTGGTGCGGGTGAACACGATGGCGCGGGTGACGTCCGTGCCGCCCAGGATCTGCGCCAGCACCGCCTTCTTGGCCGCCTGGTCGACATGCACCACGCTCTGCGCCACGCGCTCGGCCGTGGTCGCCACCGGCGTGACGGTGACCTTGGCCGGATCGCGCAGGAACTCGCTCGCGAGTGCGGCGATCTCCTTGGGCAGGGTCGCCGAGAAGAACAGGCACTGCCGCTGGCGCGGGATGTGGCTCATCACCCGGCGGATCGCGTGGATGAAGCCGATGTCGAGCATCCGGTCGACCTCGTCGAGGACGACCACCTCGACCTGGTCAAGCCGGATCGAGCGCTGGCCGAGATGGTCGACGAGGCGGCCCGGCGTGGCGACGAGGATGTCCACGCCCCGGCTCATCGCCCGCTGCTGGCGGCGGATGTCGACGCCGCCATAGACGACGGTCGCGCTCAGCGGCAGCTTCGCGCCGTAGCTGGCGAAGCTGTCCTCGATCTGGCCGGCGAGCTCGCGGGTGGGTGCCAGGACCAGCACGCGGCAGGCGTGCGGGCTGGCTGGCCGCCTGTTGGCAGCGAGACGGTGCAGGATCGGCAGCGCGAACGCGGCCGTCTTGCCGGTCCCGGTCTGCGCGATGCCGAGCAGATCGCGCCCGGTGAGGATGTGGGGGATGGCCTGGGCCTGGATCGGCGTCGGCGCGGCGTAACCCTCGCCGGCGAGCGCCTCGAGCAGAGGCGCGGCGAGGCCGAGATCGGAGAAATTGGTCAAGAGTGCTGCTTTCGCTGACGGGCGAGGGCGCCGTACGCGGGTCGCCCGACCCGGGGCGCAG
>JBGAKU010000323.1:0-5577 GCA_044224255.1 Geminicoccaceae bacterium
GACTATTGCGGCCTGTTCCGCACGCCGACGCTGCGCAACGTCGCCGTCCGGCGCACCTTCTTCCACAATGGCGTGTTCCACTCGCTGCGTCAGGCGGTCCAGTTCTATGCGCAGCGCGACACCAACCCGGAGCGCTTCTACCCCAGGGATGCGCAAGGGATCGTGCAGAAGTTCGACGATCTGCCGGCGGAATACTGGGCCAACCTCAACACCGATCCGCCGTTCGACCGGCACGCCGGCGACACCCCGGCCCTCAGCGACACCGAGATCGACGATGTCGTGGCCTTTCTCGGCACGCTCACCGACGGCTATCGCGATGTGGGTGACTGAAGGACCGGGAGGTGGCGTTAGTCGTCGCCGCGCAGCCGCTCGACCGTCACCTCGACCTCCATCCCCAGATAGTCGTCGAGGGTGCCGACGAAGCTGCCGCTGAGCGGAATCGCCTGCTTCGGGTCGCGGGCGACGCCGACCCGGATCAGGTTGCGGCCACCGACGATGCCGTTGGTCGGATCGAACTCGACCCAGCCGGCACCGGGCAGATAGACCTGCACCCAGGCATGCGTCGCCCCTGCCCCCTGGGTGCCGGCGGGACCGCCGTCGAGCGCGGGATCGTAGAGATAGCCGGTGACGAAGCGGGCGGCGAAGCCCAGCGAGCGAACCGCCTCCATCATCAGCAGCGCGTAGTCGCGACAGGTGCCGGTACCCTTGGAGAGCGTCTCCAGGGGTTCCTGGGTACCCTCGTCGTCGCGCGCAGCGTAGGTCAGCCCCGCCTTGATCTCGCGGGTCAGCGTGATCAGGAGCTCGAGCGTGCCGAGCTTGCGGCGCCCCAGGAGTCCGAGCGCCCAGGCCCGCACCTTGCCGTGCTCGTCCGGATAGTGGCGCCGCCGCGTCAGGCCCAGATCCCGCCGGTCCTCGCGGTCGTAGGTGAACGGCCAGGTCTCGGCGGCGGCGGCGAGATCGTAGGTGGGCTGGTCGAGGCCGAACGGCTCGATCTCGATCCAGCTGTCGATCCTCAGCTCGGTGGCGGCGTCGTGGAAGTCGAGCAAGGTGATCGAGTTGCCGAACACGTCGTGCACCCAACGCACCTCGGCTGGCGGCGATACCGCCAGGATTGCCGAGCGGAGCTTGAGATCGTGGCTGTCGCGCGGGCGGAGCATGGCCCGATGCTGCCCGAAGTGCACCGGCCGCTGGTAGCGATAGACCGTGGCATGATGGACCTCGAGCCGCATCGGATGGCGCCCGTGACGCGATCAGGCCGGCACGCTACCCTTGGCCACGGTCTCGCTGGCCACCGGCGGGCGGAGGAAGAACGGATCGGCGATCAGCGTGGTGAGCTGGTTGAAGCTGCGCTGCAGGAAATCGTCGAGCCGGTGCAGCTCGCCCTTGTTGATCGACGCCTTGACCTTGCGCACCTCGACATTGTCGCGGATCTCGTCGAGGAACTCGAGCGCGGCGCCGGCCGCACGCAGGCCGTAGAACCGCCGCAGCGTGGTGAGCTGCTCCTCGATGATGCCGAGGCAGCACGCGACCGAGCGCGGGAAGGAGGGATCGGAAAGCAGGAAGGCGGCGACCTGCTCGGGATCCATGCCGCGCGGGTGGCGGCGCCTGAACGCCTGGTAGCCGGCCGCGGAGCGCAGCAGCGCCATCCAATAGAAGCTGTCCGAGGCCGAGCCGGGGTCATGCTCGGCCCTGGCCATGAAGTTGAGGAACTTGGCGTCGAGCAGACGGGTGGTCTGGTCGGCGCACTCGATGGCGGCGCCGAGCTGGTAGAAGCACCAGCCCTCGTCCCGATAGAACGTGCCGGTGGTGATGCCGGTATGCGCGTCGCAGCCGCGCTTGATCCAGTCGCACAGGGCGGACAGCTTCTCCTCGGCCACGTCCACCGGCTTCAGCGCCAGCAGACGGTTGTAGAGCATGTTGAGCTGCGTCCACATCTCGGTGGAGATCAGCGGCCGCAAGGCACGGGCGTTCTCGCGGGCGGCATGGATGGTCGAGTAGATCGAGGTCGGGTTGCTGCGCTCGATCACGTAGAACCGCAGCACGTTGGCCGAGTTCACCTCGTCGTGCAGCTTGAAGAAGCGCTCGGTGTCGGCGTTGATGAACAGGACCATCCGCCAGTCCTGCTGCCCGCCGCTGTCGCGGGCAAAGGTCTCCTGCACGTCGAGGATGCGCGCGAGATTCTCCGCGCGCTCGACGTAGCGGGCGAGCCAAAACAGGTTCTCGGCCGAGCGGGCGAGCAGGCGGGTCATGCCGGCATCTCCTGCAACACCCAGGTATCCTTCGAGCCACCGCCCTGGGACGAATTGACGACGAGCGAGCCGCGCTTGAGCGCCACCCGCGACAATCCACCCGGCAGCACCCAGGTGGTGCGGCCGGTGACCGCGAACGGCCGGAGATCGACGTGCCGCGGCTCGATCGCACCATCGACCAGCGTCGGCGCCACCGACAGATCGATCATCGGCTGGCTGATGTAGTTGGCCGGATCGGCGAGAAGTCGCTCGCGGGCAAGAGCCAGCTCGCCCTTGCTCGCGCGCGGTCCGATGGTGATGCCGTAGCCGCCGGATTCGCCGACGGGCTTGACCACGAGCTCGGCCAGGTGGTCGAGCGTGTAGGCCAGCGCATCGGCCTCGCGGCAGATCCGGGTGTCGACATTGTCGATGACCGGATCCTCGCTGAGATAGTAGCGGATCAGCCGCGGCACGTAGGCGTAGACCGCCTTGTCGTCGGCGACACCGGTGCCGATCGCGTTGGCGAGGGCCACGGTCCCCTTGCGGTAGGCGCGCATCAGACCCGGCACGCCCAGCATGCTCTCCGGATTGAACGCCTCGGGGTCGAGAAAATCGTCGTTGAGCCGGCGGTAGATCATGTCGACGCGGACCGGGCCGGCCACCGTCTGCATGTAGACGCGGTCGTTCTCGACCACCAGATCGCGGCCTTCGACCAAGGGCACGCCCATCTCGCGGGCGAGGAACACATGCTCGAAATAGGCCGAGTTGAAGACGCCGGGCGACAGCAGCACGACCTGCGGGTCGAGCACCTCGGCCGGCGCGGCCTCGCACAGCTTCTCGTGCAGCTGGCGGCCATAGTCGGACACCGGGCGCACCGGCACGTCCTTCATCAGGTCGGAGAACGCGCGCAGCATCAGATGGCGATTCTCGACGACGTAGGACACGCCGGACGGCGCCCGGCCATTGTCCTCGAGCACGCGGAACTTGCCCTGGCCGTCGCGGACCAGGTCGGTGCCGTTGATGTGGATGTAGGTGCCGTGCGGCAGGGCGAGGCCGCACATCTCGGCCCGGTAGTTGGCGTTGCCGAGGACCAGCTCCGGCGGGACGATCCCGTCCTTGAGCACCTTCTGCGGCCCGTAGATGTCGGCGAGGAACAGATTGAGCGTCTGCACCCGCTGCCGGACGCCGGCCTCGATCACCGCCCAGTCGGCGGCGGTGATGATGCGCGGGATGACGTCGAACGGCAGGATGCGGTCGATCGCGTCGCCGTCCGTGTACACCGTGAAGGTGATGCCCTGGTTGTACAGATCCGTCTCGGCGACCCGGGCACGGTCGGCGAGCTCGCCGAGGCCCATCGCGTCCAGCCGGGCACGGATCATGTCACCGTACGGCGTCTGCGCCACGCAATGCCCGAGCTCGCAGAAATGCCCGCCAGGATCGTATCCCGCCAACGCCCCTTGCAAAGGGACGGCGGCGCCTTGTGTCTGCACCTGCATCAAGCGGGCCCTCGTCCGTGTTCCGTTGCAGCGCAATATGCAACGCCTGTGCCATCGCGGCGGAAGGATAGGCGGTGCCGCCATGCGTGGCTAGCACCCGCGAGCACGGGTGCAGCCGTGCCGTTTCCCTAGGCAACGCCGCATCGGGACGCAAATATAACATTAAAATTACGCTATACACAGCCATTTACATTCGCATGCCGTGTGAGTACATGATCCCCAGTCGATGAATGGCCGAGGGTCTTGGCTATGGCAGCGGTCGAAACGATGGTGGCGGGAAGCGAGCGGGTATCGCTCGACTGGGCACGCAGCAACTGGGGCGAGCTCGACGGGCTTGGCCTGTTGCGTGCGGCGTTGACCGGGCCGTTCGCCGGCCAGATCGCCATGGTCTCCTCGTTCGGCGCCGAGAGTGCCGTGCTGCTGGACATGATCGCCAGCATCGACCGGCGCACGCCGGTGATCTTCCTCGAGACCGGCAAGCTGTTTGCGGAGACCGTGGCCTACAAGGACACGCTGGTAGAGTGGCTCGGGCTCGAGGACGTGCGCTCGATCCGGCCGGACACAGCCGAGATCGCCAAGTCGGATCCCGACGGCCAGCTGTGGAGCCGCGAGCCCGACCTGTGCTGCCACATCCGCAAGACCGAGCCGCTCGATCTGGCCTTGGGCGGCTTTGCCGGCTGGATCACCGGCCGCAAGCGGTTCCAGGGCGGCCTACGCTCGGCCTTGCCGGCCATCGAGATGGATCCGGTCACCGGCCAGCTCAAGCTGAATCCCTTGATCAATTGGTCGCTGGACGACATCCGGCACTATCGCCGGCTGCGCCAGCTGCCGCTGCATCCGCTCATCGCGCGCGGCTATCCATCGGTCGGCTGCGAGCCTTGCACGCGGCCGGTCAAGGATGGCGAGGACACGCGCGCCGGCCGCTGGTGGCAGCTCGACAAGACGGAATGCGGCATCCACCGCGGCGACGGCATCTGAGACCAAGCAGGCGCAGCCGCGCCCTGCTCGACACGGCGCGGCTGCAGGACAATTCCGGCCCGCTATTGGTGGCCCGCGGCTGCATCAGCCGTTGACGGCGTCCTTCAGCCCCTTGCCCGGCTTGAACTTGACCGCACGGCTGGCTGCGATCTTGATCGCCTCGCCGGTCTGCGGGTTGCGGCCCTCGCGTTCCGGGCGCTCGGAAACCTCGAAGACGCCAAAGCCGGCGATCGAAACCTTCTGGCCCTTGCTCAGGGCGTCCTGGATGCCGTGCAGGACAGCGGAGACCGACTTGGCCGCCTCGGCCTTCGGCTTACCGGTTGCCGTCGCTACGGCAGAATTGAGTTCATCCAGGGTCATCAACGCACTCCCATCGTGTGCACAACGCAACGCGACGCCTTATCATGGATGGTCACAGTTGCAAACAGCTTCGCACGCGAATAATTGGCTAGTCGCGGCAAGTGTTTTGCTTGACCGTGCGCGCTTCGTCGGAACGAGCGTCCCGGCGGTTGGGTCCGAAGGCTCAGGGAAACCGCCGTTTTGGGCCGCTTGCCGGCTGTGCCAGCCCTTGATGACGCAGTGCGACATGACTTTGCCCGACTGCATATTTTCTGGCTATGTGAATATAATGCTTGGCCAAAAGGTATCGCATTACGATGAAATACAATACATATCATCAATTTTATTCGTTATTCTATATACTATCTAGATATCGCAATACACGAAATAAAGATTTATCAGCCTTATCGATCAGGATAAGCACCGACATGCATTTTCACTAGGCTGGATACTATTTAGGGTAAACTTTGGATAATCACGCAGAATGGCATGCACAAATCGATCACGACCACGCGTTGTCGCCTGCCACCTGCACC
>JBGAKU010000324.1:0-5577 GCA_044224255.1 Geminicoccaceae bacterium
GATCGATCTATCGGCCACGCATACGGAGTTGGTCGAGATCGAGAAGCAGATTCAGGAATCAAGGGCGAAGCACAACGCGTTTCTGAAGGAGCTTGGACTGTCTCCACTGCCAGGGCCCGATAAGTGATCGAGGCGATCCCTCTCACCCTCTCCGTATTATGGCCCGCAAACTCGCCGAGACGGTTCGAGTGATGGCCAAACGTATACCTCGAAAAACCTCTGACTGGGTGCCGATTTCGGTGATCCGATGCCAACCTGATCAGGGGAGCGGCAATGGCGGGTCAATCTGGGTTCTTCGATCTGGACGAGCGGTATCGGGCGCGTTCGGCTGTCGGCGCAGCGCCTGTCGCCGGCGATCCAGCACGTGCTCAAGCAAGAGAACGGCAAAGAAATGCTTCTGGCGCAGGCACAGTGGCTGTCGGACGCCTGCGCTGGCGGTGCCGAACAAGCGGGCGCTAGCGATCCAAAACGAGGTCGGGATCCTCCAGCCGGTGCGGACGGGCCCGCTGAAGCTGACCACCCACGACGCCACCCCGGCCGACCAGCTCGACCATTCGGTTCGCCAGCTCGTGTCGAAGGCGATCGCCTCGGACCGGGTGATCGACGTGTTCGCGGCGGCCGGGATCAGCCGGCCGGACGTGTCGATCCTGTCGGACGAGTTCTTGGCGGAGGTCCAGGAGATGCCGCACCGGAACGTGGCGCTCGCGCTGCTGGAGCAGCTGCTGTCGGACGAGATCGCGACGCGCAAGAACGGCATCTTGTCCAGGCGCGGAGCTTCGCCGAGATGCTGGCCGAGGTGGTGCGGAAGTGCGACGCGCGGGCGATCGAGGCGGCGCAGGTGATCGAGGCGCTGATCGACCTCGCCAGGAAGATGAACGCGGCGCAGCGGCGGGGCGAGGAGCTGGGGCTCAGCGAGGACGAGATCGCGTTCTACGAGGCGTTGGAGGTCAACGACAGCGCGGTCCAGGTGCTGGGCGAGCCGACGTTGAAGGCGATCGCGCGCGAGCTGGTCAAGTCGGTGCAGGCGAACCGGACGATCGACTGGACGATCCGGGAATCGGTGCGCGCGAAGCTGCGGGTGATCGTCAAGCGCATCCTGCGCAAGCACGGCTACCCGCCGGACAAACAGGAGAAGGCGACGCAGACGGTGCTGGAGCAGGCAGAGCTGCTGGAGCAGGAGTGGGCAAAGAAGGCGGCTTAGGCCTGCTTTGGGCAAGCGATAATGCCGATTCCGTCGGAGTGTCGTACAGGTTCCGCCACCTGAGCCTTATCACCGAGTGCGAGGCCGTATGTCCGCGCAACTGACCGCCGTGTTCTGCAAGGTGCCGGAGGGCTTCATTGGCTGGGTCGAGGAGATCCCCGGCGCCAACGTACAGGAGGCGACGCTGGTGGAGGCTCGGGAGAGCTTGGCCGAGGCGGTGCGGCTCGTGCTGGCGGCCAATCGCGAAAGGGCGCGGGCAGCGCTCGACGGAGCGGCCGACGTGATCCGGGAGGCGCTCCGGCTCGATCCCGTGGCGGGAAGCGCCGCGACCTGATCCGGCATCTGGAGACGCACGGAGCAAGGCTGCTGCGCCTGGGGGCCAAGCATGCCGTGTACGTCAATGCAGCCGCCGGCTGCGGGCGACGACCTCATGGCTTCTGAATGAGCTCGCCAATATCGCGAATCGACAGCGCATGGCGCAACGGCTCAAGATCGAGGACGACGGTCGAGGAGATCCGAGATGGACGAGCGAAACATCCGAGCAGCTCTGGATCGCCATTGGGCCGCCGCCGATGCGAACGATCTCGAGGAGGAGCACCAGATCTACCGGGAGGACGCGGTGCTCGACTATCCGCAGTCGGGCGAGCGTATCCGCGGCCGGCAGAGGATTCGGTCGTCGCGCGCAGCACAGCCGAACCGGAAGCGCTTCACGGTGCGGCGGATCATCGGCACGGGCGACCTCTGGATCACGGAACTCGTCCTGACCTATGACGGGCGGCCGGCCTACACCGTGAGCATCATGGAGCTCGTCGAGGGGAAGGTGGCCCGCGAGACCCAGTATTTCGCCGATCCGTTCGAGCCCGGGCCGTCGCGCACGCAATGGGTCGAGCGAATGCCCTGAAGCCCGATCTCCACCAAGGCAACCGTCGGCCGCTCGCCCGCGCCGAGCTGCCGATCGATACCGAGGCGCTCGCCCGCTATCTCATCGGCAAGCTGTTGGTGCGGGAGTTGCCCGAAGGCGTCGCCAGCGGCCGCATCGTCGAGACCGAGGCCTATACCATCGGCGACGCCGCCGGCCACGCCTACCGTGGGCTGACCCCGCGCAACCGCTCACTGTTCGTCGAACGCGGGCACGCCTATGTCTATCTCGCCTATGGCCTCTCCTGGATGCTGAACGTCTCGAGCGAGGGGCCGGGCACCGGCGCCGGCGTCCTGATCAGGGCGCTCGAGCCGCTCGAGGGCATCCCGATCATGCGGCTGAACCGGGGCGTCGAGCGCCTGCGCGATCTGGCGCGCGGGCCGGGCAGGCTGGCCGCGGCGTTGCGGATCGATCGTCGGCTCGACGGGCTCGATCTGTGCCGAGAAGGCCCGCTGTGGCTCGCACACGGTGACGACGCGCGCGGCGGGATCGGGCAGAGCACCAGGATCGGAATCTCGCGGGATGCGCACCGCATCTTGCGATTCTATCTTCGGGATAGCCCGTTCGTCAGCGGCCCGAGGGCGCTCAATGGATAGGGATTCCCCGCCGTCGCGCTGATCCGTTGTCCACCCCTTCCCGAGCTGTGACCGGGGGCTCGGGGCGATGGCCCAAGGCCGGGCCTGGACGCGGGTTCACCGATCCGATCGGCTTACCCGCTCGTCAGGCGGGTGGCGCCGCCCCACCACATTCGTGCACCACGAGTCCCCCCCGTCCCCCGTCCTCGATCTCGCCGTCCGCGACCATGAACGTACCCAGCCGCATGTCACGATAGTCCGCGAAGAACTGGGCGATGCGGCCTGTGATCCCTTCGTCGTAGCCGGGGCGGACCACGTGGGTGGCGCCGTGGAGGTCGGGGGTGAGGATGGTGCCGGCGCGCATGACGGGCTGGCCGGCCTTCAGGAGCAGCGCGGGCTCGGCGAACATGCGCTCGCGGTCGGGGAGGTCGTCGTAGACGGTGACGTCGGCCAAAGCACCGGGGCCGAGATGGCCGTGGCGGTCGTGGATGCCCAGGATGCGGGCGGGGCCGGCGCGGGTGACGATGGCGATCTCGTAGAGGCTGTACTCGCGGTCGAGGCCGTCGAGGGCGGAGAGCGCGCGCGCACCCTTGTGGATGGTGGCGAGCATGTCCTGGCGGAAGCTCCGGTCCATGAGCAGCCGGATCAGATGCGGGTAGGTGGTGAAGGGGGCGCCGTTGGGATGGTCGGTGGTCAGGAAGACGCGCCAGGGGTCGTTGATCATGAGGAACAGCTCGAGGCCGACGCACCATTGCAGGGCGTTGACCAGGTTCTTGTCGCGGTACTGGAACGGGAGCACGCCGCAGCCGGCGTCGCACTCGATGTCCATCGCCACCCATTTCTTCGGGCTGGCGAAGCGGGCGTTGCGCACCTGGCTCATCGTGTCGCCGGACGCGGTCACGGTCTGGCCGAACATGACCTGGCCGATGTCGCAGGAGACGTTGGGGCTGGCGTTGATCAGCTCGGCGATGGGGCCGGCACCGGAGGAGAAGCCGGCCTTGCCCTCCTTGCCGTAGGAATGGAAGTGCAGGTGGGTGAGGTGGATGCGGCGGCCTTCCATGCCGCGGATGGTGGCGAGCGTGGTCTCGTCGGCCCCGGCGACGCCGAGATTGCAGCCATGGACGTGGATCGGGTGCGGCACGCCGAGCTCGGTCACGGCGTCGGCGAGCGTGGTCAGGATGGTGCGCGGCGTGATGCCGTAGAACGGGCCATCGGTGTCGAGGTCCATGCGGCGGCCGTTGAACTTGAAGGCGCTGATGCCGCCGGGATTGACGATCTTGATCGCCAGCGCCTGCGAGGCCCGGAAGGTCCAGGCGACATAGTCCTTGATCGCGTCCGGACCGGCACCGTCCTTGACCAGCTTCAGGAACAGGTCGTCGTTGCCGAGCAGCGCGTAGGCGCCTTTGTCGAGGAGCGGGATGTCCGCCATCTCCTGGTGGGCCTGGCGGGCATTGGCGGGCAGCATCGCCGGCTCGAACGCCATGGTGTAGCCCATGCGGGCATAGGCGTAGCCGGTGGTGAAGGTCGACGGGCTGGCATGGCCGCTGCCGCAGCGGCAGGCGTCGGTACGGTGCTGGAGGTGCGCCCGGTGCTCCTCGGGCAGCATCATGCGGGCGATGTTGACCTTGCCGCCGCCGATATGGCTGTGCAGGTCGATGCCGCCGGGCATGACGACCTTGCCGGAGACGTCGATCATCTCGTCGGCGCGGCCGCCCTCGGGTGCGGGCACGATCCGGCCGTCCCGGACCCACAGGTCCATCACCTTGCCGTCGATGCCATTCAGCGGATCGTAGACGCGGCCGCCGGCGAGCTTCGTGGTCATGCCGCCCTCCGCTGCCCGAGCCGGTTGCGGATCGCGTCGAGCACCTCGGCCGCACTCGGCAGGCCGGCGTCGCGCAGCTTGTGCACCGGGAGCGCCACCACGCCGTCGGTGCGGTAGACGCTGCCGGCGTGATCCACGCCCGGCGTGCCGACCGGGATCACCACCTCCACCCCGTCGGGCACGGGATGGCCCGGCCAGACCAGGGCGACGCACGGCCCGCGCCAGCCCGCGGGCAGGGCCTGCCCGCCGAGCGTGCTGACCCAGACCAGGCAGTCCGCAGCCTGCAGCAGCGTCTCCGTCGACCAGCGCGCCGGATCATGGTCGGGTGCTCCGGAGGCGAAGCTCGTGCGCAGCGGCACGCCGGTCTGCCAGGCGCAGACCTGGTTGACCCCGACGATATTGTCCGGCCCGGTCAGCGGCAGGCCGCAGCAGCGGCCCTTGGCGTTGAGCTCGCGCAAGAGGCCGGCGAGCATCGAGACGGTGAGGTCGAGATGCCGCTCCGGCAGGTCGCGCGCCGCCCAGACGATCACCGGATAGCTGGCCGCGCGCAGCCGCTCGACCAGGGCCGCCAGCGCGGCTGTCGCGACGCCGCCCGCCATCTCCGCCGCCAGTCGGTGCCCGCCGGCGATGGCGCGCAAGGCCGCCAGCACCTCGGCGACGCGCTCGGCGGAGCATTGGATGACCTCCGCCCCAGGCAGGGGCCGACCCGGCCCGAGATGGACGATCCGGCGCTGCAAGCGGCCGAACAGGCCCACGGTCGGCGCGAGGCAGCGCTCGGCAAAGCGCGAGGCGACTGCGGCGACGTCGGTCGCGACGACCAGGACCAAGTCGGCGCGGTTACGCACCTCGGCCAGTGTGGTGGTGACCGTGCCGCCGTCCTGCCAGGCCCGGACATTGGCGAGCAGGCCGCGCGAGCCGGCATGATCGACGATGCCGCCCGTCCGCTCGGCCAGCGCCAGCACCGCGCGCATGCCGGCGACGTCCGTGCCGAGCCCGGCGAACAGCGGCAGCCTGCTGCCGTCGAGCAGCTCGGCCGCGCGCCCGACCGCGTCGGCCAGGG
>JBGAKU010000325.1:0-5570 GCA_044224255.1 Geminicoccaceae bacterium
GTGACGACGACGCCGCGCGGTTCGCCCTCGCCCGATAGGATGGGTGCTGCGACCGGCAGGATTTGCTGGCGCGGGTCGATCCGCGATTTGACGAGTTGCCCCACGGTGAAATGACCCGAGGTGACCGTGTCGCGGAAATAGTCTCGGTCGCCGGCGAAGGTCGCGGTGCCGACAGGGCGCGTGGAGCAGATGAGCTCGCCACGCAGGTCGATCACGGCGGCCCCCAGGAAGGGTGCTGGAGGCTGCGCCATGTTGGCCAGATATTCCCCGCAGCCGCCGGCGTCGCCGCTCTGCACGGCGGGATGGGCCGCCACGGCGAGGAGAAAGACGCGCGCGCCTTCGAAAATCTTGTCCAGGTCGCCCGCGGCGAAGCGGGCCAGACGAAGCGCGTCCTCGTGGATCTGCGCCTCGCCCTCGCGTCGCTGCTCGAGGTCTTTGTAGAGCTGCAGGCCGAAGGCCGGTGCGGCGGCCAGCAGAACGAGCAGACAGATGCGGCCGACTAGGCTCAACCTATCCCCCAAGCTGTTGCGCCGGATGCGGCGTGTGACCGCGCCGCAGGCTTCACTCCCCGTCCGCTCGTGTCAACGGTCGGCTGTGCGCCGGGGTCAGGCGCGCGCGTCGGCCATGTCGAGCGATGGCCAACGATGTTCCCGGGCGTCCGTGATCGGCGCGAAAGCCAGCGCTCGGTCCTCCCAGCGCAGCGGCCAGACTCCCGGGGCGCCGCCCTTCGCCCGCCACAGGATCAATCGCCAGAGCATGGCGTCGACCGACGCCAGGGGCTCCGCGCGCCAGCGGGTGAGCGCCGCGTTGGGCGAGGGATCGGGCTCGGGCCGCAGCATGAGGCCGATCCCGCCGCCGGCCTCGGCCGCGAGCTGCAGCCGCCGGCTGGCGAGCAGGTCGAGCGGGCCGATCTCGCCCACGGCGCAGGCGACGCCGCGGCAGCGGAGAGCCGCCTCGAACGACCACAGAACCTCCGCCTGATCGGCGCAGCGTACCACGATGAGCCGCTCCGGGCCGATGCCGAAGCGGGCGAGGCCCGGCCCGTAGAGCTCGCCCAGCTCGGCGGCGAGCTGGGCGTCGCGGCACCAGATCAGCTCACCCTCCCGGGCCAGGCAATGGCGGGCGAAGGCGGCGACCAGGCTGGTGGCGGCAAGGCCGCTGATCTCGTGCAGCGCCCGGCAGGGCAGGCCACCCCACGGCAGCGCGCTGTCCAGCGGCTCACCCAGCCGGACCACGGCGCGGCCGAAATCGACCCCGCCACCCTCGAGCGCACGCACCCGCGCGCGCAACGCCTCGAGCGTCGCCGCGTCCGACATGATCCCCGATTCCTTGTTATGTTCATGATTTGTTCTAGAAGTCGTTGCCTTTCTGTCAAGCCTGGCTCTCGCGCTGGGCCGCTCGCATACTCCGAGATGCCGGCTCCTTGAACTGCCCCACACCGCCCCGACCCGTCGGCTAAGCAACCGCATGACGCGGCCTTACAATTGATAAGTGGGCGGGACGATATGAGCGGCAGGTATTGCTCCAGACGCATGCTCATTGGCTATGCTCTTGCGGGTTCGAGCTGTGCACTGCTCCACGGCAGGGCAAGCGCCGATACTCCGGAGCTGACCGGTCGCTGGTCCTCCGTCTACAAATGGCCCGATGTCGCCATCCACCTGCATCTGTTGCCGAGCAGCAACCCGACGCGCGCCCGGCTGCTCAGCTTCTCCGACGATGGCGTGCCGGGACTGAAGAGCCGCAAGGCTGGCTTCTCGAAATCCTATGTGGTGGAAATCCAGACCAACAGCGCGCCCGCGACCACTTGGGCCTATGTCCCCAACAACGTCACCAACCTGTTCTGCGCTGGCCATACCTTCCTGCCGGATGGACGGCTGCTCGCAATGGGTGGCCACATCGATTACAATTATTACGGCGCGGGCGACGTCAACTTCTTCTCCGAGCAGCCCACGCTGGCTTGGCAGACGCAGCCCAACGCCATGAACGCCGGGCGCTGGTATCCGAGCGTGATCAGCCTGCCCAACCGCGAGGTGCTCGTGGTGAGCGGGACGACTGCCGGCACCACCGACATCAACCCGCTGCCGCAGGTCTGGAAGACCGACGCCGGTGGCGGCCTGCGCGACCTCACCGGGGCGCAGCTGAAGCTCAAGACCTATCCCAAACTGTTCGTGCTGCCCAACGGTCGAGTCGTGTCGGTGGCGACCGAGCAGCTCACGCGTTACCTCGATACCTCCGGCACCGGCAAATGGACCTCGGGTCCCAAGCGCGTCTTCGGCAATCGCGTCTACGCCTGCGCAGTGATGTACGGCGACGGCAAGGTTCTGGTGGCCGGCGGCGCGCCCAGCAACAGCACCGCGCCCACATCGACCGTCGAGGTGATCGACTTCACGGCGACCAAGCCGGCATGGCGCCAGATCCAGTCGATGGCCTATGCACGCAAGCACGCCAACTCGACCATCCTGCCCGACGGCACCGTCCTGGTGACCGGAGGCTCCAGCTCGTCCGGCTTCAACGACGCCGCAGGGGCAATCCTCGTGGCGGAGCTCTGGGATCCGAGCACCGAGCGCTGGACCAAGCTGGCGAGCGCCCAGGTCCCGCGCATCTACCATTCCACAGCCCTACTCCTGCCAGATGGTCGCGTGCTGTCGGCGGGCGGTGGCCGGCCAAAGGCTAAAAATGGCGGAGAAAACAATACGAGCTGCGAGATCTTCGAGCCGCCATATCTCTTCAAGGGCAGCCGCCCCACGATCAACAATGCGCCGACCAAGGCAGGACTGGGAGCGCAGATCCAGATCGGAACTCCCGACGCCGCTCAGATCGTCCAGGTGACGCTGCTGCGCCTGGGCTCGGTCACCCACACTTTCAACATGAACCAGCGCTTCAACCGCCTCTCCTTTACCAAGGGAGCAGGCAACCTGACGGTGAGTCTGCCGAGCGATCCCAATCGCCTTCTGCCCGGCCACTACCTGCTGTTCGCGTTGAACGAGCAAGGCGTGCCGTCGGTCGGTCGGGTGATCGGGATCGCGACCGACTGATCGCGACCTTCCGCTGCCGCTGCCGTGCCGGTAGCATCGGCCGATCTCAGGCAAGGGATTGGTGACGATGCGCGTGTGCGTCATCCAGATGAGCTCGGTCGATGACAAGGCCGCAAACCTCGCCCAGGCTCGCGGTCTGATCGAAGAGGCGGTGCGCGAGGATCGGCCGGACCTGGTGCTCCTGCCGGAGGTCTGGGCCTTTCAGGGCGGCAGCCTCGAGCAGCGGCGCGAGGCCGCCGAGACGATCCCGGGCGGCGAGGCGTACGGGCTGCTGCAGGAGCTGGCCGCCGCCCACGGCATCTTCCTCCACGGCGGCAGCTTCCTGGAGCGCGGTCCCGAGCGGCTGTTCAACACGACCATCGTGTTCGGCCGCGACGGCGAGGAGATCGCCCGCTACCGCAAGCTCCATCTGTTCGACGTCGTGACGCCCGACGGCCGCGAGTACCGGGAGTCGGCCGTCGTCGGGCGGGGCAGCGAGGTCGTGACCTATCCGGCAGACGGCGTGCGCGTCGGCTGCTCGATCTGCTACGATCTGCGCTTCGGCGAGCTCTATCGCCGCCTGACCGCCGAGGGGGCCCAGCTTCTGACCGTGCCCGCCGCGTTCACGCTCCAGACCGGCAAGGACCACTGGGAAATCCTTCTGCGCGCCCGTGCGATCGAGACCGAGTGCTATGTCGCGGCGGCGGCCCAGGTCGGGACCTTCTCGACCGGCAAGGACGTCCGGCACAATTGGGGTCACAGCATGATCGTCGACCCCTGGGGCAAGGTCCTGGCGCAGGTGCCGGACCGGCCAGGATTCGCCACGGCACGTCTCGACCTCGCCTACCTGGGCAGGGTCCGCGAGATGCTGCCGGTCGCCCAGCATCGCGTTCTGACCGGTTGAGACGACCTGCGCGGGCCAAACACCCGCCAAGGGAACCCTGGGCGTGGCCGTAGTTTGATAGGGGTCAAATGCGGAGCGCTGCAGATGGACTCAGCTTGCGGTCGTCTCGACTATGATCCCTTCGTATGGCGTTATCTGGAAGATCGCATCCGAGACTATCTGAGCGAGGGTGGCATGCCCTCCGACCATGCCGGTCGGATGGCGAGCCGGATCATCGTCGAGTGTGCGACCAGCGCCGATTCCATGGGTCGCGACGCGATCGGGGAGCACGCGTTCGACGAGGCCTGTCTTCAGCTCGAGAGCTGGCGCACGCGCTGCAGCGACAAGCCTGCGGCAGCCGCCTGACGGTCCGGGTCCGGCCCGCGCCACTGAGATCGGCCAAGGGTCAGACTATGGAGCGGTCTGGCAATGTCTCGATCTGTTGCGCGGCATGTTGCGCCAGGACCGTCCGAGCATGCTCGAGGTCCTCGCTGGAGCGAGGATGAACCAGGAGCAGAGGGCCGCCGTGGGCAAGCTGCTCGGCATACTCCTCATCCACGGCATTGCGGAACAGTCCGGCAGCACCGGCTCCGATGACCTCGCCGCCCGCGCTGCCCAACAGCGCCGCCACAGCCGCACCCGCCAGCGTGCCGCCTGAAGCGATGGTCGCGCCTGCGGCGAACGTGGCGACGATGTAGGCGGGAACCCCTGCGAGCAGCGGCGTCATGTTCTGCTTCTCGGATTCGTCGATCGGCGGGGAGCCGGCTGGATCGCCGCTGCCGGTGCCCTGAATTTCCAAGCCCAATCGCCTGCGGACGCGTCCGAACAGCCGAGCACCGCAAGCTGGCTGCGCTCCAGACCGTGACTCTGCAAATGCTCGATCGCGGATTCGAGCGAAGGGCGATCCTGGAATATGCCGACGATCTCCTGCCAACTCTGGTGCGCCGCGTGCCCCCGACCCAGCGCTTCAGCTTCAGCAACCGCCCCTCGCGTTACCGGTTCCGCTCCCTTTCCCTGGCATACGCGAGAGTGGCGCTCCCGCGGTTGCCGTTGCGGATCCTGGCCTTTTCACCGTTCCTGGCGGGATGTGTCGCATGCTCCTCCCGCTTCTGGTCGTGGCGCTCCTCGGCGCCTGCAGCCGACCCCCCGATCCACGGCCGGCGACTATTGCGGCACCGCCGGACCGGCCGCTCGACGGCTATCTCGCCAATGCCACCGCCGTGCGGACGGCGATGCTGATCGAGGTCGCGCTTGCGCAGGTGCGACCTGCGGATCTTCGGCGCTGCTTCGACGAGTTCGCCGGTTCGAGCGCTCCAGGCTTTCGCCCGCCGGCGCACGGTGGCTGGCTCGTCGTGGCATCGGCCCAGGCGGTCGACGATCCCGCTCACGTGCTGCGCCAGGATGCGGCGCCTGAACTCTCGCCCCGCTCGGACGGCGGCTGGCACGACCGCATCGTCTACCGTGCGCTGCTGCGCTCCGCCGACGCCTCCGTCGCCTGCCTCTCCTGCGTCTTCGATTACGCGCAGGGAAGGGTCGGCTACCGCCACGCCTACGCGCTGGACACCTGCCGGCGGGCGGTCCCGCCCGAGCGGGACCTCGCCACGGTGGTGCCGCTCGGCTAGGTGTCGTTGCTATGGAGGTTGTCGCCGGGCAAGCGGGAAAGAGGCGGTTTG
>JBGAKU010000326.1:0-5501 GCA_044224255.1 Geminicoccaceae bacterium
TGGGCGTGAACAGCAGCCGCCGCGTCCGCCTGGTCAAGGGCAGCCATCTCGTGACCCGGAAGTTCTGGGAGGGCGATCACGCCTACCTGCTGCAGAACTCCGACAAGCGGGTGATCTTCGTCAATCCGTATGAGCGCGACCTGGCGCTGATCGGCACCACCGACATCCCGGTGGAAGGGCGGCCGGAGGACGCCGCCATCGAGGGCAGGGAGATCGCCTATCTCCTCGACGTCCTCCGCCGCTACTTCCGCGACCCGCCCGGCGAGGCCGACATCGTCCACAGCTTCAGCGGCGTCAGGCCGCTCTACGACGACAGCGCGGAGAACCCCTCGGCGGTCACCCGCGACTATGTGTTCGACATCGATCCGAAAGTGCCGGGTGGTGGGCAGGCGCCGCTGCTCTCGGTGTTCGGCGGCAAGATCACGACCTTCCGCAAGCTCGCCGAGCACGCGCTGGATCGTCTTGCCCCGTTCTATCCCGGGCTGGGCCAACCTTGGACCGCCGAAGCCACGCTCCCCGGCGGCGACATCGATGATGCCGACTTCGCGCGCTGGCTCACCTGGCTGGAGGCGGAGTATCCCTGGCTGCCGGACGGTCTCGCCCTACATTACGGTCGACTCTACGGCACGCGCGCGGAAGGGCTGCTCGCCGGCGCCGATGGTATCTGCATCTCGACCCGCAGGCGGTCGCGGCGGTCGCGAGCTGGTTGCAGCGACCGCGGACGGGTGCCGCCGTCGGGGAAGGGTGAGGGGGTCCGCGTCTGGGTTGCAATGCAGCGCAGCGGAACCGCAAGATGGTGCGGCTCTTGTCTCATTCGTGCCACGGCATCGGCGCAATCGTGGCATATCTTAGCGCTCACTGATCGGTTCGGGCCCGCAGAGCGCCATTGTGCAGATGCGGTAACTTGTACGCGGTACGGAGCAGGTTTAGCAGGTTGGCGGCGATGCCCGTTCCCTGGAACGCCAGCCAGCGGGTGATCGGAGGACCATGCTGCTTTACATCATGAGCCGGCCGCACAGCGGCAGCACCATCCTCGACATCCTGATCGGCAATGGCGCTCGGGTGGAGGGTGTTGGCCAGCTCGTTTCGGACATGGGTAAGCTGGACAATCCCTGCGCGTGCGGGGCGACCATTCGCGATTGCGCGTTCTGGCAGCGTGTGCGCGCCGACGTCGAGGCCAATGGGATCGGCTGGGACGAGGCTGTGGCCGCCAGCGTCGGGCAGGCGCATGTTGGTCGCTTCTGGCGCACGTGGCGTGCGCGGCCGGACGACCCCGAGATGCAGCGACTGGCACAGATCACCCGAACGGTGACCGAGGCGATCGCAGCTGCTGCCGGCAAGCCGCATGTGCTGGATTCGACCAAGGAGCCGACCCGCGGCCTGATGCTCGCCAAATATCTGCCGGAGGCGCGCCTGATCCGGCTCGTCCGCGATCCGCGCTCCGCGGTCGCCAGCCACTACTGGCGGCTGAAGGACAAAGGCTTCTATCATTTCCTTCGCCGGGACTGGCGCGTTCCCGGCATGAGCCCGGTGTTCCTCGCACTCGCCGCCGCGAGCTGGACGATCGGCAACCTTCTCGGCGAGCTGGTGGCGCGTCGGGCGGGGGGCCGGGTGCTGCTGATCCGCTATGAGGACCTGCGCGATGATCCGGCCGGCACGCTCGGGCTGATCGGTCGCGAGCTCGGCCTCGACCTGTCCGACAGCATCGCGAAGCTGCGCGACGGCACGCCGCTCGGCGTGCGCCACATCATCGGCGGCAACGATGTCAGGCTGGAGCCGGGTTTGCGGTTCGACCCGGCGCGCGAGCGCAGCCGCCGCCCGTTGCCGGCATGGGTGGAGCGGCTCACCGTGGTGCTCGCCTGGCCACTGATACGCCGCTATGGCTATGGTGGCGGTCGCGTCGCAGGCCGCGCGGGTGGCGATGCGATGCAGGGCGTGGGGCGTTAGCACATGGCGGTCGCGATCGGCCGGTTCGGCGAGCGTAGGTCGTGTGTCTTTGATGCGCGATGGTTCCTGGCCCAGCCGTTCCCGTTCGAGGCGGCATTCGTCCGCCTCTCCCACTCTGATCAGATCAGGTCCCTACCGCCGACGCTGCCGGTTGACGGGACCTCCTGTTCGGCGTCGTGAGCATGGTCGTCGGTACGTCGATCCTCTGCCGCGAGCGCATCTGCCTGTCAGGGCCGGTGATAGTCGCTGCCGCCTTCGTCTGGCCGGGCTTCGCGACATCAGTGGCCGCAAGACCGCTGATGAAGCCGAACGAGCCCTGGGTCCAGCCCTGTACTTAACCGCCAGTACGAGCCGATATGCCTCAACGTTCCCTTCTGGATCTAGTAGCGCCTCTGTTGTTCATCGCAGGGCTCCTCGCGGCGGCCTTTGGCGTCGGGTTTCTCGTTGGGAAGCAGCGGCTGTTCCCACACGATCAGCTCGCCGGAGCGACAGAGGCACTGTACGGGGCCTATAAGGCCTATGTACGGCCACCTCCCTTCAATCGACCCGCTTCGAACCTGGCGATCGACGGTGCCCGTACCCTTGGCGCAGCCAATGTCGAGCCCGGGCTGACCTTTGTCGTCGGCAATGGACGTGACGGCTTCGGCGCGTGGCTGATCGACCAGGACGGCACCGTCCGCCATCGGTGGCAGGGAAAGTACAGCGAGATCTTCGGCAAGGCGCCGCAGCTGATGTGGCAGGCGCGCGACTCGACGATCGCTTGGCACGGAAGCCACCTCTATCCGGACGGCTCGATTGTCTTCAATTTCCAAGACAACAACTTCCCTTATGGCAGCGGGCTGGTGAAGCTCGACAAGGATTCGAATGTCGTCTGGAAGCTCGAGCGCAACACGCACCACGATGTCAGCGTCGACGACGACGGCAACATCTGGGTTCCGGCCCAGCACTACCGGCCGGACGGAATTCCCGGATTCGGCAATCTGAAGCCGTGGTACTACGAAGACACGATCTTGAAGGTTTCGCCCGACGGCAAGGTGCTGGACGAGATCTCGGTGCTCGAGGCGCTGCGGGACTGGCCCGGTCTGATCTCGGTGACCTACGAGGAGGACCCGAAGCTCGAGATCCGCAGCAACGACCTCACGCACCTGAACAATGTCGAGCCGCTGCCACGCGCCCTGGCGGCAGCGTTCCCACAGTTCGCGCCTGGCGACCTGCTGCTTTCGCTGCGCAACATGAACACGGTCGCCGTGCTCGATCCGCGCACGCGCAAGATCAAGTGGGTGATGCACGGGCAGTTCGCGCAGCAGCACGATCCCGACTTCTTGCCCAATGGCAACATCATGCTGTTCGACAATCTGGGCGGGATAAACGGCGACCGCGCCTGTGGCCGCAGCCGGGTGCTCGAGCTCGACCCGAAGACCACGCAGGTCGCCTGGCGCTACGACGGCTGCGGTGGGGTGCCGTTCGACAGCGAGCGCCGGGGCACGGTCGAGCAGCTTTCCAACGGCAATGTGCTGATCGCCGAGTCCTTGGGTGGGCGTGTGCTCGAGGTCACCCACGAGGCACAGCCGAGGATCGTCTGGGAATACTTCAACATTGTCGGCGAGATCGACGGCAAGCCCGCGGTGGGCCTGATCACGCATGCCGAGCGGTTTCGTCCCGACCAGCTTCCCTTCCTGCAGGAACCCGTCTCATGACCAATGGGAGACCCGAAATGCCCAAGCTGACCTTCGCCGTGGGCGCGCTCGCTGTCCTGGTGGCCCTCTGGGCCGAGCCCGCCGCCGCCTATATCGGGCCAGGTGCCGGCATCACCATGCTGGGCGCCCTGTGGGGCGTGATCGTGGCCGTGTTCCTGGCGATCGGCGCCGTCCTGTTCTGGCCGATCCGCGTCCTGCTGCGCAAGCGTCGTAAGGCCGCGCCCGCCGGCACGGTGGCCCGCGACAAGGCATCCTGAGCCGCAGCGACGCGGCTTTTTCGCTGACCCCGGCCGCTTGCACGGCCGGGAGCTCGTTCCTGTTGTCGCTGCTAGGAAGTTCGTCTTGAGCAAGGCAAAGACCGCCGAACCGTCCCTGGAGATGCCGGGCTGGCTCGACGCGCTCGGCGGGTTCATCGAGCGGACCGCCGGCTTCTGGCAGAGGCTGGGCGATCTGGAGAGCAGCGCGCATCGTGCCGAGATCGACGCGATCGCGGTCGATCGGCCGATCTACGTGGCCGGGCTCGCCCGCTCCGGCAGCACGATCCTGCTCGAGATGCTGGCCGGCCAGGCCGGGGTGGCGACCCATCGCTACCGCGACTTCCCGCCGGTCTACACGCCGCTGTTCTGGAACCGCGCCTTCGCGCATGTCTACCGATCGGACGCGCCGCCCACCGAGCGCGCGCACAAGGACCGCATCCTGGTCACGCCGGACAGCCCGGAGGCGATGGAGGAGGTGCTGTGGATGCGCTTCTTCCCCGCCGCGCACGAGACGGCGCGCAGCCAGGTGCTCGACGCCGCGACGAGCAATCCGGCCTTCGAGCGCTTCTATGCCGACCATCTGAGGAAGATCCTCCTGGTCCGGGACGGGCGGCGCTATCTGTCCAAGGGCAATTACAACCTCACCCGCTTCGCCTATCTGCGGCACCTGTTCCCCTCCGCGCGTTTCCTCGTGCCGGTGCGCGAGCCGCGCTGGCACATAGCGTCCTTGATGAAGCAGCATCGGCTGTTCTGTGCCGAGGAGCGGCGAGATCCCCGCATCCTCAAGCACATGCGCCGCGCCGGCCATCTCGAGTTCGGCCTCGACCGCCGGGCGATCAATGTCGGCGACACGGACGCGGCGCACGAGATCGAGCGTCTCTGGCGCGAGGGCGAGGAGGTCCGTGGCTGGGCGCGCTACTGGGCCATGCTCTACGGCTTCGTGCTGGACCAGCGCGAGGCCGATCCCGGCCTCGGCGGGGCGGTGATGCTGGTGCGCTACGAGGACCTCTGCGATCACGCCGAGGCGACGCTCGAGGCGGCGTTCGCCCATGCCGGGCTGCCGCTGGAGCCGGGCCAGCGCTCGGCGATGGCGGCCCGCCTCAGCCAGCCGACCTACTACGATCCCGGCTTCACCGCCGAGGACGAAGCGGTGCTCGCAAGCGAGACCGAGGCGGTGCGGCGGCGCCTCGGCTATACCTGAACGTTTGGTTGTGGCCTGGAGGCATCAGGCCCCAGCCTAGGCGGGTTCCGGCCCGCTAGGCCGTGTTGCGCTGCCGCATGACGGCTGGCCTGCCCCGGTTGGGCCTGCTAGCGTACCCACCTATGGTGGTTTGCCCGTAGGGGCGATGGTTGCGCATCTGGCGTGTGCAGATGAGCACAGTAATTTAGCTTGTGATCCAGCATAATGGGTCGGGCATTGGGGCGATCGGCTCCAAGCTCAGCCGGCTCTGGGGATGGGACGCGTCGATGGCAACGGGGCTGGTGGCGGCTGGTGGTGTTGTGGGGCGGCGGAGTGCTGTGGGGTCGCTGCTGGCGTTGCCGGTGGCGGACGTCGTGGCGATGCTGGGCTGCTTTGCGGTGGGCGGCCTGCTCAACTTCT
>JBGAKU010000327.1:0-5484 GCA_044224255.1 Geminicoccaceae bacterium
CGAGAACAAGCGGCTCGAGGAGGAGGTCGAGATCCTCAAAAAGGCCGCAGCTTTTTTCGCTCGGGGGATCGCGTGAGCCGTAAGCGTCGCCTCCGCCCCCTGGCTGGTTGAAGCTTGGTTGGCCTGCTTCATTGACCGCTGGTTTGCGGCAGCTTGGGGGGACAGCTTTGCAGCAAAGGGCGGAGCTTTTGTTGGCCTCGCGGCGAAAGACCGTCGAGCGGCTGGAGGTGGTGTCGGGCCCGACGGGGCGCCGGAGCTGGCCGGACGAGGTCAAGGCGCGCATCGTGACGGAATCGTTCGCGGCGGGTAGCCGGGTGGTCGACGTCGCGCGGCGGCACGCGGTGAGCCCGCAACAGGTCACGGCCTGGCGGCGCTTGGCGCGCCGAGGCAGCCTGGCGTTGCCGGCCGAGAGCGCGCTCGACTTCGCCGCCCTGGTGCTGGACGAGCTTCCGGCACCGCGGCCCGCCAAGGGCCCGGCGCCGATTGAGATCGAGGTGGGTGGGGTCGTCGTCCGGCTCGCCGGCGACAGCGCGGCGGCACGGGTGGCCGAGATCGCCGTGGCGCTGCGCACCATCGCATGATCGTCCCGGCCGAGGCCGTACGGGTGGTGATCGCCACCCGACCGGTCGACTTCCGGCGCGGTCACGACAGCCTGGCGGCCCTGGCGCAGCACCAGCTCGGGCTCGACCCGTATTCCGGCGTGATCATGGTGTTCCGCTCCAAGCGCGGCGACCGGATCAAGATTTTGATCTTCGACGGCACCGGCCTGGTGCTGGTCTACAAGAGGCTGGAGCAGGGCAGGTTCGCCTGGCCGGCGATCCGCGACGGGATCATGCGGCTGTCGCGGGCGCAGTTCGAAGCGCTGTTCGACGGGCTCGAGTGGCAGCGGGTGCATGGCCCGCGGCGCGTGCGGCGGCCGACCGCGACGGAGTGACTCACGCCGGGCACGAGAGCGCCACCATGGCCGCGGCGGCCCGTATGCTCACACCCATGACTGCTCCGGACGAGGTCGACCTCACCGCCCTGTCACCCGAGCTGCAGGCCCTCATCGCGGCCGAGCGCGCGGCCCGTCGTGCCCTCGAGCAGGAGCTTGCAGCACTTGCCGAGCAGAACCGACGGCTCGAGCATCTGCTGCGGGAATTCCGGCAGGCGCTGCATGGCCGGAAGTCGGAGAGGCTTGGCGCGGACGCGCGACAGCTGGCCTTCGAGGACCTGGAGACCGCCGTGGCAGAGGTCGAGACGGCCCAGGCCGCCGCCGGCACAACACGGTCGGGAACGCGTCCCGAGGGTGCCTCGATCCGGCGCCATCTTGGCCGGTTGCCGCAGGAACTGCCGCGGCTCGAGCGCGTCCTCGAGCCTGCCAGCACGCTTTGCCCGTGCGGCTGCGGGGAGATGACCCGGATCGGGGAAGACCGCAGCGAGCGGCTCGACATCACCCCCGCCCGGTTCCGGGTCATCGTGACGGTCCGGCCGAAATATGCCTGCCGCCGCTGCGCCGGTGCCGTCGTGCAGGCCACGGCAGCCGCGCACCTGCTCGAAGGCGCGCTGCCCACCGAGGCGCTGCTCGCCCATGTGCTGGTCGCCAAGTATGCCGACCACCTGCCTCTCTACCGTCAGGCGCAGATCTATGCCCGGGCCGGGGTCGACCTGAGCCGCGCGGTGCTGGCCGATTGGGTCGGCAAGGCGGCGTTCCACCTGCAGCCGGTCGTCGACTGTCTGGCCGAGCACCTGAAAGCCTCGGGCAAGCTGTTCATGGACGAGACCAAGGCGCCGGTGCTCGATCCCGGCCGCGGTGCCACCAAGACCGGCTATCTCTGGGCGCTGGCGCGCGACGACCGCCGCTGGGGTGGCGCCGATCCACCGGGTGTCGTCTACTTCTACGCCCCGGGCCGCGGCGCGCCGCATGCCGAGGCGATGCTCGCCGGCTTCACCGGCGTGCTGCAGGTGGACGGCTACAGCGCCTACAAGACCCTCGCCGGCAAGCGGCCCGCCGACGCACCGCTGAGGCTCGCCCATTGCTGGGCGCACGGCCGGCGGCAGCTGCGCGAGCTGTTCGATCAGGACGCCTCGCCGATCGCCGCGGAAGGCCTGCGCCGGATCGCCGAGCTCTACCGGATCGAGGCCGAGATCGTGGGCCAGACTGCCGAGCGGCGCCGGGCTGTCCGGCAGGAACGCGCCAAGCCTTTGGTCCTGGCCTTCGGCAACTGGCTCGCCGAGGCCCGCGCGAAGCTGTCGCCGAAGTCCCGCGCCGGCGAGAAGCTCGCCTACTTCGCTCACCACTGGCAGGGTCTGCAGCTGTTCCTCGACGACGGCCGCGTCGAGATCGACTCCAACGCGGTCGAGAATCGCATCCGTCCCCTGGTTCTCACGCGCAAGAACGCCCTGTTCGCCGGCCATGATGAGGGTGCTCGCAACTGGGGCCGCATCGCCTCGCTCGTCGAGACCGCCAAGATGAACGGCGTCGATCCCGAAGCCTACCTCACCGCCACCCTCGAGGCCATTGCCCAAGGCCACCCAAACAGCCGCGTCAACCAACTCCTGCCGTGGGCCGCCAAATCCTTGTCAAACTGAAAGGCACAGGCCCGCCAGGCTCCGCTTACACCAAATCCCCCACCTGCCCGCTCTTTGCTCGCGGTCGTCCCGTGCCCGTGGATGCCGGCAATCGGTGCTGTCGTCGCCGCGGCCGGACCCGGCTATCATGTGTTCCCAACGGGGCTGTCGCCGGTCGCTCGCCGGCCGGCCGAGGAGGGGGACCATGACGGCGACGCGGGCCGAGCGGCGTCTCGCCGCGATCCTGGCCATGGACGTGGTCGGCTACAGCCGGCTCATGGAGCGGGACGAGGCGGGCACGCTGGCCCGGCTGAAGCTGCACCGCAAATCCTTCCTCGAGCCGTGCATCGCCGAGCATCGCGGCCGCATCGTCAATCTGGTCGGCGACGGCGCACTCTGCGAGTTCGCCAGCGTCGTCGACGCGGTCGCCTGCGCCGTGGCGCTGCAGCGCGATCTGGCCGGCCGCGAAACCGACCTGCCCGAGGCCGAGCGCATCCGCCTGCGCATCGGCATCAATCTCGGCGACGTCGTCTGCGACGAGAACGGCGACCTCTACGGTGACGGGGTCAACATCGCGGCGCGGCTCGAGGGTATCGCCGAGCCGGGCCGGATCGTGGTCTCCGGCACGGCCTGCGACCATCTGCAGGGCAGGCTGGGGTACGGCCTCGCCTTTCTCGGCGAGCGCCGCCTGAAGAACATCGAGCGGCCGGTGCGCATCTACCGCGTCGAACTCGACGCCGCCGGCGCGCTACCGACCGTGCCGGGCCTGCCCGACAAGCCCTCCATCGCCGTGCTGCCGTTCACCAACCTGAGCGGCGACCCGGAGCAGGAATATTTCGCGGACGGGCTCGTCGAGGACATCATCACCGCGCTCAGCCGCGTGCGCGCGTTCTTCGTCATCGCGCGCAACTCCTCCTTCACCTTCAAGGGCCGGCCGGTGGATGTGCGTCAGGTGTCGCGCGAGCTCGGCGTCCGCTACGTGCTCGAAGGCAGCATCCGCAAGGCGGGCGCGCGCATCCGCATCGTCGGCCAGCTGGTCGACGCGACCACGGGCCACCACGTCTGGGCCGACCGGTTCGACGGCGAGCTGAGCGACATCTTCGATCTGCAAGACCGGGTGACCGAAAGCGTCGTCGGCGCGGTCGAGCCCAGCATCCGCCTGGAGGAGATCCGGCAGGCGCGCACCAAGCCCACGAGCTACATCACCGCCTACGATCTCTACCTGCGCGCCCTGCCGGGCTTCTACAGCATGACCGCGGCGGGCTTCGCCGACGTCCGCCGGCTCACCAACGAGGCTCTGAGCATCGATCCTGCGTTCACCCTGGCCAAGGCGCTGGGTGCCTACATCCGCAGCATCTCGGTGAGCCAGTGCTGGCACGAGCCCGACGACGTCCGAGTCGCCGTGCGCATGGCGCGCGAGGTGCTGGCCGAGGCGCGCGACGATCCGACCAGCCTGCGCTTCGCCGCCCAGGTGCTGGCCTACAGCGCCAAGGACTACGAGACGGCGCTGGGCGCGATCGAGCGGTCGCTGCACCTCAACCCCAACTCTGCACAAGGCTACACCGGCGGTGGCTGGGTCAACGCGCATGCGGGCCGCCCTCTGGTCGCGATCGACCATTTCCAGAAGGCCATGCGGCTGAGCCCGGTCGATCCCGAGAAGGGCATCGCCCTGTCCGGCATCGGCATGAGCTACCTGATGCTCGAGCGGCACGACGACGCCCTGGCCTGGGGTGCGCACGCGCTGCGCGAGATGCCCAACTACGGCTCGTCGCACCGCGTCGTGATCGGGGCGCTGGTCGGCCTCGGCCGCCTGGACGAGGCGCGGCTGGCGGCCAAGCGCCTGCTGGAAGCATTCCCGACCTACACCCTTGCCTTGCAGCGGCGGATCAATCCCTGGCAGGACGAGCGGTTCGCCGAGAGCTACGTCGAGGCGCTGCGCAGCGCGGGCGTTCCCGAATGAGGTGAGCCTCCGGCCGTCGGGCCCGGGCCCAGCAGGTCGGCCAGCGCCCGCGCGTCGCGCAAGGCGTCGTCGGCGAGCATCGTGTTGTCGAAATAGACCAGCGTCCCATGCCCGGCGGCGCGCTGGGCGGCGAGCCAAGTCGCCCAGTCCCGCAGCACCGCATGCGGGTAGCGTCCGCGATAGCGCTGCGCGTGGCCGTGCAGCCGCACGTAGGCGCGGCCGCCGCAGACCCGGCGCGGTGGATGCAGCCCGGCGAGGTCGAAGCTGACGAAGCTCATTCCGTGCGCATCCAGCAGCTCGAGCACGTCGTCGCGCCACCAGCTCGGGTCGCGGAACTCGAACGCGTAGCGGTGCGACACCGGCAGCTCGGCGAGGAACTCCCCGAGGCGCGGCACATCGACCGGAAAGCGCGGTGGCAGCTGGAACAGCACGATGCCGTTCGTACCGGTGAGCGGCAGGATTCGGTCCAGGAACGTCTGCAGCGGCTCGCCGCAGTCGCGCAGGCGATGCTCGTGCGTGAGCACGCGCCAAGCCTTGACCGCAAAGACGAAGCCCGCCGGCGTCGCGGCCGACCATCGCTCGACCGTGGCCGGCGCGGGCAGCCGATAGAAGCTCGCATTGAGTTCGACCGTGCCGAAATGGCGGCCATAGAAGGCGAGCCAATCGGCCGGCTTCAACCCGCGCGGGTAGAACGGCCCGCGCCAGTTCGGGTAGCTCCAGCCCGACGTGCCGATGTGGAGGGAAGCCGTCCCGGCCGATCCGCCTTCCATCCCCGCAACCACTTCGTGATGCCTGCCGCCTCGACGTCCAACGTTCGATCGGAAGCGCCGGTTCCGACCGAACATAGCGCGCGTTACGGGCTCCAACCCTCGGTCCGTGCCTGCAGGGTGCCCCGATGCCGCCACTCGCGTCGGGTCGACGCCACCGCCCGCGTGCCGAGCCGAACCGGCTGGGCCAGGATGCAGCCGCTCACC
>JBGAKU010000014.1:0-38910 GCA_044224255.1 Geminicoccaceae bacterium
TGGCCGCGTCGCCGAAGACCGAGCCGAAGCCCAGGAACACGGCCGTCACGGGGGCGAGCGCCACGGCCGAGATCGCGGCCGAGCCCCAGAAGCCCTTGTAGAGGGCACCCATGATGTTGTTCGAGGGGCCGAGCTTGACAAGGTAGGTGCCGGCGATCGAGGCCAGCAGGCACACGCCGCCGATCACCAGCGGGAACAGCATCAGGGTCGCCGCCTGGGTGCCGGTGAAGAAGATCGCACCCAGGAGCATCGTCGCGACGAAGGTGACGGCGTAGGTCTCGAACAGATCGGCTGCCATGCCGGCGCAGTCGCCGACATTGTCGCCGACATTGTCCGCGATCACCGCCGGGTTGCGCGGGTCGTCCTCTGGAATGCCGGCCTCGACCTTGCCGACGAGGTCGGCGCCGACGTCCGCACCCTTGGTGAAGATGCCGCCGCCGAGACGGGCGAAGATCGAGATCAGCGACGCGCCGAAGGAGAGCCCGACCAGCGCCTCGAGGATGCGGCGCTGCTCGACCCCGAGGGACAGCAGCAGGCCGTAATAGATCGCGACGCCCAGGAGGCCGAGCGCCACGACGAACAGGCCGGTGACGGCGCCCGACTTAAACGCCACGTCGAGCCCGCCGGCGAGCCCGGAAGTGGCGGCGGCCTGCGCGGTGCGCGAGTTGGCCCGCACCGAGACGTTCATGCCGATGAAGCCGGCAGCGGCCGAGCAGGCGGCGCCGATGGCGTAGCCGATGCCGACCTCGATGCCGAGGAAGTAGGTGAGCAGGAGCAGGATCACCACGCCGACCATCGCGATGGTCTGGTACTGGCGGCGTAGATAGGCGTTTGCACCCTCCTGAATCGCCGCGGCGATCTCCTGCATGCGCTCGTTGCCCGCGGGCATGGCGAGAATGCTGCCGCGCGCCTTCACTGCCCAGGCGACGCCGACCGCGCCACTGGCGAGCACCAGCACATAGAGAAACTTCTCCAAACCCGTCATGGGCACCTACCCTCGTTCACTCTTGCGCAAGGCACCGGCGGAGACGGTCATGCAGCGTCGCGATGTCGCCTTGTCGTCGCCAGGCCGAATTCGAGCACCGCGCCCTTTAGCGGCCGGATCAAAGGCTGTCCATGCCCCCGCAACCATACCGGCGGTAGAACTAAGCATTTACCTGGCCTTCACCTGGCCGCCCTAGCGTCGCTTGCGGTCTTCGGTGGGGGACTTGCAGGTGCGGTTTTTCCTGATCGCTGCGGCGGTGCTCTCGGGCGCCAGCCTTTTGCCGGCGGTGCCGCGGCAGGAGACGCGCGCCGAGCTGCCGGTCGCGTCGGCAGAGGCCTGGAACAGCATTGCGCTGGAGCGCGACGCAAGCGGCCACTATCGGGTCGAGGCCTCCGTCAACGGATTGCCCGTCGACTTCCTGGTCGACACTGGCGCCTCGCAGGTGGTGCTTTCGCCCGCGGACGCCGCGCGTCTCGGGTTCCGGGCCGACCGGCTGCGCTTCAGCGCTCGGGCGAGCACCGCCAACGGCACGGTGGCTCTGGCGCCGGTGAGCCTGCGCGAGCTCAGGATTGGTCAGCTCAGCCGGCGCGGCGTCGATGCGGTGGTCAATGGCGCCGAGATGCCGTTCTCGCTCCTGGGCATGAGCTTTCTGGCCAGCCTCGAGGGCTGGGAGGCGCGCGGCGACCGGCTGATGCTCTATTGGTGAAGGGCGCGGAGCGCGTCCTCGAGAATCACCATCGCGGCGTAATGATCGAGGTGCTGGCCCCTGCGCGGGCGCGGCAGCCGCCCCTCGGCGATCGCGTCCTCGACGGCGAAGGTCGACAGCCGCTCGTCCTGCAGCAGCGCCGGCAGCCCGAGCGCGGCCGCGAGCCGCGCCGCCTCGGCGCGCATCGCCTTGGCCATCGGGCCCTCGCTGCCGTCCATGTTGATCGGCAGCCCGATCACCAGCCCCACCGGGCGGCGCTCGCGCACCGCGGCGGCGAGCCGATCGAGGTCCGCCTTGGCACCGCGTCGCTCGAGCGTCGCCAGAGGCGTGGCGAGCCGGCGCTCGACGTCGGTCCCGGCGAGCCCGATCCGCTTTCGGGAGACGTCCAGCGCCAGGAGCGAGCCCCTGGCCGGCAGAAGGGCGCGGAAGTCCGCGGCGTTGTCACACAAGGTCAAGGCGTGTAGGGTCCGCGCCCGTCCCGCGGTCGGCCTCGTGCGGCCGCCGCTTCCCGACACACGGATTGTCGCGCATGTCTCTCGACAAGGCCACCGTGGCCCGCATCGCCGTGCTCGCCCGAATCGAGGTGCCCGAATCGCAGCAGGAGCGCCTTGCCGGCGAGCTGTCGCAGATCTTGGGTTGGGTCGAGCAGCTCGACGAGGTCGACACGGACGGCGTGGAGCCCATGCGCTCGGTCATGCCGCTGCCGGCGCACTGGCGGGCCGACGCGGTGAGCGACGGCGGGCGCCCGGACGCCATCCTGCAGAACGCGCCCAGCGCGCATGACGGCTATTTCGTGGTGCCGAAGGTGGTCGAATGAGCGGCCTGACCGATCTCACGCTGACGGCCGCGCGCGACGGCCTGCGCGCCCGCCGCTTCTCGGCGAGCGAGCTCGCCCGGGCGCACATCGCGGCGATCGAGCGTCGGCGCGCGCTCAACGCCTTCATCACCGAGACGCCCGAGCAGGCGCTGGCGATGGCCGCGGAAGCGGATGCGCGGCTCGCGAAAGGTGAGGGTGGGCTGCTCGAGGGCGTCCCGCTCGCGATCAAGGACCTGTTCTGCACCGAGGGGGTGCTCACCACCGCCGCCTCGCACATCCTCGACGGCTTCGTGCCGCCCTACGAATCGACCGTCACCCGCAAGCTGTGGGCGGCCGGTGCCGTCTGCCTCGGCAAGACCAATCTCGACGAGTTCGCCATGGGCTCGTCCAACATGACCTCCTACCATGGTGGTGTCCGCAATCCCTGGACCCGCCCCGGTGAGAACGCCGCGCTCGTGCCGGGCGGGAGCTCCGGAGGCTCGGCGGCGGCGGTGGCGGCGCGCTTGTGCCTGGGTGCGACCGGCACCGACACCGGCGGCTCGATCCGCCAGCCTGCCGCCTTCTGCGGCATCACCGGCATCAAGCCCACCTATGGCCGCTGCTCGCGCTGGGGCACCGTTGCCTTCGCCAGCTCCCTCGACCAGGCCGGTCCGATGACACGCACCGTCGAGGACTGCGCGCTGATGCTGCAGGCCATGGCCGGCTACGACCCCATGGACAGCACCTCGGCGGACCTTCCCGTGCCCGACTGGGCGGGCGAGCTGACGGGCGACGTCCGCGGCCTGCGTATCGGCATCCCCAAGGAGTATGCGATGCCCGGCATGCCGGGCGAGATCGCGGCGATCTGGCGCCAGGGTGCCGAATGGCTGCGGGCGCAGGGTGCGGAGCCGGTCGGGGTCTCGCTGCCGCACGCCAAGTACGCGCTGCCGACCTACTACATCATCGCCCCGGCCGAGGCCTCCTCCAACCTCGCCCGCTACGACGGCATGCGCTACGGGCTCAGGGTCGAGGGGAAGAACCTGGTCGACACCTATATGAAGACCAGGTCGGCGGGCTTCGGCGCTGAGGTCCAGCGCCGCGTTCTGATCGGCACTTATGTGCTCTCGGCCGGCTACTACGACGCCTACTATCTGAAGGCGCAGAAGGTCCGCCGCCGCATCGTCGAGGATTTCGAGCAGGCGTTCACCCGGGTCGACGCGATCTTGACCCCGACCGCACCCTCGGCCCCGTTCCGTGCCGGCGAGAACATGGACGACCCGGTCGCGATGTACCTCAACGACGTGTTCACCGTGACCGTGAACCTCGCTGGCCTACCCGGGCTCTCCGTGCCCGCCGGCCTCGATGCCGAAGGCTTGCCGCTCGGGCTGCAGGTCATCGGCCGCGCCTGGGACGAGAGCACGGTGTTCCGCGTCGGCAAGGCGATCGAGGATGCCGCCGGCTTCACCACGCTGCCCTACGGGCTCGCGGACGCGGCGTGAAATGTCAGGCTGCGTCCTCGAGCTCGACCACAACGCGCTTGCCGAGCGCAGCAGCAATAGCGCTCAGCATTGCAGGCTTGGGCCGGGCGCGCGGATGAAAGAGTCGCGACGGCGAGCGCTTCCGCATCCATGCCGTGCTCATAGAGGCCAAGCCAGAAGGCCGCCTTGAGCGCGATGCCCGCCTCCGGTGCGATGAGGCGTCGGTTTCCGGCTGCGCTTGGGCTCGGGAAAGGCAGGCGCTTGCGGATGTGGTAGGCGAGCAGCTCGTCGAGGCAATCGCGGGCGTTCTCCATGGCCTCGTCGAGGTCGGCTCCGTCCGTGACGGCACCGTTCCAATCGGGAAACTCGACCAGGAAGCCACCACCCTCGTCTTCGGTCATGGTGCGGATCTCGACGGGATAGGCGAAGCGCATCTCGCTTACTCCAGGTCCTCCCGAGCGACACCAAATCGGCGGAGGATGCTGCGCAGTGTACCGGTTGCCAGGTCGCGGCCGTGCGCCTGCGGTACTGGAAGGCGGACGTCGCCGAACTGGACGGTCCAGTGACCACCCTTGCCGCGGCTGGCGACTACATCGAACGCCACTCCACGCTTCTTGGCAATCCGACGCAGCCGCCGGATCAGCTCGTCCCTGGTCATCCACCGCTCGCGCGACCCAATATCGCGCAATAGTTGAACAGATCGCAGGTCGTTGCAATGAGCTACACCATCGAGGGCAGCACCGGCACCTGGGAGATCGTGTGCGGGCTCGAGGTCCACGCCCAGGTCGTCAGCCAGGCCAAGCTGTTCAGCGGGGCCGCCACCGCGTTCGGTGCCGAGGCCAACACCCAGGTCTCGCCGATCGACGCCGGCATGCCGGGCATGCTGCCAGTCGTGAACAGCTGGTGCGTCGAGCAGGCGGTGCGGACCGGCCTCGGCCTGCGCGCCGAGATCAACCGCGTCTCGGTGTTCGAGCGGAAGAACTATTTCTATCCGGACCTGCCCTGCGGCTACCAGATCAGCCAGTATCAGCACCCCGTTGTCGGCAAGGGCAAGCTCACGATCGACTTTCCCGACGGGACGGCCAAGGACGTCGGCATCACGCGGCTGCATCTCGAGATGGACGCCGGCAAGTCGGTGCACGACGCCCATGACGACGCGAGCCTGATCGACCTCAACCGCTCGGGCGTGGCGCTGATGGAGATCGTCTCCGAGCCCGACATCGCCTCGCCCGAGGAGGCCGTGCTCTACCTGCGCAAGCTGCGCTCGATCCTGCGTTATCTCGGCACCTGCGACGGCAACATGGAGGAGGGCTCGCTGCGCTGCGACGCCAACGTCTCCGTGCGCAAGGTCGGCGACACGGCCCTCGGCACGCGCTGCGAGGTCAAGAACGTCAACTCGATGCGCTTCGTCGCCCGCGCCATCGAGTACGAGGCCAAGCGGCAGGTTGAGATCCTGGAAGGCGGGGGCCGCATCGACCAGGAGACGCGGCTGTTCGACTCGACCAAGGGCGAGACGCGCTCGATGCGCTCGAAGGAGGAAGCGCACGACTACCGCTACTTCCCCGATCCGGACCTCTTGCCGCTCGAGCTCGCGGACGGCTTCGTCGAGCGGATCGCCGAGGGCCTGCCCGAGCTGCCCGACGACAAGAAGGCCCGCTTCGAGCGCGACCACGGGCTGTCCGCCTACGATGCCGGCGTGCTGGTCGCCGAGGCGACCACGGCCGACTATTTCGAGGCCGTCGCCAAAGGCCGCGATGCCAAGCAGGCCGCGAACTGGGTGAGCAACGACCTGTTCGGGCTGCTCGGCAAGGCGGGCAAGGGTATCGAGAACAGTCCCGTCCCGGCGGCGAGCCTGGGCAGGCTACTCGACCTGATCCGCTCCGAGGTGATCAGCGGCAAGATCGCCAAGGACGTGTTCGCGATTATGTTCGCGGAGGGCGGCGACCCTGAGGAGATCGTCGAGGCGCGCGGTCTCAAGCAGGTCACCGACACCGATGCCATCGAGAAGCTGGTCGACGAGCTGATCGCAGCCAACCCCGGCCAGGTCGCCCAGGCCTTGAAGAACCCCAAGGTCGCCGGCTGGTTCACTGGTCAAGTGATGAAGGCGACCGGCGGCAAGGCGAACCCTGGGGTGGTCAACGGGATCGTCGCGGCGAAGCTCGGCCTCGGCTGAGCCTCAGCCGCCGCGCTTCGCGTCCACGCTCCACGGGCCCGGCCCGGCCGTGAACAGGTAGAGGAAGACGAAGCAGAACAGGATCGCCGCGTCGCCGCCATTGTTGGCCGGGAAGAAGCTCTGCGGCGCGTGGGCCATGAAGTAGGCGACCGCCATCATGCCGGAGAGCACGAACGCGACCGGACGCGTGAACAGGCCGATCGCCAGCAGGATGCCGCCGAACAGCTCGAGGAAGCCAGCGAATCCGTAGAACGAGAACAGCGCTACCGGGCCGCGTTCCGACGCAGGAAAACCAAGCAGCTTCTGGGAGCCGTGCTCGATGTATAGGAGGGCGGACATGATCCGCAGCACCGAGAGCATCCGGGGAGCCCAGCTCTGGGCCATGCTGTCGACGTTCATCGTTACTCCTTGAGGTCGCCCTTGCTGCAGGTCTACATCGATGCCGACGCCTGTCCGGTCAAGGACGAGACTTACCGCGTGGCCGGCCGCTACGGCCTTCGAGTCTTTGTCGTCGCCAATGGCTGGCTGCGCGTCCCGGAGGCGCCGCTGATCGAGCGCGTGATCGTGACCGAGGGTCTCGACCGGGCCGACGACTGGATCGTCGAGCATGCCGGCAGGGGCGACATCGTGATCACCGCCGACGTGCCTCTGGCCGACCGCGCGCTCAAGCGCGGCGCGCGGGCCCTGGCGCCGAACGGGCGGCCGTTCACCACTGCTTCGATCGGTAACGATCTTGCTACCCGCAACCTGCTGACCGAGCTGCGCGACACGGGTCAGATTCGCGGTGGCGGCCGGCCCTTCACCAGGGAGGACCGCTCGCGGTTCCTCGGCACTCTCGACGCCATGGTCCATGCCGTCCGGCGGACGGGAGCATGACCGACGTGTGTGGGAAGGGTCCCGCGCGAAGGAACTTGGGTATGTCTTGCCTCCGGGCCTCGTTGGCCGTGGCCGCGCTCCTGGCGGCCCAGCCGGTCCGGGCCGAGCCGCCGCCAGAGCCGCCCTGCGCTGGTGCTGTGGTGCCGGCATGGCCGGTGGCGGGCGCCGGTCCCACGGTGGCGGTATGGCACGCCGCCGACCTGCCCGAGCAGTGGCAACCCGCCGCCTGCAGCGGGCTGACGCGGGTGCCGGGCGCCACCTTCGTGGCGGTCTCCGGCATCATCGGGCATGAGGGCAACGCTGCCACGATCCTCGCCCGCCTGGGGGCCGTGTCCCGCCAGCTCGACGTGCGCTACTGGGACGTGGGCGGGCTCGACTGGAGCCCGTTGCTGGTCGACGCCAGCGCGCTGAGCGGCCCGGACCCGCAGCAGCGGCGCCCCGACTTCACGCCGGAGGAGATGCATGCGGGCGCGCGGCTCTATACCGTCTACGACGACGATCAGAGCCCCGGCCCCGTAGTGATCGAGATCGAGATCCGCGAGGCCGGGCCGGACGGGTTTCTTACTGTCGCGCGCAACGTCACCGACCTGCGCCTGATGGGGATGAGCATCGCGGCTCCCGGTGATCTCGCCGCCATGACATGGGTCCGCCGCGCCGGCCCAGACAGCTTCGAGTACTACGCGCTCAACGCCATGGCCCTGAACCGCCTCGCCGCCGCGCTGACGTCGGACTCCGCGCACGTCAATCGCGCGGTGGCCAGCTACCGCTACCTCGCGGGGATGCGGACCGACCGCGACCCGCCGGCCGCGCTCAAGTAGCCGCAGCCTCGCGCAGCTCGATCTCGCGCACGATCTCGGCGGTCTTGGCAAGCATGATCGAGGCTGAGCAATATTTCTCGGCCGACAGCTCGACCGCGCGCTCGACGGCCGTCCGGCTCAGCCCGCGGCCGGTGACGACGAACCGCATCGTGATCCTGGTGAACACGCGCGGCTGCTCGGCCGCCCGCTCGGCGTCGAGCTCGACCCAGCAGTCGGTCACCGCCTGCCGGCTCTTCTTCAGGATGTCGAGCACGTCGAAGGCGGTACAGCCGCCGGTGCCCAGGAGCACCAGCTCCATCGGGCTGGGCCCCAGATTGCGCCCGCCATGCTCGGCCGGGCCGTCGACGACCAGCCCGTGCCCGCTACCCGATTCGGCGACGAAGGTCCGCCCCTCGACCCACTTGATGCGACCCTGCATGCTCGCTCCTCCGCCCGCGCCCACTAGCTAGCCGAGCGCCGGCGCGAGGAACAGCCGCATCATCGGCCCGCCGCCCATGGCCTCAGTCGCGGCCGTGCCATACGACGCGCGCGATGTCGGCGCGGGTGATCCCCATGTCGCGCAGCCGCTCGTCGGACAGGGACGACATCAGCCGCTCCGCGCGGCGATTGCGGAGCCAGCGCATCGCGCGAAGGCCGAGCGCCGAGAGAGTTCCGGAAGCCCGGCGCGCCGGCTCCGGCAGCGCCAGCATGCCCATCTGCCGGTCGAGACGGATCGCAGTCATCACACCCTCCACCATCCTGTACGGCGGGCAATCTCCTTCCTGCCCGCCAACGCGCTGGATGATGGCGCAACGCCGTGGCGACAGTTCGCAATGTGGTGCTGCGGCGTGCGAGATTTTCGCGCTAAGCGGGGCCGCGCTGCGGGGATCTCGCTGGAGGGGCGATGGAGCTCGACGACTTCGATCGGCGCCTGCTCGATGCGGTGCAGGAGGACAGCCGCCGTACCGGCGAGGCGCTGGCGGCCCTGGTCGGTCTCTCGCCCGCCGCCTGCCTGCGCCGCCTGCAGCGGCTGCGCGCCGCCGGGGTGATCGAGCGCGAGGTGGCAATCGTCGACCCGCGCCATGCCGGCGCCCGTCTCACGCTCATCGTCAACGTCACGCTCCAGCGCGAGCGCCCGGATCTGATCGACGATTTCACCCGCACGATGCGCCGGGCGCCCGAGGTGTCGCAGTGCTACTACGTCACCGGTGCCGTCGACTTCGTGCTCATGGTCAGCGTGGCTGACATGGAAGCATACCGGGAGTTCACCCGCCGCCACCTGTTCGGCAGCAATGTCCGCCGGTTCGTGACCATGGTCGTGATGGGCCGGATGAAGTTCGGCACTGGCGTGCCGATGGCAGGCTCGACCTAGGCCGCGCGCTTGCGCGCCATGGCCGCGAGTGCTCGGCGCTGGTGGCGATTGAGCGGGCGCTCGGGTTCGTCTTGCACGAGCGTGTCGTTCACAAGCGGTGGCTCGGCTTCGCTTCGCGCGATGGGCGTGGCGCCGAGGCGGCGCTGACGCAGGGCGTGCAGGCTCGCGAGCGCGGCATCGAGCTCGCGACCGATCCGCGCCCGGTAGCGGAGCATGGTGGCAAGCTGCCGGAAACCTGCGGCTCGGGCGCCTTCGCGAGCGGCTTGGTCCTCGATCCGTTCCGCCGCGAACAGGTGGGTCAGCACCTGCGCTTCCAACCGATCGCCCCTGATCTCGCGCCACGTCGCCCGGACCAGCGCCAGCGCTGCCTCGCGTTCGGCGTGATCGCGCGGTCGGAACTCGGCCAGGAGCTCCGCCTCGTGAGCTGCGAACTCCTCGGGATCTTCGTCGGGTAGGAGGAAGAAGGTCCGCCCCGACAGGCCATGGCGGACGCTGTTCAGGGCCGAGCGGGTCTTGCCGGCGTCGGTGACGGGGCCAACGGAGCAAGCACCATTCAGGCGCGAGGTCTCGGACTGGGCGGTGGATGGTGTGGTGGGCATGGCGCAGGCTCCAATTGGACCATGGGCCATTGTCTCCTAGGGAGTGATTCATCTCAAGGAAATTCAACCTATGAGGGTAATCGAGCGGTTGAATGTAGCCGACCTAGCCACGGAGCAGGGGCTGTTGCGCCAAGCGTGCCGCGCGGCTCTCCCTTGCACGACACAGGCGTTGACGCTGCGCCAGGTGCGCGCTATTTGCTCCTTATGCCGTGCTGCGGCCGCTTCGGCGGGCGGGGCGGGCTCCACTACCAGACAGAGTTCCATGTCCAGCGACAGCAACAGTCGACAGCGCGCGCCGTCGACGGCCGTACCGAAGCACCCGGGCCGCTAGGACGGGCTCGCCGCCGGCGGCCGGAGACGGCCCGCGAAGGCAGGTGAGCCATGAACACCGAGATCCGTTTTCTCGCCCAGCATCTCCTGCATGCCGGGATCGCACCGCTGAACGAGCGTGATCGTCGGGTGATCGCCCGCGTCGCGCGGCGCGTTCACACGGCACGCGACCTCAATCGCGTCTTCGAGGCACGCTCGACGCTGGGCCAGCGCCTCGCCGACCGCGTCGCCTCGATCGGCGGCTCCTGGAGCTTCATCGTCGGGTTCGGCGTGTTCCTGGCGGCGTGGGCCGGCCTGAACGTCGTGGTCCTGGCCGGGCATGCGTTCGACCCCTATCCCTTCGTCTTCCTGAATCTGCTCCTCTCGATGCTCGCGGCGCTGCAGGCGCCGATCATCATGATGAGCCAGAACCGGCAGGCGGCGAAGGATCGCCTCGCGGCGGCGCTCGACTACGAGGTCAACATCAAGGCCGAGACCGCGATCGCCGAGCTGCACGACAAGGTCGACCGGCTGCAGGACGCGCTCGACCGGCTGCTGGCGGCCGGCGACGATGGCGATGCGCCGCGCCGCCGGTCTTCGCCTGTCGCGCTGCGGGTCGCCTGAGCGGCGAGGGGGCGCGCTTGGACGGCGCGCTCCCTCATCGTCAGCCGCCGAACTTGGCCTTCAGCGCGTCGAGGCCGCCCTTGAACACGATCGCGGCGAAGGTGTGCGTCCAGTCGTCGATCTTCTCGGGCTCGCAGTCGAAGGTGGTCCACCACTCGACGAAGGCGCGGTGGCCGTCGGTCACTGGCGTGACCCGCAGCGTGGCGTGGTAGTTCAGCACCGAGAACGGCGTCTTCTCGAAATTGTAGCTGTAGCAGCGCTCGACGTCGCTGAAGCTCAGCAGCCGCTCGCGCAGATGAGCACCGTCCTTGAGGTGGAAGCTGCGCACGCCGCCGACCTGATCGCCGGCCTTGCCGTCCTCGATCGCGCTGTCCGCCACGCCCGGATGCCAGGACGGCAACCCGTTGAAGTCGCGGATCGCCGCCCAGACCTCCTGGGCCGGCGCATTGAGGACGGTGCTGGCATAAGCCTTGGGCATGGATCGCTCCCTGTCGGCGGTTAGAAGGTGATCGCCTTGAAGGCGCGCGTGGTCGCGGTCAGCGCCTGCTCGGTTGGCAGCCGCTCCATCGACGAGGCGCCGTAGAAGCCGTGGCAATGCCTCGTGCTGCGCAGCACGTAGGCGGCATCCTCGGGCGTGGCGATTGGCCCGCCATGGCACAGCACCAGGATGTCCGGCCGCACCGCCAGCGCCGCCTCGGCCATGGCGTCGATCAGCGCCGGGCAGTCCTCGAGCTTCACCGCGGTCGAGGCGCCGATGTCGCCGCCCGTGGTCAGACCCATATGCGGCACCAGGATGTCGGCGCCGGCCTCGGCCATCGCGGCCGCTTGCGCCGCCTCGAACACGTAGGGCGTGGTCAGGAGGTCCTGCTGCCGCGCGGCGCGGACCAGCTCGACCTCGAGACCGTAGCCCATCCCGGTCTCCTCGAGCCCCTGGCGGAAGGTGCCGTCGATCAGGCCAACCGTCGGGAAGTTCTGGATCCCGGAGAAGCCCATGGCGGCGAGCTGGCTCAGGAAATGATCGCGCAGCATGAACGGGTCGGTGCCGTTCACGCCCGCCAGCACCGGCGTGCGCGTCGCCACCGGCAACACCTCGCGACCCATCTCGACCACGATCTCGTTGGCGTTGCCGTAGGCCAGGATGCCGGCGAGCGAGCCGCGCCCGGCCATCCGGTAGCGCCCGGAATTGTAGATCACGATCAGGTCGATGCCGCCAGCCTGCTCGCACCGTGCCGAAAGCCCCGTGCCGGCGCCGCCGCCGATGATCGGCTCGCGCCTCTCGGCCATCGCCCGGAAGCGCTCCATCAGCTCGGATCGGGCAAAGCGCGGCATCAGGCGGCCACCTCCCGGTAGGCGCGGACCAGGGCCGCGGCGAACTCGGGCGCGTTGATCGGATGGGGCAGCCGCTCGAGGCGCCGGTTCGCGCGCGGCGTTAGGGTCGCCTCGATGCCGGCGAACAGGGCGGCATCCGCCTCGGGGTCGTGGAACGGCTTGCCGGGCTCGTCGATGACGGAGACGCCGCCCTCGGGCAGCAGGAAGCGCAGCGGGCCGGGGCACTCGTCGAGCCGCGACCCGATCCAGCGCCCGATCGCGTCGTTCTCCGCCGGAGTGGTCCGCATCAGCGTCACCTGCGCGTTGTGCACATAGAGGTTCCGGTCGCGGAACCGCTCCGGCACCGTGTCGAGCGCGCCGAAATTCACCATGTCACAGGCGCCAACCGAGCCGACATAAGGGATGCCGGTGCGCGCGATGGCGCCGAACCGGTCCTCGGTGCAGGCCAGGATGCCGCCGACCAGCAGGTCCGCGACCTCGGTCGTGGTGACGTCGATCACGCCGGTGATCAGCCCGCTGTCGACCAGCTTCTCCATCGCCCGGCCGCCGGTGCCGGTGGCGTGGAACACGAGGCAGTCGTGGTCCACCTCCATCGCCTTGGCGACCGCCTGCACGCAGGGCGTGGTCACGCCGAACATGGTGAGCCCGAGCGCCGGCTTGTCGGCCGTCGCCGGCTGCGGGATCGCGTTGCGCATCATCCCGGCCAGCGCATGCGCGGCATTGCCGAGCACCCGGCGCGAGATCCGGTTGAGGCCCTGCACGTCGGTCACCGCGTGCAGCATCATGATGTCGGCCGGGCCGACATAGGGCGCCACATTGCCGGAGGCGACGGTCGAGACCAGGACCTTGGGCACCCCGACCGGCAGTGCGCGCATCGCCGGCGCCACCAGCGCCGTGTTGCCCGAGCCGCCGGCGCCGATGACCCCGCCCACGTCGTCGCGTGTCGCCAGCCAGCGCTCGAACGCGGCGCTCATGCCGTTCACGGCCTTGCCGCGATCGTTGCCGCCGAGCACCGCATCGGCACCGTCCGGATGCGCTCCGGCCACCTCGTGGGCCGGCACGTCGACGCCCTCGCTCTGGCGCATGGTGCCGAGATCGACCGTCACGGTGCGCAGCCCCACAGCACGGAGCAGGTCCGCGAGGTAGTTCAGCTCGACGGCCTTGGTATCGAACGTGCCGCACACATAGGCGGCCGCAACGGCGCCTCGGCCGGACATCTCGCCTCCCTGTCCTATTCTGCGGCCCGACTAACACAGCGTCGACCGCGGCAGAAGAGCGATTGCCCGCAGTAGCGTTGCGCCCATTGAGGCCCGGCCAAGCTCCCGTTAGCGTTGACGCGATGGCTCCTGCACCGACAGCTCCCACCGCGACCGTCGAAGGCGGCTCCGGGCGTGCTGCGAGCATTCGGCTCGCGGGCGACTGGTCGCTTGCGGGCCCACTCCCGGACATCGCCGCCCTGGCCGGTGAGATTGGCCGGCTGGCGCCGGGGACGCGGGTCGGGCTCGAGGCGTCGCAGCTCGGCCGCTGGGATTCGGTGCTGCCGGCGTTCCTGTTCGAGCTGGCCGGCCTGCTGCGGGGACAGGGGACGGAGCTGACGGCCGATGCCGCGCCGGAAGGGCTGCGGCGCCTCCTGGCGATCGCCGAGGCCGTGCCGCCGCGCGCCACCTCGGCGCCGGCAGCACCGCCGAACCCGCTGGCCCGGCTCGGGCTGGCGGCCCAGTCCTGGTGGGCCGGGATCGTCGACGCGGTCGCGTTCATCGGCGAGGTGGTGCTGGCGCTGCTGGCCTTCCTGCGCGGCCGGGCGAAGTTCCGCGGCGAGGACGTGGCGCGCGTCTTCGCCGCTGCCGGTCCCCAGGCCCTGCCGATCGTCACGCTGATCGGCCTGCTGGCCGGCTTCATCCTGGCCTTCGTCGGCGGCAACGAGCTCCAGCTGTTCGGCGCGCAGATCTATGTCGCCAATCTGGTCACCACCGGGATGGCGCAGGAGATGGGCCCGCTCATGGCGGCGGTGATCATGGCCGGGCGCACCGGGGCCGCCTTCGCGGCCGAGCTCGGCACGATGCAGGTCAACCAGGAGACCGACGCGCTGCGCACGCTCGCCGTCGATCCCGTCCAGTACCTGGTCGTGCCGCGCATGCTGGCGCTGATGCTGATGCTGCCCCTGCTCGCCTGCTATGCGATGCTCATGGGCATCCTCGGCGGTGCGATCGTCGGCGTCGCCGTGTTCGGCATCGACCCGCTGCAATACGCGCAGCAGATGCGGCTGATGATCGGCGTCGAGGACTTCGCCGGCGGCATCTTCAAGGCCGCCGTGTTCGGCGCGATCGTCGCCATGGCGGGATGCCTGCGCGGCATGCGTTGCGGCCAGGACGCGGCCGCGGTGGGCAATGCCGCGACCTCGGCCGTGGTCACCTCGATCGTCGGCATCGTCGTCGCCGACGCCATCATCAACGTGATCTACCATGTCCTCGGCATCCCCTGAGCCGCCGCGCCTCGCGCTCGACGGGCTCGCCTACGGCTATGGCGAGCGCGTGCTGCAGCACGATCTGACCTTCGCTGTCGCGCCGGGGGAGGTGGTCTGCGTGATCGGCGGCAGCGGCTGCGGCAAGAGCACCTTGTTGCGCGTCCTGACCGGCCTCCTGCCGCCGCTCAAGGGCACGGTGCGGATCGACGGCCAGGACTTCTGGGCGGCCGACACCGCGGCGCAGGAGGCGCTGATCCGACGCTTCGGCATGATGTATCAGGGCGGCGCGCTCTGGACCTCGATGACCCTAGCCGAGAACGTCGCCATGCCGTTGCAGCTCTATTCGGGGCTCGACGCGCGCGGTGCCGCGGCGGTGGCGTCCTACAAGCTCGCCCTTGTCGGGCTCGCCGGGTTCGAGGGCTTCCTGCCGGCGGCGATCAGCGGTGGTATGGCCAAGCGCGCGGCGATCGCCCGCGCGATGGCGCTGGATCCGTCGATCCTGTTCCTGGACGAGCCGTCGGCGGGCCTGGATCCCGTGACCTCGCACCGCCTCGACGACCTGATCCTCGATCTGCGGAGGACGCTCGGCATGAGCTTCGTCATCGTCACCCACGAGCTCGCCAGCATCTTCCGGATCGCCGACCGCGTCGTCTACCTGGACGCCGCGACGCACAGCATGACGGCGATCGGCCCACCCAAGCAGCTTCTCGCCGAGAGCGATGACGCCGATCTCGTGGCGTTTCTCAGCGGCGGCGAGGGCGGTCGTGCCGCCGGAGTGGCGCTGTGAGCGTCCGCCGCAATGCGACCGCGGTCGGCGCCTTCGTCCTCGGTGCTGCCGCGATCGCCGTCGCGATCGCGATCGTGTTCGGCAGCGGTCTGCTGTTCAAGAGCGTGACGCGCTTTGTCGTGTACTTTCCCGACTCGCTCGAAGGGCTCGGTGTCGGGGCGCCGGTCAAGTATCGCGGCGTGCAGATCGGCGAGGTGGTCTCGATCACGCCCTCCTTTGCCGCGAGCGAGCGCATGGTCGACATCCCGGTGGTGATCGAGGTGACCAAGGGATCGGTAAGAGGGTTCGCAGACGGAGGCGCCACCCTGGACCAGCTGATCGAGGATGGCTTGAGGGCCCGGCTCGAGCTTGCGAGCCTGATCACCGGTCAGCTGTTCGTCGGGCTCAACATGGTTCCCGACAGCGAGACCTCCTTTGCCACGAACACCACCGACTATCCGCAGATTCCTTCGATTCCGTCGCTGCAGTACGGGCTGCAGCAGACCTTGAACCAGCTGCTCGCCGACCGGCCGAAGCTCGAGCGCGGTCTCGACCAGATGCTCGAGCTCTTGAACATCATGGTCGCCGGCGGGGGCGTGGAGCAGATCACGCGCACGATGGCCGCCACGACGCAGCTCGTGGAGAAGCTGTCCGATCCCCACGGTCCGCTGTTCAAGGTCCTCGACGGGCTGCCGCCGCTGGTCGCCGACCTGAGCCGTACGGCGGCCGCGGCGCCACCCCTGATGACGCAGGCGGACGAAACCCTGCGGACGGTGAACGCGCTGACCGCCGGGCCGGAGGCCCCCGTCGCCCGAACCCTGGCCGATCTGCAGGCCAGCCTCGCCGATATGCGCCGGCTCGGCGATCAGGTCTCGACGCTCCTGTCCCAGACGCAGGCCCCGGTCGCGGCGTTCGCCCAGACCGGGCTGCCCAACCTGCAGGGGCTGATCCAGGACATGGACCGGACGGTGAGCGAGATCAGCCGGACCGTGCGCGACCTGCGGCAGAACCCGTCGCGGTTCCTCTTGGGCGACCCGGCATCCGAGGGAGTGAGGCTGCAATGAGGCTCGCCGACCGCAGGAGGGCGATCACCCTGGGGGCCGGCCTGCCCTTGGCGCTCGGTGGCTGCACGGGGCTGCTGACGGCGCGGAACGCGCCGGCGCCCACCGAGTACACGCTGACCGCCCGTCCGAGCTTCCCGGCCGATCTGCCGCGGCGCGACTGGGTCCTGCTCGTCGCGGAGCCCAGCGCCGAGGGCGCGATCGACACGAGCCGGATCACGGTCCTGGCCGACGGCCGTGTCGACCGGCTGGCCGATGTGGTCTGGAGCGACCGGGCCACGGTCATGCTGCAGTTCCTGATCGTGCAGGCCTTCCAGAGTGCCGGCAAGGTTCGTGCGGTCGGCACGGACCGCGACGACCTGCCAGGCCGCTATCTGCTCCAGTCGACCCTGAACGACTTCCAGCTCGAGCCTGACAGGGGCGCCTATGCGGCGCAGGTCAACCTGCACGCCCGGCTCCTCGCCCTGCCGACACGCGAGGTCGCCGGCGCCCGCGAGTTCAGCCAGCGCGCCGCCGCGACCGCCACCTCCAACGAGGCCGCAGTCGCGGCATTCGATTCCGCAGTCGCGGCGATCCTCGGCGAGCTCGTCGCCTGGACGCTGCGGACCGGCCGGCCGCGCTGAGCCGGCCTACATCGTCACGGTGATCGGCACGGCGGCTCGCTCGGAGCCATCGGGATAGACCGCTACCTGCGCGCCCACGCGCCGGAAGGTCAGGTCGACGCTGACCGGACCGACACCGAGGCTGCGGATCGTGAGCTGGTCGATCCCGGCCGGCAGACGGGGGCGGTCGATCTGCAGCGCGCCCGACCAGCCGTCGACGGTGAGCCCGAGGCAGGCCTGGAGCATCATGAACGCCGAGCCCGCCGCCCAGGCCTGGGGCAGGCAGGCCACCGGATAGGCGATCGGCGGCTCGCCCGGCCGCCGGGCGAAGCCGCAGAACAGCTCCGGCAGACCCAGGTCGAACCGCACCGCGGGCTCGAACATGTCGCTCAAAAGAGCGGCGGCCCCGTCGCGCAGGCCGTAGCGGGCGATCCCGGCGGCACAGATCGCCGTGTCGTGCGGCCAGACCGAGCCATTGTGGTAGGACATCGGATTGTAGCGCGGCTGCTGTGCCCCGAGCGTCCGCAAGCCCCAGCCCGTGTTGAACGAGCTGCCGAGGAGCAGTGCGGCGACGCGGCGGCCACGCTCGGGCGTCGGCAGCCCGACGAACAGGAGATGGCCGGGATTGGAGGCGCGCACGCGACAGGGCCTGCCGCTGCCGTCGAGCGCTAGGGCATAGCTGCCGATCGCCTCGACCCAGAACCGCTCCTCCACCGCCTGCCGCAGCGCCTCGGCCCGCTCCTCCCACCGCGTCCGCGTCCCGATCGGCTCGCCGCGGCGGGCGGCCAGATCGGCCATCGCCCGGAAGGCGGCGAACGCGTAGCCCTGCACCTCGACCAATGCCACCGGGCCTTCGATGTCGTGGCCGGCCTCGTCGAAGACCGAATCCTCGCTGTCCTTCCAGCCCTGGTTGGCGAGCCCGGTATCGGCACCGCGGGCATAGTCGATCAGGCCATCGCCGTTGGAATCGCCATCGCCCTCGAGCCAGTGCACGGCCGCGACGAGGGCGGGCCAGAGTTCCTCGATCAGGCCCAGATCCCCGGTGCGCGCGGCGTAGGCGCCCGCCAGCGCCACGAACAGCGGCGTGGTGTCGACCCCACCATAGTACCGCTCGAACGGCAGCTCGCCGAGGCGGACCATCTCGCCCTTGCGGGTCTCGTGCATGATCTTCCCAGGCGCCGCGTCGGTGAACGGCGAGCTCTCGGTCGCCTGGTGGGCGGCGAGGAAGCGGAGGACCCCCCGCGCCAGCGAAGGATCGAGCCACAGCATCTGCAGCGCAGTAATGATCGCGTCCCGCCCGAACGCGGTCGAGAACCAGGGTATGCCGGCATAGGGGTAGGGGCCGGTCGGGAACTCGGTGGTCAGCAGCGCCAGATCCGCGCGCGAGCGCTCGAGCCAGGCGCGGAACACCCGCCCGCCCGTCTGCACCCGTGCCCCCCGCCGCCGCGCCTCCCGAGCCGCGAGCCGGGCCCGCGCCGCCGCATCGCGAAAGCGCTGGCGCGAAGGCGGCTCGCCCGCCGTCTGCGCGACCTCGCAGAACAGGTCGATCCGCACCCCGGGCGCCAGCATCAGCGCGAAGTCGGCGAAGCTCGGCGCGAGGTCCTGCGGGCGCGTGCCGAAGGTGATCGTCGAGCAACGGACGACCCCGTCCAGGCCCTCGTAGCTGAGCACGACCGAATCGTCGGCCACGACCGCGGCGCGGATCTGGCCGCGTGCGGCACGGACGAGGCCGCGCACCTCGAACATGTCGCGGAAGTCGGCGCCGAACTCGAGCCGCAGCGGCAGGTGCACGGCAGCCTGTCCGTAGTTGCGCAGCCGCCAGCGCTCGAACAGGCGATCCCGCCAGATCAGCCGGGTGCGCTCGAGATGGATCGCACCCTGCCGGATCGGCTGGCCGCCGATCGGGGGCAGGGGCAGGTTGGTGAGGTTCGCGGTGAACAGGACATTGTCCCCGCTCACCGCCCCACCGAGCAGCTCCAGCGGTCGCCCGGCGACGCTGAGCCGGAAGCGCGAGAGCAGGCGCGTGTCGTCGTGGAACAGCCCGTCGCCGACGCCCGTGATGTCGCCATACGCGTCCGCGACGACGAAGGTGTCGCCGTGCTTGAGCGCGAACAGGCGCGCCGGCGTGCGCGGCTCGTTGGTGTCGGGTTCGGCCATCAGCCCGTGAGCTCGAGCGCCGCCGGACGGCCGCGGCTTGCCTGCGCGTCGCGATAGAGGCGCCAGTACAGCTGGAGATAGTTCCGCGCCATCACTTCGGCCGAGAAGCGCCGCTCGAAGCTGCGCCGGACCCGCCGCCGCTTGAGCCGCTCCAGGCGGGCGACTGCGGCCACGGCCTCGCCCATGTCGTCGACGACAAAACCGCTGATGCCATGCTCGACCACCTCGGGCACCGAGCCTCTGTTCCAGGCGATCACTGGCGTGCCACATGCCATGGCCTCGATCATCACCAAGCCGAAGGGCTCCGGCCAGTCGATCGGGAACAGGAGGGCACTGGCGTTGCCGAGGAAGTCCGATTTCTGCGCATCGCCGATCTCGCCGATGAACTCCACGAGGGGATCGGACAGCAACGGCTCGACCACCTCGTGGAAATAGGTGCGATCCACCGTATCGACCTTGGCCGCGATTTTCAGCTTCAGACCGGTGCGGCGCGCAATCTCGATCGCGCGATCGGGCCGCTTCTCGGGCGAGATGCGGCCAAGGAAGGCGAGATAAGGTCGCTGGGGTGCGGCGGTGAAGCGGTAGCTCTCGGCCTCCAGGCCATGTGGGATGGTCGCGACCCAATTGGCATCCGGCAGTGGCCGGCGCTGGTCGTCCGAGATCGACACCAGCGGAAAATCGGCCCAGCGGGCGTAAGCGGGCGGCAGGTCGTCCAGATCGAGCCGTCCGTGCAGGGTTGTCACCGTGCGTTCCGCCTCGCCTGCGAAGAACGGGAAGTGCACCATGTCGACATGGAAGTGGACTATGTCGAACTCGTCTCGCCGCCGATAGACCTCGTGGATCATGGCGAGATGGCAGCCAAGATCCGACTTCAGTAGGCTCGGGTCCATGCGGATCGCCTGCGTCCGGCAGGGGACGAGCCGGGCGGAGGTGTCGGAGTCCCCGCTGGCGAACAGCGTCACCTCGTGACCCCGGGCGACCAAGGCATCGGTAAGATGGGCGACGATCCGCTCGGTGCCGCCATAGAGGCGGGGCGGAACCGCTTCATAGAGCGGGGCGACCTGGGCGATCTTCATGGTTGGGAACCATCCGCCGACAGGCCGCGCAGACCGGTCGGCGCGCATACTGCGCGCGTCAACATCGAACGCCTCTCCTCCAGATCGATCCGGCAGCTTGGCCGAGGACGTGTGTCCCGAACAACATGGGGAAAGCGTCGGTGTTCCTTGGCCGAAGGGCCGTCACGGATCCGACGACGGCCCTTCAGGCGTCAGCCCACGGCGCGCGTGATGCTCTTGATCGGGCCGCGCGGGTTGCCTGAACGCTCCGCGATTGTGCGGTCCTGCGCCTCGATGAAGGCGCGGATGGGACCATCGCCGTCGAGCGTGTCGACCTCGGTCGCGGGCACCTTCCGGTTCGAGGTGCGCGAACCATCCTGATAGATCACGTCGAACAGCACGAAGCCGCTCGGGACCGGCTGCTTCTTGCGGGCCATGGTGTCGCTCCTTATCCGTTCGCGAGGCTCGCCGGCACTGCGGCTTGCGCGGTGCGCTTGGCGACCGATTGTCGGGCGGGTCCCGCGGCGACGACCGCGAGCCGAACCCACTCTATAGTGTCGCTTCAGCCTGTGCCAAGACGAGGCAAGTCAGACATGCGCGAACGGGGGAGCCGCGGCCGCCTCGATCGGGCTCGGCTCCGCGCGGCACGCGCAGCGCGAGGCGGGGCCGATGCCTAGTTCAGGCTGTCGAGATAGGCCAGCAGGTCGTCGATCTGCTCGGGCGTGAAGGTGAACACCGGCATCTGCGGATGCGCCGTCATGATCCCCTCGGCCAGCGCCTCGGCGAGGTCCTCGATCGGATAGCGCAGCGTGAGGTCGCGGAAGGGCGGAGCGCCCTCCATCAGGCTCTGGTCGGTGTCACCGATCGCGTGACAGCGCGAGCAGTGCGTCTCGGCGAGATTCTTGCCGGCCTCGATCGGCTCGGAGGCCAGGGCGCCTGCGGGCATCGCCAGCAGCGCCGCCAGGACCGCCGCCCTCACGGGGCCACCACCGGATAGGCGCCGATCACCTGCTGCTCGAAATCGACGAGCGCCCCGGTCATCAGGCCGGACTCGTCGGAGGCGAGAAAGGCTATGGCGCGCGCCGCGTCGAGCGGGGTCAGCAGCCGGCCGAAGGGCTGCGCCCGTCCCACCGCCAGCTCCCAGCCGGGTGGCCGGCCGTGTGTGCCCATCTGCACCGCATGCTCGCCGGGCGTCACGGTCCAGCCCAGATTCAGCCCGTTGACCCTGACCCGGTCCCTGGCCACCGCCGCGGCGATGTTCCTGGTCATCGCCGCCAGGGCACCCTTGGCCCCGACATAGGCGGCGAGCTCGGGGATGCCGCCGTGGACGGTGATCGAGATGATGTTGACGATCGTCCCGCCGCCGGCGCGCCGCAGCCAGGGCAGGATGCGCTGGATCAGGAAGAACGGAGCACGCGCGTCGACCGCGAAGATCGCGTCGAACAGCTCGGGCGTGGTGTCGTCGATGGTGCCCCGGTCGGTGAGCCCGGCCGCATTGACGAGGCCATGCAGCGCGCCGAACCGGGTCGCGGCTGTGTCGACCGCGGCGAAGCAGGCCGCCACCTCGCCGAGATCGGCCGGGATCGCGATGGCCGGACAGCCGCCGGTCGTGAGCGAGGCCGCCACCTCCGCCAGCGCGTCCGCATTGCGGTCGACCAGCGCCAGCCCCGCGACCCCCCGCTCGGCCAACAACCGGGCGGTCGCCTCGCCGATCCCCTGTGCGGCGCCGGTCACCAGCATGACGCGCCCCGCAAACGACGACGCCTCGGTCACGCCCGTCTCCTCACAACTCAGGGCAATCGTAGGAGCCGGACCGATGGGCTGACAACGGCCCTAGAGCACGAAGTCGCCCGCAGCGAGGTTGATCGTGCCCGTCAGCTCGATGATCGATTCGGCTGTAGCGTCCAGGTCCGTGCTGATCTGGACGAAGGTGCTGCCGCCGGACTGCGTGTAGCGGACCTGGTTCGCGGCCGAGAACGCAGCCGTGCCGATGAAGTCGAGACTGTCGAAGAAGTAGAGCTCGAGCTGGTCGCCCTCGGCCTGGTCGAAGTCGGTGATCAGATCGCGCGTGCCGAGCTTGGCGCCGCTGTCGCCCGGCCGGATGAAGAAGGCGTCCGCACCCGAGCCGCCGGTCATCACGTCGACGCCGACATAGCCATCGAGATCGTCGTTGCCGCCGTTGCCCTCCAGCACGTCGTGGCCGTCGTCACCGCCGACATAGTCATTGCCCGTGCCGCCTCGGACGTGATCGTCGCCAAATCCACCCTGCAGGTCGTCGTTGCCGGCACCGCCGTCGATCACGTCGTCGCCCTCGTCGCCGAAGACGTCGTCGTGGCCCGCGCCGGTGCTCAGGAGGTTGGCGCCCAGACTGCCAGCGACCGTGTCGTCGCCCGAGCCGGTGATCAGGTTCTCGATGCGGTAGAGCCGGTCGAAGCCCAGATCGGGCGACCAGCCATAGCCCGACGATCCGAGCAGGCTGGCATCGACATCCTGCGCCGTGCTGAACACGGCCGTGTCGGTCCCACGCCCGCCATACAGCTCGTCGTCGCCCGAGCCGCCATGCAGCTCATCGTTGCCATTGCGGCCGTAGAGCGTGTCGTCGCCGCCCAGCCCGTAGAGATAATCGCTGCCGGCGCTGCCGTTGAGCGTGTTGTCTGAATTGTTGCCGAACTTGATCGCCATCGAAGTCACTCGCATGAGGTCGTGTGGAGGCGAGGGTCGAGCACTTGGCGTGCTGCTAGAGGATGAAGTCGCCGGCACCCAGATCGACGATGCCGTTGAGCTGGATCTCCATCTCGGCGCCCGAATTGCCGACTGTGTTGATCCGCACGATCGTGTCACCGCCGCTGTGGAAGAAGCGGACCTGGTCGGGGGCCGAGAAGCTGGAGGTGCCGATGAAGTCGAGGCCGCCGAACCCGGTCAGATCGATCTCGTCGTTCTGCGCCTGGCTGAAGTCGGTGATCTCATCCCGGTTGCCGGCGCCGACGCCGCTGTCGTCGTCGTAGGAGAAGATGAAGTCGTCGGCGTTCGCGCCGCCGGTCAGGACATCGACGCCCGTGCCCCCACCAAGCTCGTCGTCGCCGCCGCCGCCGCGCAGCGTGTCGTTGCCGGCACCACCGAAGCCACGATCGTTGCCGCCGCCGAGGTTGGCGGTGTCATTGCCGCCCCACAGCACGACGTAGTCATCGCCGCCGTTGCTGTTTACGACGGAGTTCTTGTCCTCCGTTGCCGAGAAGTAGATCGTATCGTCACCGCCTCCGGTGACCACGTTCTCGATCTCGTGGACAGCGGCCCAATTCTCCTCATAGCTGGCATAACTGTCCTCGTCATAGAAATCGACGTCGCTGCTCGTGTCGAACACGATGGTGTCGGAGCCGTCGCCTCCATTATAGTAATCATCAGCGCCCAAGCCGGCGATAATCGTGTCGTTGCCGGCGTCGCCTTCAATTTCGTCGTCGCCGGCACCACCGTCCAACGTGTCGTTGCTGGCACCGCCGTTGAGCGTGTCGTCGTCATCGTCGCCGTAGAGCGTGTCGTTGCCGCCGTCGCCGTTCAGCGTGTCGTTACCGTCGCCGCCATGCAGCTCGTCCGCTTGGTTGCCGCCGTGGACGACGTCCCAATGACCATAGGCGTAAACGATGTCGCTGCCGTTCCCCGTGCTGATTTCATTCCAACCGTCATCGAAGTAGATCTCGTCGTTGCCGCTGCCGGTGATGACCAGCTCGACCGAGTGGAAACTGTCGACTCCGAGACCCGCCGAGGACGCGAAGCCGAAGGCGGCCGAGACGGTGACGTCGCTGCCGGTGTTGAACACCATCGTGTCCCAACCGGCTCCGCCGTAGAGCGAGTCGTTGCCTGCCCCGCCCTCGAGCGTGTCGTTGTCGCCACCCCCGTCGAGGACGTCGTTGCCGTTCAGCCCGCGCAGCTCATCGTTGCCGAACGAGCCGAGTATGCTGTCGACGCCGTTGGTGCCGATCAGCAGGTCGTTGCCGAAGGTTCCGGTGATAGGCATTGTCTTAGCCCGCCATACTCGCGTGACGCGGCTGCCCCACTGGCGCCGCTGGATGTCGATGGTCTCTCAACCCCTGGCCGAGTGGCCCTGGGCTCGCGCCCGCCGTCGCGCGGACGGCGGGCGGCTGGTCAGAGCAGGAAGTCGCCGGCACCCAGATTGACGATGCCGTTGAGCTGGACCTCCATCTCCATGCCGGAGTTGCCCACGGTGTTGAGCTGGACCAGCGTGTTGCCGCCGCTGTGGATGAAGCGGACCTGGTCGGGGGCCGAGAAGACGCTCTGGCCGATGAAGGTCAGCCCGCCGAAGGCGGTCAGGTCGAGATCGTCGCCCTGCACCGTGCTGAAGTCGGTGACGACGTCGCGGAAGCCCGCGCCGATCGAGCTGTCACCCGGCGCGAAGACGAAGTCGTCGGCGTGGTGAAAGCCGGTGAGGGTGTCGATCCCCGCGCCGCCGTTCAGGACGTCGAACCCGCTGCCGCCGTTGAGCGAGTCGTCGCCGCTGCCGCCGGACAGCGAATCGTCGCCGCTGCCGCCGGTCAGCACGTCGTTGCCGCCAAGGCCCTGCGCGATGTCGTTGCCCGCTGCGGTGACCAGGACGTTGGCGGCAGCGTTGCCGCCGACCGTGTCGTCGCCGTCGCCGGTCGTGACGTTCTCGATCCCGCTCAGCGTGTCGTTGCCCTCGCCCGTGGAGGTGCCTGCCGTAAGATCGACGACGAGATCCGTCGCGTCCCAGTCCAGATATTCGATGCTGTCGGTCCCGCTTCCGCCGACCAGCAAGTCGTCACCATACCCGCCGATCAGGGTATCGTTGCCCCCGTCGCCGTAGAGCGTGTCGTTGTCCTCGCCGCCGTCGAGCAGGTCATTGCCGCCCCGCCCATGGAAGTCGCCCCAGCCGTACCCGGCACTGAGATGGTTGGCTTTGTGATCGCCCCAGGCCTCGAAGCCCCAGTCGCCATTGAACGAGACGTTCTCGATGCCGGACAGTGACAGCGTGGCGCTCGAGTCGTAGAGCGACAGCTCGGCCACGCCGGACTGCAGGTCGAGGGAAGTGCCGGGTACGGGATCGTAGCTTTCGATGCCGGCGTAGAAGACGAGCGTGTCGTTCCCTAGCCCGCCATAGATGTGATCGTTCCCCTCCAGATAACCCCACCGATCGCCATAGTAGATCGTGTCGTTGCCCGACTTAGCGTAGATGTTGTCGTCGCCATTGCCGGTGACAAGACTGTCGTCGCCGAATGTGCCGTAGATGTCAGCCATGGATCCTCTCCCCGCGCCTGTGCCCTGGCTGACCGGCAACGTCGCCGGTCAGCGGGGCAGCAGGCTCAGCTGGTCTGGTCAGAAGATAAAGTCGCCGGCGGCGAGGTTGATGGTGCCGTTGAGCTCGATCTGCATCTCGGCACCGGCATTGCCCGCCGTGTTGATGCTGACGATCGTGTCGCCGCCGCTTTGTGTGAAACGAACCTGACCCGCCGCCGAGAACGCCGCTTGGCCGATGAACTGCAGGCCGCCGAACTCGCTGAGATTGATCTCGTCGTTCTGCGCCTTGCTGAAATCCATGATCTGGTCGCGGTTGCCGGCGCCGACACCGCTGTGTCCGCTGCTAAAGGCGAAGTCGTCGGCTCCCGAGCCGCCGGTCAGCTCGTCGACCCCCAGGCTTCCCCACAGGATGTCGTCGTCGTTGCCGCCGTTGAGCGTGTCGTCGCCGGCATCTGCGAGGAGCTCGTCGTTGCCGCCGCCACCGAGGACGATGTCGTTGCCTGAGCCGGCGTCGACCCAGTCGTTGCCGGCACCGGCATTGATGGTGTCGTTGCCGCCATAGGCGACCACCTCGTCGTCGCCGCCATTGGTCTGGATGACGTTGGCGTCGCCCTCGGTGGCGGAGAACTGGACGTAGTCGTCGCCCGCGCCGGTGATCACGTTCTCGATTGCGTGAAGGGTGTCGATCACCTCGCTGAAAGCGCCGGCCGTAGACGCGAGATTGTCCTCGTGGTTGAAGTACACATCCAGATTCGTGTCGTAGACGGCGGTATCGCTGCCACCGCCACCGGTGATGTCGTCGCCATCGCCGCTGCCGTACAGCAGGTCGTTGCCGTTGCCGCCGTCGAGGGTGTCGACGCCTTCGCCGCCATAGAGCGCGTCATTGCCGCCGCCGCCGGACAGCGTGTCGTCGCCATCGTCACCATGCAGCTCGTCGTTGCCGCTGCCGCCGTTCAGCGTGTCGCCGTCGTCGCCGCCGTGCAGCTCGTCCGCCTGGTCTCCACCGTTGATCAGGTCCACGCCGCCATAGGCATAGACGGTGTCGTTGCCGTTCGCGGTGTTGATGATGTTGGCGTTGTTGTCGAAATAGACTTGGTCGGCGCCACCGCCGGTGGTGACGTTCTCGATCGAGTAGAAGTGATCGAGGCCCAGCGCTGCCGAGGATGCCAGGCCGAATGCGGCGGAAACAACGACATTGCTGCCGGTGTTGAACACCATCGTGTCGTTCCCGCCGTCACCGTAGAGACTGTCGTCGCCAGCGCCGCCTTCGAGCGTGTCGTCGTCGCCACCGCCGACAAGGAGGTCGTAGTCTCCATAGCCCCGCAACGTGTCGTTGCCGAACGAGCCCTGCAACGTGTCCGCGCCATCGCTGCCGAGCAACAGATCGTTGCCGAACGTCCCTATCTGCACCACCATGATCCGTCTCCATCTTCGCTGAAGTTGCATTTCAGGTCGGCCAGCTGTCGCCACAGCGGGCGTAGTTCGCCCCTGCCACCCCAATCATCGAAGTAGCTTGTCTGCTCGACGCTGAACTCGGTTTTGTGTGCTCGACTACTGGCTTCTCGATACTTCCGTGCTGTAGATCAGCAACGTGGTGAACCTAGCCAATCCATCATTCGGCACTGTGCGATTCGCTACAAAAATGGTTGCAGCGCACTGCGCATGCCGATGCAGCAAGAGTTGCATCCGGATGCGAATCGTTGCCTTGAGGTAATGTGCGCTCTATCTCCGCTTCACATGTGACTGGCGGAGCGACACCTGGGTGCAGCAGTTCGGCCCCAAGCTCGGGCTCGCAATGAAGCTCGCGAATCTCGGCCGCGGTCGGCTGGCGGCCGCGGTCCGCGTCGACAAGTCGGCGGTCAGCCGCTGGCTGAACGATCAGGCGATGCCGACGGGCCCCAATCTCACTGCGATCACCGAGTTGATCCGGCGCGAGCGGCCGGAATTCAGCCTGCTGACGTGGGAGCTGGCGTTCGAAGACTTTGCCCGGTCGGTCGGGGTGGCATCCGTGCCGCGACCGGCGCCGCCCGAGGCGGTCACGCCGCCCGATGCGGCAGCCGGGCTGGAGCTGGGGGTGCTCGACGTCTCACGGGCGGCGGTGCCGCGCGAAGGCTGGGTCTATCCCGGCCTCTATCTCGGCTTCCGCAAGGCCTTCGCCAACACGGGCATGACCGTGGCGCAGGGGCTGATGCTGCGCGTCGAGGACGGTCGCCTCGCGGCGCGCTGCTCGGACGGCCTGTTCAACTATCGCGGCGAGGCGCTGGTGCTGCGGGGCCAGCTGTTCATCCTGCTCGAGGAATCGATCCGGCTCGACGAGGTGCTGCTCCTGGTGCTCAACGGGGTGTCGGCGCCGATGGCGCGCGTGCTCGACGGCCTGATCGCCGGCGTGGCAGGGGACCGCACCTGCACCCCATCCGTGGCGGGGATCGCGTTCGAGCGTCAGGCCGATGTCCGGGAGGACGACAGCGACGAGGAGCTCTGGGAGCGCTGCATCGCCGACCTGTCCCGCATCAACGAGGAGCGGTCTGCCCGGCAGCTGATGCCGGCGGCGTTCGCGCGCGTGGTCGACAGTCGGGTGGGCCAGGTGGGCGAGGGCGGCGAGCTCGATCATGTGCTTCGCGTCCCCCTGCATCGCTCGCTGGCGGTCGCGACCTCGGCCGCCAATCTGCACACATGAGCGGCGCGCGCCACGAGGAGGCGGCAGGCTCGGGCCGGTTCGGCGCCAAGCTCCATCTGGCCATGAAGTTGTGCAACCTCAGCCGCGGCTGTCTCGCCAGCGGGGTGGGGGTCGACAAGTCGGTCGTCAGCCGCTGGCTCGGCGACGCCGCGCGCCCCTCCGATCACAACCTGACCCGCCTCACCGAGCTGATCCGGCGCGACCTGCCCGATTTCAGTCTCCTGACCTGGGAGCTTGGCTACGACGAGTTCGCCGCCGCCTTCGGAGGGGCAGAAGCGCCGCAGCCCACGCAAGACCACTCCGGCGGGATCGCGCCGTCGAGCCTACCGCTGAAGGTGCTGCCGGTCTCGCGGACGGCGGTGCCACGCGAGGGCCTCGTCTATCCGGGCCTCTATCTCGGTTTCCGCAAGGCTTTCGCCAACACCGGCATGACCATCGCCAAAGGTCTGATGATCCGCCGCGACGGTGACCGGCTCCTTGCCCATGCCGCCGACGGCTCGTTTGACTATCGCGGCGAAGTTCTGCTTCTCGGCGGTCAGCTGTTCGTGATCCTGGAGGAGACGAGGCGCCTGGACGAGGTCGTGATGCTCATCCTCAACGGGGTCAATGCACCCATGGCGCGGATCATGGACGGCGTCATGCTCGGGATCGCGGCCGATCGCACCGGCACGCCGTCGGCGACCGCCATCGTGTTCAAGCGGGTCGGCGACACGATGGGCGTGGCGACTGCGGACGAGGCACGGTGGAGCGAGTTCAAGGCCGAGGTGCGCCGCATCAACGACGAGCGCACGGCACGCATCTGGATGCCTGGCGAGTTCGCCGAGATCGTCGACAACCAGGTCGGCGTGCCCCGGTCCGACGGGCAGACCGACCACGTCCTCAGGGTACCGCATACCCGCTCGCTCGCGGCCAGCACCTCGGAAGCCAACTGGCGCCCCTGACGCCCCCTGGACATGAACCCGCATTTCCCGGATGGGGTGCCATTCTGGTGACCTTCGGGGCCGATTCGAGGAGATGTTTCAGAGCGATAGCGGCGGCGGAACGAGCCTCGAACAGCGGACTCGACGGGTGACGTCGTGGTCGTTGACCACGCTGCGTGAGAAGCTGGTCAAGATTGGCGCCCGGATCGTGCACCACGGGCGGTACCTCGGGTTGCAGCGGACCGAGGTGGTGGTGCCGCGGCCGCTCGAATCTTGCCCGTCACAATGACAAAGGACTCCATCATGTCAGAAAAACCTAAAGAAGGCCTCGATCGCCGCGACCTCATGATTGCATCTATTGCCACCGTCGGCGCATCGGCTGTGCTCGCCCGAAACACTGACCCTGCCAAAGCCCAAGACACGGCGGCACCCTCTGGCGACGCGGCATCGGGTGCAACACAGACAACAGTGTATACCGGCGATGTCATCAACGGGAAGAAAGTCGTCAGCAGGCTCGACCTCAACGACCTGGAACCAGGGCGGAAGCACCTCTTGTACTTTCAGGGCGTCGAGATGCCCACCGGACAGCACTGGTATGTGTCTGTGATGGTCGCCAAGGGCGCAAAGCCGGGCAAACGCGCCGTCCTGGTCAGCGGTGTGCACGGCGACGAAATGAGTTCCGTGCATACGGTCCAGACCGTGATGAGCCAGCTCGACCCGCTGGAGATGTCGGGCACGGTGATGGCGGTCACGGATGTGTCCCGCCCGGCCCTGGAAAGCATGCAGCGCAGATGGCCCAACCAGGGCAGAGGCATCGATCTGATCGATATGAATCGGGAGTGGCCCGGGAACGAGAACGGCGCCACCGCGGCCAGCCGACACGCCGGGCTTCTGTTCAACCGTCTGCTGCGACCGAACGCCGACTTCGCGATCGACTTCCACACCGGCACAACCGGATTTGAAGTCACCGCATTCAATATTGGCGGTATGGATGTGCCCGAGGTCAAGGCGATGGTGGAGCTGTATCCCGTCGGCCAGATCTTCGACAATCATGTATATCCCGGTGTCCTGCACAATGCGTTTATCGACGTGGGCATCCCGTCCTTCACGCCGGAAATCGGCGCTGCGCGCGTCCTGGACCCCCAGATGATCTCGCTCTTCGTGGAAGGCACAATGAACGTCCTCAAGTATCACGGCATCGTTGCCGGGCCAATGGGACGTACAGGCAAGGACGTGACTGTCTTTGTCGGTAACAGCGCGTTCCCGATCCTGGCCACCGCGGGCGGGCTCGTTGAGCATCTGGTCAAGCTCAACGACAAGGTCGAAGCCGGACAGAAGGTTGCCATCCAGCGCGATAGCTTCGGCGAGGTGGTTGCGGAGTATACGAGCGGTGTGACCGGGGAGATAACGGGCCAACGCAGCGATGCAATGTCCGAGCCCGGCAACCCCTTAGTATTCATCCTTTTCAACCGGCCGGAGCCGGAGGGCGTCGAGGTCTATCCCGAGTAGTTCACGGCGTTGTCGGCTTGGCGTGAGCAGGGGTGGCGTGACGGGGTGCCGGTCAATATGGAGTGAACTCGCGGTAGCACCCCTGGCACCGGGCCTTGCCTGTGGACGGCGCCAAAGCGCGGCGGCACACTGCGCCCGGTCCGCGTCGGAGCTCGCCCATGCCTGCCAAGGTCGTCTGCATCTCGCGCACGCTCGCCGCCGGCGGCGAGGAGATCGGGCAGGCCGTCGCCGAGCGGCTCGGCTGGCGGGTGATCGACGCCGAGATCATCCAGCGCGCCGCGGAGAAGGCGGAGCTCGACCCCAGCAAGGTGGCGCAGACCGAGCAGCGCCAATCCCTGATCCGCCGGCTGATCTCCCTGATCGCCTTCGCCGAGCCGCCGGGGGATATGGCACCGCAATACTATTCGGTGTTCCCGGAGGCCGCCTTCGCCGTCGGGCAGACCCTCGAGGAGCGCATGCGCGGCCTGATCCGCGAGGTGATCGAGGAGGTGGCGAGCGAGGGCCAGGCCGTGATCGTGGCGCACGCGGCCTCGATGGCGCTCGCCGGTCGTGACGGCATCTTGCGGGTGCTGATCACCGCCTCGCCCGAGGAGCGGGCGAACCGGCTGGTATGGGCGAGCGGCCTGGAGGCGAGCCAGGCCGAGGCGGCGGTGCGCGATTCCGACGTCGAGCGGGCCGACTATTTCCGACGCTTCTACAATCTCCACGAGGAGTTGCCGATCCACTACGACCTCGTGGTCAACACCGACACGCTGCCGCCCGAGCTGGCGGTGGCCGCGATCCTCGCGGCTGCGGGCACCATGGATGGCGGCGGCTGACGGAGCAGGACCGAAAACCGGTCAGGCGAGTATTCGCACTCTGCTCATGCCCGGTCAGGCGGCCGGTTTCTGCCATTCCATGATGTGGAAGTAGGGGACGCGGCGGTATCGGTCGGCCTTGCCCGGGTCGCCGCCGTGCGGCGCGGGCTCGGCGAAGTGGCGCAGCTCTAGGCCGTTCGCGAGCAGAAGCGTAATGTAGGTGCCGAGCGGCCGGTGCCAGTTCCGGATGCGGATGCCACGCCAGCCCACCCACACGGCACGCTCCTCCAGATAGTGGTCGATCGAGAAGCGGAGCTGCCCGGCGTCGTCCGCCTTCCAGCCGTCCGGCATGCCGGACGTGTTGAAGCTGGTGAGGTTCGAGATCAGCAGGGTGCCGCCGGGCCGAAGGCAGGCGACCATCCGCTCCAGCGCCCCGGCGAGGTCGGCGATGTCGATGAGGGTCAGGTAGCTCACGACCAGGTCGAACCATCCGGCCGTTTGGTCCAACGTCTCGGCCCGGCCGATCCGGTAGTCGCCGCCGGGATCCAGTTGCCGGGCACGCCGGATGAAGGCTTCCGTCGGGTCGATCCCGACCGGCCGGATGCCATGCGCGCGCATGATGCGGCAGAATCGGCCCTCGCCGCAGCCCACGTCCAGGGCCGTCTCGAAGCGGCGGGCGCGGATGCGCTCGATCATCGGTGCGTCGAGCACGTGGCGGCGGCCGAAATCGCCTGCCTCGCCCTGCTCCCTGAGCCACGCCTCCGCCGAATCGTTCCAGCCGTTGGAGCCGTCCTCGCTCGTGGGCAACGGTTCCTCACCCTGCGGGTACCCGCTCCGCCCATCCTCGTTGGAGAACATAACACGAACATCCCCTCTTGAGCGGCGTCGCCTTGCGGTCCATCTTGTCCCGGGTGATACCGCCCGCGGAGGCCATCGGATGCATCCCGTCGAAGGCATGGCTGCGCTCGATCTGCTCAAGGCGCTGGCCGGCAATCCCGACCTGATCCAACGGCCCGAGGGCGGCCGGAGCTTCGAGCTCGTCTCCGACTTCGCGCCCGCCGGCGACCAGCCGCAGGCGATTGCGGAGCTGGTGGCTGGGCTCAAGGGTGGCGAGCGCGATCAGGTGCTGCTGGGCGTCACCGGCTCCGGCAAGACCTTCACCATGGCGCACGCCATCGCCCAGATGCAGCGGCCGGCGATCGTGCTGGCCCCGAACAAGATCCTGGCGGCCCAGCTCTACGGCGAGTTCAAGTCCTTCTTTCCCAACAACGCTGTCGAGTATTTCGTCAGCTATTACGATTACTATCAGCCGGAAGCCTACGTTCCGCGCACCGACACCTACATCGAGAAGACCTCCAGCATCAACGAGCAGATCGACCGGATGCGCCACTCGGCGACCCGTGCTTTGTTCGAGCGCGACGACGTCGTGATCGTCGCCTCCGTCTCCTGCATCTACGGCATCGGCTCGCCCGAGACCTATGCCCGGATGACCCTCTCGCTTCGCCAGGGGCAGAAGGTCGAGCGCCAACGCCTCCTGCGCGCCCTGGTCGAGCTGCAGTACCGGCGCAACGAGCTCGACTTCAGCCGTGGCGCCTTCCGGGCCAAGGGCGATTCGATCGAGATCTTCCCGGCCCACCTCGAGGATCGTGCCTGGCGCCTGTCCATGTTCGGCGACGAGGTCGAGAGCATCGTCGAGTTCGACCCGCTCACCGGCGAGCGGACCGGCAAGCTCGACCAGATCCGCCTCTACCCCAACAGCCACTATGTCACGCCGCGCCCCACGCTGCAGGATGCGATCAAGAACATCAAGCTGGAGCTGACCGAGCGCCTCGCCTTTTTCCGCGACACCGGCAAGCTGCTCGAGGCCGAGCGGATCGAGCAGCGCACGATCGCCGACCTCGAGATGATGATGACCACGGGCTCCTGCCCAGGCATCGAGAACTATTCACGCTACCTGACGGGCAGAGCACCCGGCGAGCCGCCGCCGACCCTGTTCGAGTACATCCCCGAGAACGCGATCCTGTTCGTCGACGAGAGCCACGTCGCGGTGCCGCAGGTGGGCGGCATGTTCAAGGGCGACTGGCAGCGCAAGACCACGCTGTCAGAATTCGGCTTCCGGCTGCAGTCCTGCACCGACAACCGCCCGCTCAAGTTCGAGGAGTGGGAGGTGATGCGGCCCCAGACCGTGTTCGTCTCGGCCACGCCCGCGGCCTGGGAGCTGGAGCGCACCGGCGGCGTGTTCGTCGAGCAGGTGATCCGGCCTACGGGCCTGGTCGATCCCGAATGTATCGTCCGACCGGTCGAGCACCAGGTCGACGATCTGCTCGCCGAGTGCCGCGACTGCCGTGAGAAAGGCCTGCGCGTCCTGGTCACCACGCTGACCAAGCGCATGGCCGAGGACCTGTCGGAGTATCTGCACGAGCAGGGCGTGCGCGTGCGCTACCTGCACTCGGACATCGACACGCTCGAGCGCATCGAGATTGTGCGCGACCTGCGGCTGGGCAAGTTCGACGTGCTGGTCGGCATCAACCTCCTGCGCGAGGGCCTCGACATCCCCGAGTGCGGCCTGGTCGCGATCCTCGATGCCGACAAGGAGGGCTATCTGCGCTCCGAGACCTCACTGATCCAGACCATCGGCCGCGCCGCCCGCAATGCGGAAGGGCGGGTGATCCTCTACGCCGACAACATGACCCGGAGCCTCAAGGCGGCGATCGACGAGACCAACCGGCGTCGCGCCAAGCAGGTCGCCTGGAACGAGGCCAACGGGATCACGCCCCAGTCGATCCGGCGTCAGATCAACGACATCATCCGCTCGGTCGCCGAGCGCGACTATGTCACGGTCGATCTGGGCGCGGACGCGCCGGCCCAGCTCAGCGGCATGGACCTGCACGCCTATATCGCCCAGCTCGAGAAGAAGATGCGCGAGGCGGCCGGCAATCTCGAGTTCGAGGAGGCGGCCCGGCTGCGCGACGAGATCCGCCGGCTCGAGGACCAGGAGCTGGGGGTGGCCACCGCGCGCCCCACCCAGGCGCCGCGCGCCTCGGGCAGCGCCTGGAAGCCGACCTCCGGCTCGCGTGAGGACAAGCGCCGCGCCGCCCAGGCCAAGTCCAAGGCGCGCCGCAGGGCGGGGCCGTGACGCCGTAGCGTGCTCGAGCTCGGCTGGCGCGACGCCGTCTTCTCGCTCAAGACCTTCGCCGCGGCGATGCTTGCCCTCTACATCGCCTTCGCCATTCCCCTGCCGCAGCCGACCTGGGCGATGCTGACGGTCTATGTCGTCTCGCAGCCGCTGGCCGGGATGGTGCAGTCGAAGTCGCTCTACCGCGTGGTCGGCACCGTGATCGGCTCGGCGATGTCGCTGCTGCTGGTCGATCGGCTGGCCGACACGCCGGAGCTGTTCCTGCTGGTGCTGGCGGCCTGGATCGGCGCCTGCACCTATGTGGCCGTCTATCTGCGCGACATTCCCGCCGCCTACGGGGCGATGCTGTCGGGCTACACGGCCGCCATCATCGGCGTGCCGGCGGCGCTGGCGCCGCTCACCGCCTTCGAATCGGCCTGGGCGCGCTGCCTGGAGATCACGCTCGGCATCGGCTGCGCCACGCTGATGAGCCAAGTCGTACTGCCGCGACGAGCCGGCGACGTCCTGCAGGCGACACTCGATACGGCGATGGCGGCCGGGCGCCAGTGGACCGCCGACGTGCTGCGCGGGCAGGGCGAGGCGGCCACCGGGCTGGCCGACCGCCGCAAGCTCGTCGCCGACATCGTCCTGCTCAACTCGCTGCTCGCGCATGCGGTCTACGACACGCCGGCGATCCGCGCCGCGGCGAAGGCGATCCGCCACCTGCAGGCGCGGCTGATGATGCTGTTGTCGGTGCTGGTCGCGATCCACGACCGGCTTGCGATCCTGCGCGGCCACCGCCCCGATCTCGTCGCGACATTCCAGCCGCTGCTCGACCGCTCGGCAGCGCGACTGACGGCAGAGGATGGCGGGGCGGCTCCTGCGGCGGAGCACGCTCGCTTCGCCGCCGAGATCGCCGCACGCCGGCCGGGCATCCCGGCGCTGCAGCGGGATGGTGACCAGCTCCTGGTCCACACCATCCTCCTCCGGTTGGAGGAGGTGCACGCGCTCGTTGGCGAGCTGTGGGGCCGGCGTGCCCGGCTGCTCGGCGACAGTGCTGTGGAGGACGATGAAGCACCCTCCTTCACTCGCTATCGCGACCCGACGCTCGCCGCGGTCGGCGCTCTGATCTCCACCATGGCGGTGCTTGCCACCAGCACCCTCTGGATCGCCACCGGTTGGCCGAACGGCTCGCAGGCGGTGATCTTCGCCGGTGTGATCTGCACCATCCTGGCCTCGCTCGACGACCCGGCCGCCGCGGCCACCAGCTTCCTGACAATGACCGTCTACGGGACGGTGGTAGCGGGCATCTACGTGTTCCTCGTGTTCCCGCGCATCGACGGCTTCGCGGCCCTCGTCGTCGTGCTCCTGCCGTTCTATCTGCCGCTCGGTATGTTCCTGGCGCTGCCGCGCATCGGCCCGACGCTGCTGCCGCTGGCACTCAACACCACGGCCTTGCTCGGCCTCACCAACGAGCGCTCCTCGATCCCCGACTTCGCGTCGTTCCTGAACGGTGCGCTCGGGCTGCTCGTCGGCGTCGCCGCCGGCGTCGTGATGTTCCGGCTGCTGCGCCCTTTGGGCGTGGGCTGGACGGTCCGGCGCCTGACGGCCGACATGATGACCGATCTGGCGCAGCTCGCCCGGTCCGGCGCCGCGGTCCCGCGCTTCCGCTTCGAGAGCCGGATGTACGACCGGATCAACGCTCTGTTCAGCCGCCTCGATCCGTCGAATGCGGATCAGCTCGCCACCATGCGGGGCAGCCTTGCCGCGCTGCGCGTCGGCCTGAACACGCTGGCGCTGCGGCGGACGCTCCCCCGCCTGACGCCGGAGCTGCGCATGGCCGCAGCCGGCGTGCTCAGCGCCCTGGCCGGCTGGTTCGGCGCACCCGGCATGCGGGCCGAGGGCGCATCGCCCGTTGCGGCGATCGATGCCGCGATGGACCGCCTGCTGGCTGCCGGCGCCGCTCCCGGCGTGGCGGAGACGCTCGTCGCTCTGGGTGGCATCCGCACGAGCCTGAGCCAGCATCAGGCGTTCTTCGCGCTCCCAGTGGCGGCGACCGCATGATCCGCGAGATCGACCTGTTCGGCGTCTACCTGTCACCGATGGTCGGCCTTTCCGTCGCCGCCGTCCTGGCCTGGATCGTGCTGCGGCTTGTGCTGCGCCGGGTCGGTGCCTATCGGCTGCTCTGGCATCCGCCGCTGTTCGACGCGGCTCTGTTCGTGATCGTGCTCGCCGGCATCGTCGCCGGAATCTGGCGGCTGGGGCCCTGAGCGATGCAACGCAATCTGATCCCGCGTGTCCTCGTCACGGTGGTGACCGTGGCTCTGGCCGTCGCGGCCGGCTGGCTGATCTGGGAGAGCTACTTCACCATGCCCTGGACGCGGGACGGTCGGGTCCGCGCCAACGTCGTGCAGATCGCCCCCGACGTTGCCGGGATCGTCACGGAGGTGCGGGTCCGGGACAATCAGCCGGTGCGCAAGGGCGACGTGCTGATGGTGATCGACCATGAGCGCTATCGTTTGGCCGTGGAGCGGGCGGAGGCCGACCTGCGCGGCCGGCAGAGCGATCTGGAGCAGCGTCGACGCGAGGCCCAGCGGCGCGCGCAGCTCACGACGGCTGCGATCAGCAACGAGACGCGCGAGCAGGCCGAGGCGGCGGCCCGCGAGGCCGAGGCGGCGGTCGATCAGGCCCGGGCGGCGCTCGATGCGGCGCGTCTCGACCTGGCGCACAGCGAGGTGCGCTCGACCGTCGACGGCTATGTGACCAACCTTCTCGTCCAGGCCGGCGAATATGCCCAGCCCGGACGGGCCTTGATCGCGGTGCTCGATTCCGATTCGTTCTACGTCGTGGCCTACATCGAGGAGACGAAGCTGCCCCGCGTGCATGAGGGTGCGCGCGCCTCGATCCGCTTCATGAGCGGGGAGGTGGGCGAGGGCCATGTCGAGAGCGTCGCCCGCGCCATCGCCGACCGTGAGAACACGACCGGCGGCGACCTCATCGCCAACGTCAATCCGACCTTCAGCTGGGTGAGGCTGGCACAGCGCGTTCCGGTACGTGTGGCGATCGACCGGCTGCCCGAGGGCATGCGCCTCGTGTCGGGCATGACCGCGACCGTCGTCCTCGAGCCGCCTCGGTCCTAGCCGAAGGCCGGCGCGATGTCGGCGACGCTGGTGAACAGCCGGTCCGGCGCCTGCGCGCGCAGAGCGTCGGCCGTCGAGTAGCCCCAGGCGACCGCGCCGAAGCCGATGCCCGCCGCACGGGCGGCCTCCGCATCGCGCAGCTCGTCGCCGACATAGAGCGCGGCGGCCGAAGGCAGGCCGCTGCGCCGGACCACGCGCCGGAGCTTGGCGGGCTTGCCGAACAGTCCCGCACCGCAATCCCAGTGCTCGATCAGCCCCGCGTGATCGGCGCCGAGCGTGGCACGGACATTGGCTTCCGTATCCGAGCTGACAATTGCCCGCGGGATGCCGCGGCGGGCGAGGTCACGCAGAAGGTCGCCCACGCCCGGGAACAGCGGGATGCGCGCGGCATGCTGCGCCTTGAGACGGCGCAGGCGGTGCGCGATCCGCGGCAGCTGCCAGGTGGCCACGCCGACCCTGGCTAGGACCTCGGTCGCCGGCCGGCTGCGCAGGACCTCGCGCTCCGACCGGTCGACCCGGCGCAGCCCGAACTCGGCCGCGAGCTGGTCGTAGATCTCGAGGAACCAGGGCAGGGAATCGGCGAGCGTCCCGTCGAAGTCGAAGATGGCAAGGCGGTAGGTCACGGCAGGCTCAGATGTACCCAGGGCAGCCGCTCCTCGGCATAGGCCTCGGTCGTCGGCACGAGATCGGCAGGATCGTCGAAGCTACCCAGATGGAGATGGATCTCCCCGGGCCAGCGCTCGCCGGTGAAGGTCAAAGGGCTGCCGCAGCGGCTGCAGAAGCCCCGCCGCACCCCGGGCGAGGAGGCGAACTCGATCGGCGGTTCCGCCGGAAAGCGCACCGCGTCGGCCGGGAAGCCGGCATAGGCTGCGACGGGAGCGCCGGTCGCGCGCCGGCAGCTCTCGCAGTGGCACCAGGCGACCCAGTTGGGCCGCCCCGTCGCCACGAACCGCACCGCGCCGCAGCGGCAGCCGCCACCGCGCCCGGCGTCAGTGCACGCAACCGGCACCACAGCAATGCCCGCTATAGCTCGGCCCGCTGGCGCAGGCACCCTCGCCGCAGGCCGCGGCGTCGCCGCCCGAGCCCGAGCGACTGCCGACGGCGGGATGCGCGAGCGCGCGGGGTGCCGGCTGCTCGCAGTCCGGGCAGGGCTGGGGCGCGTCGCTCTCGCTCATCTGGCCCCAGGCCGAGAACTCGCCGTGGCGGCCGCACTGGTAAGTGTAGAGGGGCATAACCTTGCTCCGAAGCCGATACCCTCAAGATAGCGTCGCCTCGGCCGAGTTGCGAGACGGTGCGGCCGCTTGTGGCAGTTGGGGACAATGCCTACACTGTTGG
>JBGAKU010000328.1:0-5432 GCA_044224255.1 Geminicoccaceae bacterium
GCTCCGTTGCCGGAACGTTGCAGAACGACCCCGCCTCGCTCGACGCCCGCGACGCGCAGGGTGAGAGCGTGCGCGAGGCTCTGGTGAGCTTCGGTTGCAACCCGTTCGACATCGCCGGCGAGGCACGCAAGCGCGACCAGGTCGCGGCCTATGTCGAGATCCACATCGAGCAGGGCCCGGTCCTCGAGGCCGAGGAGCTCGCGCTCGGCGTGGTGACGGCGATCAACGGCGCCTCACGGTTCCGCCTCGAGGTCGTGGGCGAGGCGGGGCATGCCGGCACGGTGCCCATGGGGCTGCGCAAGGACGCGCTGGCAGCGGGGGCCGAGATGGCTCTGGCGATCGAGCGGACGGGTGCGGGCACGCCCGAGCTCGTCGCCACGGTGGGCCAGATGGAGGCGCTGCCCGGTGCCGTCAACGTGATCCCGTCCGGCTGCCGTTTCACCCTGGACATCCGCAGCCCGTCGGACACCGACCGCAATGCCGCGGTCGCCGCGTTGCGGTCCGAGTTCCGTGCCATCGCCGCCCGGCGCGGCGTCCGGCTCGAGGAGAACCGCTTCTACGACGAGCCCGCCGCCACCTGCGATCCCAAGCTCGTCGACGAGCTCGCGGCGGCGGTGGAGCGGTGCGGCATGGCCGCGCGGCGGCTGCCGAGCGGCGCCGGCCACGACGGCCTCGCGCTGGTGGCGCTCTGCCCCATCGGCATGCTGTTCGTGCGTTGCCGAGGTGGCATCAGCCACAACCCTGCGGAGAGCATCCTCGAGGAGGACGCCGGCCTCGCCGTCGTCGTCCTGCTGGACTTCCTCCGCCATTTCCGACCCTCGCAGAGTTGAGCAAGCCCATGTCGTCGGTGCAGAAGATCAAGTCCTTCCTCGACGAGGAAGCAAGTCGGCAGCAGGCCTTCCTGGCCGAGCTGGTCAAGGTGCCGTCCGACAATCCGCCGGGCGACTGCGCCGCACACGCGGCGCGCACGGCCGAGCTGCTCGAGGGGCTGGGCCTCACGGTGGAGCGCCATCCCGTGCCGCCGGACCAGGTCGCGGCCAACGGCATGATCAGCGCCACCAACCTCGTGGTCCGAAAGCGGTTCGGCGATGGGCCGGTGATCGCCCTCAACGCGCACGGCGATGTCGTGCCGCCGGGCGAGGGCTGGACCAGGGACCCCTATGCTGCCGAGGTCATCGACGGCTGGATGTACGGACGCGGGGTCGCCGTCTCCAAGTCCGATCTCGCCAACTACACCTGGGCGTTGCTTGCGCTCGAGGCGTCGGGGGCGCCGCTCGCGGGCACGGTCGAGCTCCACTTCACCTATGACGAGGAGGCTGGTGGCAACATCGGTCCCGGCTTCCTGATGCGTGAAGGCATCTCGCGGCCGGACCTCGCGATGAGCGCCGGATTCTCTTACGCCGTCGTCACCGCGCACAATGGCTGCCTGCACCTCGAGGTCCAGGTCGACGGCCGCTCGGCCCATGCGGCGATGCCCTATACCGGCATCGATGCGCTCGAGGCCGCCACCAACGTCCTGTCGGGGCTCTACGCCTGGCGCAAGACCCTGCAGGAGCGGGTGTCCAAGGTGCCGGGCATCGGCAGCCCGCAGCTCACGGTCGGGCTGATCAAGGGTGGGATCAACACCAACGTCGTGCCCGACCGGGTCACCTTCCGCCTCGATCGGCGGATGATCCCCGAGGAGAGCTCGGTCGAGGTCGAGGCCGAGCTGCGGCGCGTGATCGAGGAGGCGGGCAAGGCCATGCCCGAGGCCAAGGTCACCGTCAGGCGCATCCTGGTGGTCGAGCCGCTCGCCCCGCTGCCTGGCGGCGCGCGGCTGACCGAGCTGCTCTGCCAGCACGCGACGGCGATCATGGGCGAGCCGGTGGGCACGAAGGGTGTGCCGCTCTACACCGACGCGCCGCACTATTCCTCGCGCGGCATCCCCACCGTCCTCTACGGGGCCGGGCCGCACAGCATCGAGGAGGCCAATGCGCATCGCGCCGATGAGCGGCTGCCGCTCAGCGATCTGCGCAAGGCGACGGAGGTCGTGGCGCTTACGCTGCACGACCTGCTGACAACGGAGACGCGGTAGCGTGGCGCAAGGCGACCGGCCTGCTGTTCGGAGCGAGTTGCTATGACGACGATCGTAAGCGTCCACGGCCGAGAGATCTTCGACAGCCGTGGCAATCCAACCGTCGAGGTCGACATTTCCCTCGACGACGGGGCCTTCGGCCGTGCCGCGGTCCCGTCCGGTGCCTCGACCGGAACCCGCGAGGCGGTCGAGCTGAGGGACGGGGATAAAGCCCGGCTCGCCGGCAAGGGCGTGCGCAAGGCCGTGGCCGCGGTCAACCAGGAGATCGCCCCGGCGCTGCTGGGTCACGATGCCCTCGACCAGATCGGCATCGATCGCCTGCTCGGCACGCTCGACGGCACCGAGAACAAGGGCCGGCTCGGCGCCAACGCGATCTTGGGCGTCAGCCTAGCCGTCGCCAAGGCCGCGGCCGCGGCCAAGGGCCTCCCCTTGTGGCGGTATGTCGGCGGGCCGGGTGCCTGCGTCCTGCCTGTGCCGATGATGAACGTGATCAACGGCGGCGCTCACGCGGACAACCCGATCGACGTCCAGGAATTCATGGTCATGCCGGTGGGCGCCGAGAGCTTCTCGGACAGCCTTCGCATGGGTGCCGAGATCTTCCATGCCCTGCGCAAGGCGCTCCAGGACGCCGGCCACAATACCAGCGTCGGCGACGAGGGCGGCTTCGCGCCGAACCTGCGCAGCACGGACGAGGCGCTGGCCTTTCTCACCCGCGCCGTGGAGCGTGCGGGCTATCGCCCGGGCGAGCAGGTGACGCTGGCGTTGGACGTGGCCTCGAGCGAGCTGTTCGCGGACGGGCGCTACACGCTGGCCGGGGAGAACCGGGCACTCGACGCCGAGGGGATGGTCGAGCTCTATCGGGAGCTGGTCGGCCGCTACCCGATCGTCTCGATCGAGGACGGCATGGCCGAGGGTGACTGGGACGGTTGGCGTCTGCTCACCGAGGCGCTGGGCGACAAGGTGCAGCTGGTCGGGGACGATCTGTTCGTCACCAACAGGGCGATCCTGGAGCAGGGCATCGCCGCGGGCGTCGCCAACGCGCTGCTGGTCAAGGTCAATCAGATCGGCAGCTTGAGCGAGACGCTCGAGGCGGTCGAGACCGCGCATCGTGCAGGCTATGCCTGCGTCATGTCGCATCGCTCGGGCGAGACCGAGGATGCCACCATCGCCGATCTCGCGGTTGCCACCAACTGCGGCCAGATCAAGACCGGCTCGCTGTCCCGCTCGGACCGCCTCGCCAAGTACAATCAGCTCCTGCGCATCGAGGAGCAGCTCGGGAGCTCGGCGCGGTATCCCGGCCGGGCGGTTCTCCGCTCCCGACCGGCGACTGCATGACGGTGCGGCAGAAGAGAGCATGGCGGCGGTGCGCGCCTGGCATGTCGGGTCGGTCGAGGGCCGGAGCGATGCTCACGGGCAGCACCCTTGCTGAGCGGCATGTTGCTGGCGGTCGCGGCCCTGCTCGCGGGGGCGCTGAACGCGGTGGCCGGGGGCGGGACCTTCCTGACCTTCCCGGCGCTGCTCTATACGGGCGTGCCGCCCGTGGCGGCGAACGCCACCAGCACGGTGGCGCTGCTGCCGGGCTATCTGAGCGGCGCCTACGGCTTTCGCCGCGAGGTCGGCCCGGCCGCGGGTCTCGCTGTTCCCTGGCAGCTCGTCACGAGTCTTCTGGGTGGCCTGGCCGGCTCTCTTCTGCTTCTGATCACGCCGAACGAGGTCTTCCACGCGGTCGTGCCGTGGCTGTTGCTGTTGGCCACGGCCCTGTTCGCGGCGGGCAATCGACTGGCGAGCTGGTCGCGGCGCCATGCGCGGGCCGAGAAAGGCGCGGTCGTCGCCGGCCTGTTCATCGTCTCGGTCTATGGCGGCTACTTCAATGGTGGTCTCGGCATTCTGCTGCTGGCTATGTTCTGCCTGGTCGGCATGACCGACTTGAATGCCATGAACGGGCTCAAGAACCTGATCTCTGCCGTGCTCACCACGATCTCGGTGGTGATCTTCAGCGCCGCCGGCTTGGTGCACTGGCCACAGGCGATCATGATGATGATCACCGCGACGGTGGGCGGCTATTTGGGTGCCATGCTCGCCCGACACGTGCGTCCGGATCATCTGCGGATCGGTATCGTCGTGGTCGGGCTGGTCATGAGCATCGTGTTCTTTGCCGATTCTTCCGTATGATGGAAAGTTTGGATCACAAAATGACTTGAACCTAATTAAATCTATCCTTATTGGGAATAAAAATCAGCATTTCTACAGGTTGGATAGAGCGCTTGGTCAAAGGAGGCCCGTTGGAGGTCGTAGGGTAGTTTCAAGCTTCCGGACGTTGCACGGTGCTGCTCGATTGCCGGCCAAGACGTGCTTGTCAGGAGCTGATGCATGCGGCTCATCTATCGCTCGTCTCCCGGATTGGGGCCAATGCTGCCTGCGCGGCGAGGCCAAGAGGGGCATGGAGACTTTGAGGCGCGTGCCAACGGAGCGAGTCGAGCCGTAGATGGTGCCGCCCGGATGCGCGAGGCCGGGGTGAAGCAGACAGGAAGGGTTGATCCAAGATGACCGACGTCGTGATCGTGGCGGCAGCGAGGACCCCGATCGGGGGCTTCCTCGGAGGCCTTGGCGGCGTGCCGGCCGACGGGCTCGGTGCGGTGGCGATCAAGGCGGTGCTGGAGCGGGCCGGGATTGAGGCCGCCGACGTGTCGGACGTGATTCTGGGTCACGTGCTGACAGCGGGGCTGGGCCAGAACCCCGCCCGCCAGGCCGCCATCAAGGCGGGCGTGCCGAAGGAGACGCCGGCGATCACGATCAATCAGGTCTGCGGCTCGGGCCTGCGGGCCGTGGCCATGGGCTTTCAGGCGATCAAGTCCGGCGACGCGGCCGTGGTCGTCGCCGGCGGCCAGGAGAGCATGAGCCTCGCGACCCACTGCGCCTATCTCCGGTCGGGTCAGAAGATGGGTGCTCTCGAGTTCGTCGACACGATGATCAGGGACGGGCTCTGGGACGCCTTCAACGGCTATCACATGGGCACGACGGCGGAGAACGTCGCCCAGAAGTGGCAGATCACCCGCGAGGAGCAGGACAAGTTCGCCGCGGAGTCCCAGCGCAAGGCGGGCGAGGCCCAGCAGGCGGGCCGCTTCAAGGACGAGATCGTTCCGGTCACGGTCAAGACCCGCAAGGGTGACGTGGTTGTCGATACCGACGAGCATCCGAAGCCCGGCACGACTGCCGAGACCTTGGCCAGGCTGCGCGGTGCGTTCGCCAAGGACGGCACGGTGACCGCCGGCAACGCCTCGGGCCTGAACGACGGCGCCTCGATGACGCTGCTGATGAGCGCCGAGGAGGCCCGGCGCCGGGGGCTGACGCCGCTGGC
>JBGAKU010000329.1:0-5382 GCA_044224255.1 Geminicoccaceae bacterium
GAAGCCTTCCTCCCCCTCGATCGTCAGCCCGATCTCGGCGGCACGCAGATCGTCGAGGCCATAGCCGTCGTCGAGGAGACGGATGAACGGGCCGAGGCTGGACGAGCCGTTGTTGTCCTTCGCCTTGCCCAGCAGCAGGGCACTGCGTCCCTCCACGTCGCGCAGGTTGACGTCGTTGCCGAGCGTGGCGCCGATGATGGCGCCCTCTGAGTTCACGACCAGCACGAGCTCGGGCTCGGGATTGTTCCAGCGCGAGACCGGATGAACGCCGACCTCCGCCCCGTGGCCGACCGAGGCCATCGGCTGGGTCTTGGTGAAGATCTCGGCATCGGGCCCGATGCCGACCTCGAGATATTGCGACCACGCCCCCTGGGCAACGAGATGCTCCTTCAGGCGCGTGGCCGCGTCGCTGCCCGGGCGCACGGCGCGCAGGTCGGCGCCTACCAGCTCCTCGATGCGCCCCCGGATCGCCGCGGCCCGCGTCGGGTCGCCCTTGACCTGCTCCTCGACCACCCGCTCGAGCATGCTGCGGGCGAAGGTGACCCCGGCCGCCTTGACCGCCTGCAGGTCGATGGGGGCGAGGAGCCAGGGCAGCGCCGGATCGCGCCGGTCCCAGCGGCTGTTCGCCAGCACCGGAGCCAGCGGCCCGATCGGCCGCGCCTCGGGCGAGCGGGCGATCGCGACCGGGTCGACCGCCTCGCACAGCTCGCTCATCGTCCGGCACAAGGGAGTGAGATCCCAGAGCTGCCCATCCCGGACCGTCACGATCCCCGGCCCGGGCGTGTCGCCAGGCAACCAGACGCGCCCGACCAACGTCGCGCGGTCCGCGTCCTCCGGCAGCGTCGCCGCGACGGTCAGGCGCTTGTCGAAGCCGCTCATCCCCTCACCTCCCGCCCGAGACGTTGAACAAGGTTGCGGTAACGTAGGAAGCCTTGTCGGACAGGAGCCACAGAACCGCCTCCGCAACCTCGTCCACCGTGCCCGAGCGCCCGAGCGGCACGCTTGGCCCGAAGCGGGCGATCCGATCCTCGATGCCGGTGTCGACCTGGATGTCGGTGTCGATCAGGCCGGGGCGCAGGCCGGTGACCCGGATGCCTTCGCCGGCCACCTCCTTGCCCAGCCCGACGGTCAGCACGTCGATGCCGCCCTTGGCGGCGGCATAGGGAATGAACCCGCCGAGACCATAAAGTTCCGACGCCATCGAGGAGATCAGGACGATCGCCCCGCCCTGCCCGCCCCGTCTCGTCGACATGCGCCGCACGACCTCGCGGCAGCAGATCAGGTGCGCGGTGAGGTCGATGTCGACGATGCGTCGGATCTCGGACACGGGCAGGTCGGCCAGCGGCCCCGCCCGGTTGATGATGCCGGCATTGCTGACGAAGTGCGTGACCGGGCCGAGCTCTGCCTGGACCTGGTCAAACATCGCGGTCACCGCGACGTCATCGGCCACGTCGGCCTGGAACATCATCGCCCGCTGGCCCGCGGCCCGCACGTCGGCCGCGACCTGCTCCGCGGCATCCGCGCGGCCTGCGAAATTGACGGCGACGTCGTAACCCTGGCGAGCCCCCAGCCGGCAGATCGCCGCGCCGATGCCACGCGAGCCGCCGGTGACCAGCAGCACCTTCGCCATGATGTCCCTCCCTGATGGCCGGCGGCACCATGCCGGGTCCGCCAACCACGGTCGAGCCCCGCAGCCGCGCCCCGCTCATGCGACGATGGCAGCGGTGGTCAGATCGCCTTCGCCTGCTCGCGGAGCTGGAACTTCTGGATCTTGCCGGTCGAGGTCTTGGGCAGCGGGCCGAAGACGATGCTGCGCGGCGCCTTGAAGCGGGCGAGCTCGTTCCGGCAGTGCTCGATCAGCTCCTCGGCCGTGGCACTCGCCCCCTCGCGCAGGGTGACGAAGGCGCAGGGGCTCTCGCCCCATTGCGGATCGGGCCGGGCGACCACGGCAGCCTCGAGCACCGCGGGGTGGCGGTAGAGCGCCCCCTCGACCTCGATCGAGCTGATGTTCTCGCCACCCGAGATGATGATGTCCTTCGAGCGGTCCTTGATCTCGACATAGCCGTCGGGATGCATGACCGCGAGATCGCCCGTGTGGAACCAGCCGCCGGCGAACGCCTCCGCCGTCGCGGTCGGGTTCTTAAGATAGCCCTTCATCACGTCGTGGCCGCGCATCATGATCTCGCCGATGGTCTCGCCGTCGCGCGGGACCGGGGCCATGGTCTCGGGGGTCATCACCTCGAGACCCTCGAGGACGGGATAGGGCACGCCCTGGCGCGCCAGCTTGCGCGAGCGCGCGTCGGCGTCGAGCCCGGACCAATCCTCCTGCCAGGCGCAGACCGTGGCCGGTCCGTAGACCTCCGTCAGGCCATAGACATGGGTCACCTCGATCCCCAGCGCCTCCATCCGCGCGAGCACCGCGGCCGGCGGGGCCGACGCCGCGGTCATCATACGGACCTTCTGCGCGAACGGGCGCTTGGCCGAATCCGGCGCGTTGACGATCATGCCCATGACGATCGGTGCGCCGCAGAGATGGGTGACGCCGTGATCGGCGAGTGCCGCGAAGATGGTCTCGCTCGCCACCCGGCGCAGGCAGACCTGCACCCCGGCCTGGAGCACGATCGACCAGGGGAAGCACCAGCCGTTGCAGTGGAACATGGGCAGGGTCCACAGATAGACCGGGAACTGCGGCATGCTCCAGACCAGCACGTTCCCCACCGCGTTCAGATGCGCGCCGCGATGGTGATAGACGACGCCCTTCGGGTTGCCGGTCGTGCCGGAGGTGTAGTTGAGCGCGATCGCCTGCCACTCGTCGGCAGGGAACAGCGGCGCGCAGGTCGGATCGCCCTCGGCGAGCAGTGCCTCGTAGTCGATGATGCCGATCGTCTCGCCGCCCGGCCCCTCGGGATCCTCCACGTCCACGACCAGGATCGGGCGCCCGGCGAGGCGCACCGCCTCGCGCATCAGCGGCGCGAACTCGGTGTCGGTGATCAGCGCCTTGGCTTCGCCGTGCTGCAGGATGAAGGCGAGCGTCGCCGCGTCGAGGCGGGTGTTGAGCGCGTTGAGCACAGCACCGCACATGGGCACGCCGTGATGCGCCTCGAGCATCTCGGGAATGTTGGGCAGCATCGCCGCGACCGTGTCGCCGGGCTGGATGCCGCGACGCTCGAGGGCCGAGGCCAGCCGCAGGCTGCGCTCGAGCAGCTCAAGATAGGTGCGGCGGGTCCGGCCGTGCACCACGGCGGTCCGCTCCGGGTAGACGGCGGCAGTGCGGAGCAGGAACGACAAGGGGGTCAGTGGCGCATGGTTCGCCGGATTGCGATCCAGCCCTTCGGCATAGGGACCGTGGCCCGGATGCACGCTCCAGCGCAGATTTTCGCTCATCGGCCCTCTCTCGCGAACGGAATGCGAGCGTTGGCGCGGCCCAATGGTACCGTCAAGCACGCCGGCGGCCACGGCAGGCCACCCCTGCGGGTTGCGCACGGACGGCCGGACGTGCAGCCTGAGCGCACCTGCAGTCTCGCCTCACACGCCTCGGATCCGTCCTACCATGTCGCTCACCTTTCCCGCGACCCTTGCCCCGACCATCCTGGCGGGTGGCTCCGGCACGCGCCTGTGGCCGGTCAGCCGGGCCGCCTTTCCCAAGCATCTGGTCGAGCTGTTCGGCGAGGAGTCGCTGCTGCAGACTACGGTGCGCCGGGCGCTCGAGGTGGCGCCGGCCAACCGGGTGATCACCGTCGCGGCCGCCGGGCAGGCCGTGCTGATCAGGCGTCAGTATCAGGCGATCGATCCGGCGCTGCAGGACCATCTGCTGCTCGAGCCCTCGGCCCGCAACACCGCGGCCGCGGTGGCGCTCGCGGCGCTCCACGCCGAGGCGGCGTTCGGGTCCGACACGGTCTTGTGGGTCTGCCCGTCCGATCACCTGATGCTGGATCGGCAGGCTCTGTACGCCGCACTTACCCACGCCGTCGCGGCGGCGGCCGAGGGATGGCTGGTCACCTTCGGCATCACCCCTTCACGCCCCGAGACGGGCTTCGGCTGGATCGCCCCGGCGGAGGGCCTGCCGGACGCCGGGGGTGTGTTCCGCGTCGAGCGCTTCATCGAGAAGCCCAAGCGCGATGTCGCCGAATCGCTGTTCGCGACCGGCACCCACCTCTGGAACAGCGGCATGTTCGTGTTCCAGGCCCGGCGGATGCTGGCCGAGCTGGAGCGCTGGTCGCCAGACATCCTCGCCGCGACGCGGGCGGCGGTGCCCGACCCGGCCGGGCCGATCGACGCCGCCGCTTATGCGACGATCCGCTCCCAGCCCATCGACAAGGCGGTCATGGAGCAGTCCTCGCACGTGGCGGTCGTGCCGGCCGATCCGCAATGGTCGGACGTCGGCTCCTGGCACGCGATCTGGGAGCTGATGGACAAGGATGCCGCCGGCAATGCGGGCCGTGGCGACACGATCGCGGTGCAGGCCGAGAACAATCTGATCCGGTCCGAGAAGCGCCTCGTCGCCGTGGCGGGCGTGAGCGGCCTCGCGGTGATCGACACGCCCGACGCGCTGCTCGTCGTCGACCGGGAGAACGCCGACGCGGTGCGCGGGGTCGTCGACCGCCTGACGGCCGGCGAGCGTCGCGAGGCCGTGATCCATGCCCGCGAGGTCCGCCCCTGGGGCGAGTTCACGGTGCTCCAGCATCAGGCCTCGGACGGGTCCGGCCACAAGGTGAAGGAGGTCGTGCTGGACGGGCACGGCCGGCTCACGCTCCAGTACCATCCCGGCCGCGACGAGACCTGGGTCGTGGTCGAGGGCGAGGCGCTGGTCGAGCTGGGCGAGCGGACCGAGCGGCTGGCTGCCGGCCAGAGCATCCGCGTGCCGCGTGGGGTCCAGCACCGGCTGAGCAATCCTTCCGGCGCGCGGCTCAAGCTGATCGAGATCGGCTATGGCGAGGCGCTGGGCGACGAGGACACCGTGCGCCTCGAGGGCTGAGCTACCAGGGCTCGCCCGAGCGATGGCGGAACACGCCGTCCGCGGTGACCAGGAGATCGATGTCCGGATAGTAGCACTCGTCGCCCTTGCAGCGTGAGCCCACGACGAGGAACCGGGCCGGCGCGTCGCTCTCGTTGATCAGGTGATGACCGTCGGGCCGGTCCTTGGGAAAGCCCACCACCATGCCGGGCCGTAGCGGCTGGCGGCCCGCGTCGGTCATGAGGATCAGCTCGCCGTCGAGCATGTAGACGAGCTCGTCCTGCGCGGTGTGCCAGTGGCGCTGCGAGGATGCGGCACCGGGCAGGACGGTGCAGAGATTGACGCCGAAGTCGGTCAGGCCGAAGGCGTCGCCGAGCGCCTGCCAGGAGCGGCCGGCGACCATCTCCCGGAAGGGCGCGGGATAGCCG
>JBGAKU010000330.1:0-5353 GCA_044224255.1 Geminicoccaceae bacterium
GGCATCCGGTCAGGGACCATGCGGAACTGGCGCGGGTGCTGGCGGCGCTGGGGGCCTCGCGGCTGTCCTCCAATCTCAACCAGCTGAGCAAGGCGGCCAATACCGGCTTGTTGCCGCTGACTGCGCATTTCGCGGAATGTGGGCGCTGATTTCGCGTGATCGTGGGCACGCGTTTCACGCCATCGTGGGCAGCCATTTCACGACCGTGGGCAGGCTGGCCGACGTGTGCATGGGGTCAGGCCTGACCGGTCGGGTCAAGCGGTTTCGTTCCGGCAGCCCGCTTCCGCAGGCTTTCTCCGGCGAGGGTCAGACGGTGAGCGTTGTGAACAAGCCGGTCGAGGATCGCGTCGGCGAGTGTCGGGTCGCCGATGGCTTCGTGCCAGTGCTCGACAGGCAGCTGGCTGGTGACGATCGTCGAGCCGCGGCCGTGGCGATCCTCGAGGATCTCGAGCAGGTCGCGCCGTTCGATTGAGGTCAGCACCGCCAGGCCCCAGTCGTCGAGAATAAGCAGGTCGGTCTTGGCCAGCGACTTGAGCATCCGGCCGTGCCGCCCGTCGCCCCGGGCGATGGCGAGCGCCTCAAAGAGGCGCGGCACCCGGTGGTAAGCGACGGCACGGCCATCGCGGCATGCCTTGTGGCCGAGCGCGCAGGCGATCCAGCTTTTCCCGAGGCCGGTTGGACCGGTGACGAGCAGGTTCTCGTGGCGGCCGATCCAGGCGCCATCGACCAGATGGGCCATCACGGCGCGGTCGATGCCGCGCGGCGCGCGCAGGTCGAGGTCCTCGACACAAGCGGCCTGGCGGAGGGCGGCGAACTTGAGCCGGGCGGTCAGGCGCCTGGCATCGCGTTCGGCGGCTTCCTGGTCGACCAGCAGGCCGAGCCTGTCTTCGAAGCCCAGGGGTTCGAAGGTGGTGTCGGCACGGCGTTGCTCATCCAGTGCCCTGGCCATGCCGGTGAGGCCAAGGGCGATGAGACGCTCGGAGGTGGGATGGGTCAGCAAGGGCAGTCTCCTTTCAATGGTAATAGCCTTGTCCGCGGATGTTGGGATGCTGCAGGGGCAGCTGCCCGGCCTCGTCCTCGAGGAACGCGCGGTCGAGCCCGGTCTGCAGGATCGACCGGATCGAGGCGACCGAGCGGGCCCGGATCGACAACCCGCGCCGGCAGGCGGCATCGAGGCGGGCCGGTTCGTAGCTCCTGGCGAGGGCGAGAACGCCGAGGCAGGTGCGAAAGCCCTGCTCGGGGTGCGGACGATCCGCCATGACGGCCTCGCAGAAGGCCGTGACCGAGGGGCCGAGCTTTTCCGCGGCGGCTAGCACGCGGGCCGGGGTCCATTCCGCATAGCGGCGGTGGGCCGAGGGCATGTGCTCGGACACGGTCACATGGGCACGCCGGCCGGGGCGGCGCGGATGACTGGCAACCCGTTGTCCCTTGTGGAAGATCTCGACGACGGCGCCGCAGACGCGGACATCGACCTCCTGCCGGATCAGCCCGAACGGCACGGAATACCAGGAGCTGTCGACCTCGACGTGGTAATCCGGCGCGACGCGGGCGCGCTTCCAGCGCGCGAACGCGTAGGGCTCCGGCGGCAGCGGCTGCAGATGCGGGCGGTCCAGCGTCGCGAAAAGATCGGCGCGGCTGGCGCCGTAGCCGCGCATGACGCGCATGTTCAGCTCGTCCACCAGCCGCCGGATCGCGGCGTTGAGTTCAGCCAGGGAAAAGAAGCGCCGGTTGCGCAGTCGCGCCAGGACCCAGCGCTGCGCGACCTGCACGGCGACCTCGACCTTCGCCTTGTCTCGGGGCTTGCGGGGGCGCGCCGGCAGGATGGCGGTGCCGTAATGGCCGGCCATCTCGGCATAGGTCCGGTTCAGGCCCGGGTCGAAGCGGTCCGCCTTGAACACCGCGGACTTCAGGTTGTCGGGCACCACCACTTTCGGCACACCGCCGAGGTGCGCGAACATCCGGACATGGGCGCCGATCCAGTCCTCCAGCCCTTCCGAGGCGACGGCCTCGGCATAGGTGAAGTTCGACGCTCCCATCGCCGCAACGAACAGCTTCATCGCCCGGGCTTCCCCGGTCCCTGGATCGATCACGTCGATCGTGTCCCCCGCAAAGTCGACGAAGACCTTCTCGCCACCCACGTGGCTCTGCCGCATCGTCGGCCGGACCCGACCCTTCCAGGCATCGTAGTGCGTACAGAACCAAGTGTAGCCGAACCCCCCGGGATGGCCGGCGCGGTATTCCTCCCAGAGCAGGGCGCGCGTCACTCCGGGACGCCGGAGCTCGCGGTCGACCTTCGCCCAGTCCGGGACGGGGCGCTCAGGGTCCGGCACCGTCGGCGACGCCGGAAACAGCAGAAGCTCCAGCCCGTCGTCATCCAGGTCGGGTGGAAGGGGCCAGCCGAGCCCGGCACGCCGGGCGCGCGACAGATAGGCGCTCACCGTTCCCTTCCCCAGCCCGAGCGAGGCGGCGATCGCCCGCTCGCTCAGCCCCTGGGCATACTTCAATCGCAGCACATCGCGTATCCGGCGCATCGACAGTCGTTCCGTTGGCATCCTGGCCCCTTGGCTCGGCAAAGGGGCCATCTATCCTCAGACTGTCGGCCAGACCCGCCCGCGATCCCGTGGAACAGGTGCCCGCGATCACGTGAAATCACCGCCCATCATCGCGCGAAATCCGCGCCCATCATCCTCTGAAATCGCCGCCCACCATCACGCGAAACACGCACCCTGGATGACCTCGTGTGTCAATCGGCATGGAATCCTGCCCCCCGATCGGCGCCGAATTTTGACCCCTGTGTGGCGAGGAGCGGGAGCCGGCCCGGCGCAGCGGTGCGGGTGGCGGAGACGGGCCGGGTCCTGCTCCGGTGAGGCGCTGAGGGTTCAGGCGCGGTTCTTGAAGCGCCAGCTCTCGTTGCCGGTCTCGACGATGTCGCAGTGGTGGGTAAGCCGGTCGAGGAGCGCGGTGGTCATCTTCGGATCGCCGAAGACGGCGGGCCATTCTCCGAAGGCGAGGTTGGTGGTGACGACAACGGAGGTTTGCTCGTAGAGCCGGCTGATCAGGTGGAAGAGGAGCTGGCCGCCGGCCTGGGCGAAGGGCAGGTAGCCAAGCTCGTCGAGCACGACGAGGTCCATGCGGCAGAGGTGGTCGGCGAGACGGCCCTGGCGGCCGGCGCGGGCTTCGGCCTCGAGCTTGTTGACGAGATCGACGACGTTGAAGAAGCGGCCACGGGCACCGCCGCGGATGCAGGCACGGGCGATGCCAACGGCGATGTGGGTCTTGCCGGTGCCGGTGCCGCCGATCAGCACCAGGTTGCGCTGCTGGGCGAGGAAGCCGCCGCCGGCGAGGTCGCTGACGAGGGTTTCGTTGATCGGCGTGCCGTCGAAGACGAACTCGTCGATCTCCTTGGCCATCGGCAGCCTGGCGATGGCGATCTGGTACTTGATCGAGCGCGCCTGCTTCTCGGAGAGCTCGGCTGTCAGCAGGTCGCTGACCACCCGCTGGGGCTCGTGCTGCCGCTTCACGGCGGTGGCGACGATCTCGTCGTAGGCGGCCCGCATGCCGAAGAGCTTCAGGTCGCCCATGGTCGTCATGATCGCGCTTCGCTCCATCATCCGCTCGCCCTCCTCAGGCTGTCGTAGCGGGCGCAGTCGGCGACGGGCTCGTGCCGCAGCCGCAACGCCTCCGGGGTCATGATCGTTGCCGGTGGGCCGGGGTCTCGGCTCCGGGAGAGGATGTTCAGGATGACGTCGGCCGAGTGGACACCTTCTCGCAGCGCCTCGGCGCAGGCAGCCTCGACCGCCGGCAGGCCGTCGGTCAGCACCGCGCCGAGCACCTCGACCATCTGACGGTCGCCGTCCCGAACGGATCGCAGTTTCCGGCGCACCTTCTCGAGCGCCGCGGGAAGCACCCAATCCTGGAAGGGCGCGCCATTCCTGAGCGCGCCAGGTTTGCGCGCCAGCACAGGAACATAATGCCAGGGATCGTAGACGGTCTCACCACGGCCGAAGACGCGTCGATGCTGGCCGACCACCCGGCCGTCCTGACGAAGCTCGATGCGATCGGCATAGGCGCGCAGCTCGACTGGCCGACCCACCGCGCTCGCCATCACCGAGTACTTGTTGTTGTCGAACCGCACGAGGCAGGTCTTCGACGGCGAGACAGGCGTGGCGTGGAAACCGTCGAACGGACCGGCATAGGGCACGAGGCTCGGCCGCTCCGCCTCGAACATCTGCCAGATCGTCCGGTCGCGCACCTCCGGATGCGGCTGCGCCTTCGCCCAGGCGATGCAGCGGTCGACGAGCCAGGCGTTGAGTTCCTCGTAGCTCCGCACCCGCAGCCGCGGCGAGAAGAAGCGCTGCCGCACCGTGCCGACCTGGTTCTCGACCTGGCCCTTCTCCCAGCCCGATGCGGGCGTGCAGGCCACCGGCTCCACCAGATAGTGCCCGCACATCTGCTGGAAGCGCCGGTTGTAGTCCCGGGCCTTGCCGACCAGGATCGCGTCCACCGCGGTCTTCATGTTGTCGTAGATGCCCCGCGTGCAGGCGCCCTTGAAGAAGGCGAAGGCCCGGTCGTGGGCATCGAACACCATCTCCTGGCTCTCGCGGGGATAGGCCCGCACGAACAGCATCCGGCTGTGGCAGAGCCGGACCTGCGCCACCTTCACCGTCACCGTGACCCCGGCGATCAGTACCACCTCGTGGCTCCAGTCGAACTGGTAGGCCTCACCCGGCGCGAAGCTCAGCGGCACGAAGGCCCCCGCCGTCGCCGCGGCCCGCTCCCGCTGCCAGCCGGCCGCATACCGTCGGACCGCGTCGTAGCTGCCCTCGTAGCCGAGCCCGCGCAACTCCTCGAAGATGCGGATCAGCGTCAGCCGCTCCCGGCTTGCCCGGCCTGCGTTCGCCGCCAGCAGCCGGTCGAGCTCCTCCCGCCAGGGCCCGATCTTCGGTTGCGGCTGAACGCTCCGCTCGTACTCGAACGCCGTCTCCCCGCTCCGCAGGATCTTCCGCACCGTGTTGCGCGAGACGTGGAGCTCACGGCAGATCTCCTTGATCGACCGACCGCGCACATAAAACTCGCGGCGCACCCGCGCGATCGTGTCCACGCCCTTCATCCCCCGCCACCCGTCCAGAAACACCCGGACGGGCACTGCCGTTCACGGAGGAAGGGGGGTCAATCTTCGACGCCGATCCCCGGCCTCACGGGGTCAACATTCCACGCCGATCCACAAGCCAGGCGATCGCCAAGCTCGCCGCCTACTATGTCGCGAACCGAAGCAGTTGAGAGGACCACCAGGCCTCATGGGGAATGGCGCCGGCACTATCGGTGCCATTTCCTCATCCGAACAGGCGCTGGA
>JBGAKU010000331.1:0-5346 GCA_044224255.1 Geminicoccaceae bacterium
CCAAGTCATCACGACGGAGCCGCCGCCCAGAGCGCCGAACCAGTCCGCTAGCACGGCCCAGACGCGCTCGCGCACGCCGGCCGTCATGCGCGGCGCCGTGTACACGCCGGGGGCGATCTCCAGCATGCACGAGGCGAGAAAGCCGCGATATCGGTCGGCCACGTCACGGGTGACGATCACGACCATGCCATGCTCCTAGCTATCGGCCTCGAACAGGGTCTTGATGCGCTCGATCAGCATGTCGATCAGCTTGTCCTTGCGAAAGGCCTCGGCGGCCCGCTTGCGGACCTCGCGCTCGAGCGTCAGTAGCGGACTATCGAGGCAGGCGCGCGCGGCAGCGAAGGCGACGGGCACGGTGACGGTCGTGCGCACCAGGTCGGCGATGTCGAGCACAAAGGCATTGGCGCTGTCCTCGTGGACGAAGCCGAGCTGCGGGATAGTGGCCGTGGCAGCGACGGAAATCATGGCGGCGGCCTCGACGCAGGTCGCGGCGTGGTTGATGGCTTGATTGGGCTCGTCAGTGGCGTTGGGGTTCTGCCGGTCGTAGCGTCGGCCACCCCACGGCACCCGGTGCTTCGCGGCCAGCAGCTTGTAGCTCTCCTTGACCCTTGCGCCCTCGATGCCGCGCAGCACGTCGGGCGAGCTGTGCGGCAGTACCTCACCGAAGCGGAGCGCAAACATACGCCGCGCGATGCCGATGCGCGTGTCGGTGTCGGCCCACAGCCGTGCCTGCCGGCGGGCCAGCATGCTGGCGTCGGGGCCGAGTTGTGGGGCGGAGTAGAGCCGCACACCGCCCTCGCCGACGGCGACGAGCCCGGTGCCATGGCGAGCGAGCAGTCGCAGCGCATCGTGGGTGACCGAGCCGCCGGGGCCGAGCAGGACGAGCGAGAGGGTCTGGAACGGCAGCGCATAGTCGCCGGCCACGAGGCTGGGCGAGCCTGCCGCCTTGAAGCGCAAGGTGCCGTCCTCGACGTAGAGCGCGCCGCGCTCGAGCCAGACCAGGCCATGCCGGTCGACATGCGGGATGCGGGCGGTCTCAAGGCCGAGCCGGCCGAGCAGGACCATGCTCAGGCCGGCCGCAACAGCAGCATGCCGAAGCCGAAGGCGCGGTGGCGGCCGACGCCGCGGGCGAGGAGAGCGTGGAAGCGGTCGGGGTCGGTGACCTGGAGCGTGCCGCGGAAGGTGACGTCAGGACGGCGCGAGAAGATCTGCCGGCCGCCCGCGCGCCGTTGCAGCCGCTCCGCGGGTCCAACAGCTTCCTGGAACCGTTCCGCCGCGTTCCAGCGGTGACGGCGGCGAACGAGAGGTGCCTGATCCAGGCGTTGCACCGCCAACGTGAGCGGCTCGGCACCGCCCAGCCGCAATCGCTCGCTCACCCAAGCGCGATAGACCGCCTCGCGGTCGACCGGCACGTCGGCCTCGACCGCGAGGGTCGCGTGCAGGAACGCATCGATCTCACGATGGCCCCTGGCGCCGTCGCCGCGCCGCGACTGCCGAACGACCGGGCAGGTTCGCACCTCGAACCCGTAGATGGCACCTTCGCGAAACGTCGCCGGCATTGCCTTGGCCTCGAGGCTGCCGAGATCGAACGTCGCATCGAGTGTCGGCGCGGCTATGGCCAGTGTCTCGCGCAGTCCATCCGCCCCGGTCGGACCGTAGCCCAGGACGTGGGCCGGGCGCTCGCTCTTGGCGTCGATCAGCGCGAACGGCTGCGGCGCCGCGGCACCGAAGGCGGCCCGCAGCGCCGAATGCAGCAAATAGCCTTCGTCGTCGAGCGGCAGGCTGGCGTCGCGGGCGAACCGGACGAGGCCTGGCCGGCGCACGTCCAGCCGGATCATGTGCAGGGTCACGGCTCGCCTCCATGCGCGATCCTCAGCTCGCGGACACGGCGCCCGCCCACGTGCAGCCCGGAGACCCAGTCCCGTACATCCGCGACCTCGACGACCCGGTCAGCCGTAGGCTCCCCGGCCCGATCCGGCACCTCGACAAGCGTCGCAACAGTACCGGAGTGTTGTCCTCGCCTCTGCTCTACGGGAATGGCATCGAGCGCCTCGGCGAGCCCATCGACCTCCTGCGATTGGCCGACCAGCAGCGGGCGGGCCGGGGGGCAGCCTTTGCGCCCGAGAAACAAGGGCCGCGCCGGGCGGCGGAGGGCTTCCTCCAGATGGTCGAGTGTCGGGGCCTCGCCCGCCGGCTCCAGGGAGACGGCCACCGTCACCACGGCATCGGCCACGTAGTGCCGGTAGCGCAGCACCGGCCCGCTGTAGCTCTGATCACCACCGGCCCGCTCGGCCGGCTTGCCGCGCGTGGTCCACATCGGATCCTTCTTCGCGATCTCGGCGGTCTGATAGTCCACGATCGTGCGACCCGGATGGTCGAGACGGGCCGCGATCAGCAGCCGGTCCTGCAGGCGCTGCAGGGCGTGGACGTCGCTATGGTCGTAGCCGAGCGCGTTGCCGAGAAGGCCCGTCAGCATGGACAGCGTCGGCAGGCGCCGGGTCGGCCGGATCTCGTCGACGGCCACGTCGCCAAAGGCCATCAGCGGCCCGTCGAGCCGGAGGATCAGGCAGCGCACCTCAGGCGTCCCCTCTGATCGCCGCGGCGGTGGCCGCAACGAGCTTCGGGAAGGTGCAGGTGGTGGCGCCTGCGATCTCGACTGCGTTGAGTCGGGTCGCGAGCCAGCGGATGACGGTCGAGCCGTACATCGCGTCGATGCCGGCGACATGCCGCGCCAAAGCTTCGGCGGCGCATTGGTCCTGGGGCGTGCGCTTAATGGGCTCAAGGAAGGCGTTGGCCAGCGTGCGCGGCTGCTCGTCGCCCGCCTCGACCAGGACCAGCGATGCCCAATCGTAGGGTGCGGTCGAGCCGAGCTTGGCGCCCGGCGTCACCTTGGCGATCAGGTGCAGGAGATGCTCCACCGCCTTGGCCGTGAGCGTCCGGTCGGCATCCAGCCAACGCTTGGCATTGCAGCCTTCGAGATTGGCCACCAGCGACGACACGTCCACGACGACGTAGCCGTAATAGACGCCGGAGGTCAGCTCCGTCGTGTTCAGGTGACCGGCGCCAGAGCCCTGCTCCTCGGCCTGGAGATCGTCCACGGCAGTGAAGTAGTCGGGCTCGCTCGCCTGCGCATGCACGGTGAGCGCATGGGCGACATGGACTGCAGCATCGACCCGCGCTTCGCGATCACCGGAGACGAACCGGCCGAACATAGCGGCATCGATCCCGGCCCCGGCGATCAGGGCATGCAGATTCTTACGGAGGTCCTTCAGCTCCACCGCGATCTTCTTCGCATCGGCGCCCGTGAGCGCGACGATCCGCTTGGTTTCCTGTTTCAGATACTCGATTTCCTTGAAGCCCAGGACGACCAGCTCGCTGCGATCCAAGTCGATCCCGGCATCCTTGGCATTGGCCTGCGCTTTCTTGCTCTGCCCGTAAAGATCGTCCTGCATCGCCTTCAGCACGGCCTCGACGGCCTTCTGGTCGATACCCTCAGCGACGAGTGCATCTGCCACCTTGACCGACCACACTCGGCGCGACCGTACCGAGACACCGATGTCGGGGCTGATCGTGCGCAGGGCGAACGGGTCGTTCGCCATCCGCCAATGCCGTTTCAGGCATTGCGAGGAGACGCGCGTCCGCTCGATGCCGCCGAACGGCATCCGCTTGGCGAGCCCGGCGTCGTCGCGGTTCAGAAGGGCGGCGGGATAGGAATGCAGTGTGTGGATCTGGATGAATCGCGGCACGCTCATGCGGCCTTCTCCCCGCTGGTGGACTTGGTATCGAACAGCTTGCGATAGTAATCGCGTGCGATGGTGCGTCGGCACCGGTCGCTTGTTTCAGTATCGGCCGTGAGCACGAGCCAGAGGATTTCGCTCCAGTCGAATCGCCCTGCCTCGCCTTTGCTCGCGAGCAGGCGGGCGAGCTGGCGCGTCTCCTCGTCGAGACGGCCCCTGTCGGCGCGCAGCAGGCGGAGGAGGCGCAGCTCGCTCACCCCGGATTCGGCCAGCGCCGTGCCGAGACCGCGGCGCTCGATGGTCAGGAATTCGCGGGTGAGCGCCATGCCGCGGAGCACGATTGCCAGCGCCCCCGCTAAGGGCTCGTCGTCGAAGGCCCCGGGCGCATGCCTGGCCACGAGCTGCCAGAACGCGATGCCATCGGGACGGTCGGCGTCGAGCCGGCGGAGTTGGGCCAAGTGCCCAGGCGGATAGATCGGCTGGCGGATCTCGCGCGCCATGTCGCTGATGGTCGTTTGCCACACCCGTTGCTGGTCCTTAGACAACATCGACAGGCTCCTCGGCACGCTTCGGCGCCAGTTCGGGGAATGTCTTGTAGAATCCGCCCCACACGATGCGTTCGGCCACGGCGATCGCTGGCGGATCTCGCGCGCCATGTCGCTGATGGTCGTTTGCCACACCCGTTGCTGGTCCTTAGACGACATCGACAGGCTCCTCGGCACGCTTCGGCGCCAGTTCGGGGAATGTCTTGTAGAATCCGCCCCACACAATGCGTTCGGCCACGGCGATCGCGCGCAAGCGGCGCGGCCCCGGCACGGGCAACGCCTCGATGGCGCGCTCGAAGGTCGAGACAGCGAGAGCGCGCAGGAACAGCAGCCAGCCGCGGCGACCGGCCTCCTCATCCGCCGCGCGCGCGAACAGATGGTCGAAGAACGTGCGATCCACCTCGTCGTCGGCGTCCGCGAGCAGCTTGTCGACCCAGGCCGTGGCGGTCTTGTCGCCGAACTTGACGGCCTCCGGCCCACCCTGCACCAGGGCCAGCAAGGCCGTGCGCATGATCTTGCCACCAAGCAGGATGCGGACGCCCTCCACCATGCCCCTGGCGATGGTCGCCAAGCGCTCGCGATCGTCGGGGGAGGCGACCCACGGCAACCGCTGCCTGGTCAACGGCACGTCGCGGACGGTATAGCCCTCGGTCTTGCCTTGGCCGCGGACGAACACCTCGAACCGTGCGAGCATCGGCGCCTTGTCGATGTCCTTGTGAAATTGAAGGCAGAGCGGAAGATCCCACTTGGCCGGATCGAAGAGAACACTGGCCATGATCTCGTAGCGGGGCGCCGAGTTGTAGGCGGCGGAGTCGTTCTGCCGGTTGGTGGGGATCCAGGGATCGCCGACATTGCCCTTGAGCGCTCCCGCGCCGATGCGCTGCACGGCGCTCGTCGTGACCAGTGCCTGCACACGCCGGGCGGTGCTCACGAGGCGAATCCGACGGCTGATCTCGATGAACCACGGGTCGAGCTGGTCCACGGCCATCGATTGTTTGCCGTCCCAAGGGCGGCACCAGACGAGTGCCGTGCCGTTGTCTCGGGCGAACTGCGGTACGCGCCCG
>JBGAKU010000332.1:0-5603 GCA_044224255.1 Geminicoccaceae bacterium
CGGGCTACGAGGTGCTGCAGCCGGAATACAATCTGTACGACCGCGCCGACTTCGAGGGGCCGCTGCAGGATCTCTGCGTGCGCGAGGAACTCGGCGTGGTCACCTACTTCAGCCTGGCCTCGGGATTCCTGTCCGGCAAGTACCGCACCGAGGCGGATCTCGGTCAAAGCCAGCGCGGCGGCGGCGTCGGCAAATATCTGACCCCGCGTGGCCTAGCCATCCTGCGAGCCCTCGACGAGGTGGCCGGCCGTCACGACGCCAAGCCGGCGGAGGTGGCGCTGGCCTGGCTGATGGCGCAGAGGGGTGTGACCGCTCCCATCGCCAGCGCCACCAGCCCGGCCCAGGTCGCGAGCTTCGCCAGGGCCACGACGCTGAACTTGACCGATGACGATCGGGCCATGCTCGATATCGACGGCGCGTAGCCGCGGCGGGCGACCGATCTTCGCCGCGTGCGGATCGCTTGGGGGCGGAGACTCGGGATGGTGACGAAGGGTCCGGACGACGGCCGGAACGTTCGGCCTCGTATCGCGACTAGGCGGCATTCGGCATGGTAGCGGACGTTTCGACCGCGATCGCCGCGTAGCCGCGTCCGAGCACGTAGCTGCGCATCTGGACGGGGAAGATCCCGGCCACGCAGCTCAGCTGCACCTCGAAAGCATGCTCCCAGATCTCGCGCAGCAGCGTGTCGTCACCGGTGATGCTGCCATGCCGCCCTTCCAGGCCACCTTGGTGACACTCGTCGATCGCGTAGTGCACGTGTCCCCGGGCGACACCGCCGATCAGAATTTCTCCGCGTCCAGAAAGCGCTCCGACCCGGGCCATGCCGCCTCCACTATTCTCCATTCAACGATGGCACATTGCGCAGGAACCACACACCTCGTCAACTGATTGGCATACGGCCGCGACCGACTAGCGGTGCCGCTCAATGGCTTGACCCTTGTTGCGGCACCCTTTCGGCCCGCCCGGCTCCGGGCGGGCGGCATGCCGCCCGCCCATGAACGACAATACCCGACGTTACATCAACGGTGGTTCAGCTCCCGGTGCGGTGCTAGCAGTCGGCGCTCGGGAGCATGGAAGCCAAGGCTCCTGGGCTCGGGCCGCCTTCGCGATGGAGCGTCCGATGCCACCCTTCGCCTAGCCCGACCAGCGTGGTGAGCGCCGCCCCATGTCCGACCACACCGCCGCCGACCCGATCCTGCCGCAGCATCCGGCCGATGCCGCCTCACCGAGCCTGGACTGGTACAAGGATGCGGTCATCTACCAGACCCACATCAAGGCGTTCTTCGACGGCAACGGCGACGGGATCGGCGACTTCGACGGTCTGATCGCGAAGCTCGACTATATCCAGGAGCTGGGCGTCTCGGCGATCTGGCTGCTGCCGTTCTACCCGTCGCCGCTGCGCGACGACGGCTACGACATCGCCGACTACCGGACGGTCAACCCAGCCTACGGCACGCTCAAGGACGTGCGCCGGCTGGTGCAGGAAGCGCATCGGCGCGGGTTGCGGGTGATCACCGAGCTGGTCATCAACCATACCTCCGACCAGCATCCCTGGTTCCAGCGCGCCCGGCGCGCCAAGCCGGGCTCGGTCGCCCGCGACTTCTACGTCTGGAGCGACAGCGACAAGAAATACCAAGGCACCAGGATCATCTTCGTCGACACCGAGAAATCGAACTGGACCTGGGACCACGAGGCCGGCGCCTATTTCTGGCACCGCTTCTACAGCCACCAGCCGGATCTGAACTTCGACAACCCGCGGGTGATGAAGGAGGTGCTGGCCACGCTGCACTACTGGCTGGAAATGGGCATCGACGGCCTGCGCCTGGATGCCATCCCCTACCTGGTCGAGCGCGAGGGCACCAACTGCGAGAACCTGCCGGAGACGCATGCGGTCCTCAAGCGCATCCGGGCGGAGATCGACGCCCATTTTCCCGGGCGCATGCTGCTGGCCGAGGCCAACCAGTGGCCCGAGGACACCTACCCCTATTTCGGCGCCGGCGACGAATGCCACATGGCGTTCCATTTCCCGCTGATGCCGCGGATGTACATGGCGATCGCGCAGGAGGACCGGCACCCGATCACCGACATCATGCGGCAGACGCCGGAGATCCCGGAAAGCTGCCAGTGGGCGATCTTCCTGCGCAACCACGACGAGCTCACGCTCGAGATGGTCACGCAGAACGAGCGCGACTATCTGTGGAACACCTATGCCGCCGATCGGCGGATGCGCATCAATCTCGGCATCCGCCGCCGTCTGGCGCCACTGCTCGACAACGACCGGCGCCGGATCGAGCTGCTGAACGCCCTATTGCTGTCGATGCCGGGCACGCCCGTGCTCTACTACGGCGACGAGATCGGCATGGGTGACAACATCTATCTCGGCGATCGCGACGGTGTGCGCACGCCGATGCAGTGGTCGCCCGACCGCAATGGCGGCTTCAGCCGCGCCAACCCGCAAGCGCTCTACGCGCCACCGATCCAGGACCCGATCTTCGGCTACCAAGCGGTCAACGTCGAGGCGCAGCAGCGCAGCCCGGGCTCGCTGCTCAACTGGATGAAGCGGCTGATCGCGGTCCGCCAGGCCCGGCGCGCCTTCGGCCGCGGTACGCTGAACTTTCTCTACCCGCGCAACCGCAAGATCCTGGCCTACCTGCGCGAGTACGACGGCGAGACGATCTTGTGCGTCTACAACCTGTCGCACAACGCGCAGGCCTGCGATCTCGAGCTTGGCGCCTACCGCGACCGGGTTCCGGTCGAGCTTCTCGGCCGTACGGCCTTCCCCCCGATCACCGACCCGAGCTACCGCGTCACCCTGCCCGGCTACGGCTTCTACTGGTTCGCCCTGCCCGAGGCGGGCCAGCTCCCGACCTGGCACCAGCCGGCTCCGGAGCCGCTGCCGGAATTCATCACGATCGTGCTGCACGACAGCTACAAGGCGATCAGCGAGAGCCGCGGCGGGCGCGACCTCGCCCGTCAGGTGCTGCCCGAATATCTGCCCAAGCAGCTCTGGTTCGTCGCGAGATCGGTCGAGACGGTGCAATTGGCGCGCGCCGGCGAGGTGCGCGGGCGCACCGGCAACTATCTCCTGACCGAGCTCGAGGTCGTCCCGGTCGGCGGCACCGCGCAATGCTACCTGCTGCCGTTCGCGGTCCAGTGGGGTGAGGAGAATCTGGCACCGGGGGCGCCGCTGCTGCCCTACACGCTGGCCAAGGCCCGGCGCGGCCCCAATGTCGGCGCGCTCTACGACGCCACCCACGCCGACGACTTCGCCCGCACCCTGCTGCGGCTGATGCATACCGGCCACGACTTCGCCACCGGCGACTTCCGCCTGCACTGCCGGGGCAGCGTCCCGGCCAGCGAGCTCGAGGTCTCCCCCGAAGCACCGGTCCGGCGGCTCACCTCCGAGGAGAGCAACAGCGCGGTCGTCATCGACGAGCGGTTGCTGCTGAAGATCTACCGGCGCATCGAGCCCGGCATCCATCCCGAGCTGGAGATGGGCCGTTTCCTCGGCGACGTCGCCGGCTTCGCCCACGTCCCGGCCGTGCACGGCTCGATCGAGCATCTGGCCGACGACGGCACCCCTACCGCGCTGGCGGCCGTCTTCGCGTTCATCGCCAACCAGGGCAATGGCTGGCTGTGGACTCTCGACCATCTGGACCGCGTGCTGGAGGAGCTGCGCCATACCCCGGAGGCGAACCGGCCAAGTCCGGCCACGCTGCACGAGCTCCATCTCAACGTCGTGCGGCTGATCGGGCGCCGGACGGCGGAACTGCATCAGGCGCTGGCGATCGACACGGACGATCCGGCCTTCGCCCGCGAGCCGATGACGGCGACCGATCTCGAGCACTGGCGGCTCGCGGCCGGCGAGGCGGTGGCGGCCGGCTATGCGGCGCTGGACCAGGCGCTGGCCACGGCCGGCGAGGCGGCAAGGGCGGAGATCGAGCCGGTCCTCGCCCTGCGTCCGGCCATCGCTGCCGTGCTGGAGGCGCCGCTCGCCCTGCCCGAAGGCCTGTGCAAGACCCGGTTCCACGGCGAATACGGCCTCGGCCAGCTGATCGTGGCCAAGGGCGACATCACGCTCCTGGGTTTCGCCGGCGATCCGCGGCGCCCTTTGGCCGAGCGGCGCCGCAAGGGCTCGCCGCTGGACGACGTCGCCGGCATGCTGCGCTCGTTCGATCGCGCGGCGTGGGCCGGGGTGCTGCGCTTCGCCGAGAGCGACGCGGCGGCGATCGATCAGCTCCTGGCGCCGGCGCTGACATGGCGCGATCTGGCGCAGGCGGCGTTCATGGCCGAATATCGCAGCGGCATCGCCGGCTGCCCGAGCTGGCCGGCCGATCCGCTGGCGGCCGACCGCCTGCTGCTTCCGTTCAAGCTCCGCCATCTGTTCGAGCTCGCGCAAGAAGCGGCCAACCGGCCGGCGTGGCTCATGGTTCCGCTGCACGGCATCCGCGAACTGCTGGCGGGCAGCGAAAGGGAAGCAGCAGCGACGGACTGAGATGTGCCGCCTGCCGCGAATGACCGACGTTTCACAAAATATTGGCTTGAGGCACCATCGCTTCCATGATCTGAAGAAGGCGCAAAAAGTTGTCGTTGAGCCAGCGCTCGGGAGCAGTTTGCCATGGCTAAGCTCCATCGCACCTACTGGATCGTGCGTCAGCGCTATCGGCGCACTGGCTATGTCGGCGCGCTGGTCGCAGCCTGTCTTGCGCCTTCTATCTCGTGCCATCGGTCTACAGCGCGCAGCCGGCGCAGGCGGGCGATCCGTTCGACGTCTGGACCAGCCTCGGGATCTTCGCGCTGGCGGTGATCCTGCCGCCGATACTGGCGCGTCTGCTGTGGTGGGCGCACCGGGGCAAGTACATCGAGGACATGTACCGGATCACGACGCGCTGACCCCCGTCAGAGCGGCGTGCAGCCGCCCTTCGGCGTGTTCTGGATGACGTCGATCAGGCGCAGGCAGCCGAGCACGGCCCGGCCGGTGTGGTAGGGGCCGCCCCATGGACCGGCCTTGCCGCCGCTCGGCTTGAGGTCGGCTCCGATCGTGTCGTACCAGGAGCCCTGCCCCCAATCGACCTGCCAGCGCCCGACCCAGTCCAGCGTGCGGAGAAAGGCTGACTTGCGCCGGCTCTGCCGTGTAGAGCAGGGCGTCGATCAGCCAAGGGTCAGCAGGGTCTCGGCCTGGGCCAGTCGCTGCTGGCCAGCGCATCGCAAGCAGCCGATCGGACCAGGATCGAAGATGCCGCCCAGCGAGCGATCCTCGCCGAGACGCAGCGTGTCGTCGACGACCTTGCCGTAGAAGGCGGGCGGGTCGCCGCACTGGCCAGCAACCACAGGCCTGCTGGCGTAGTGGATCGTTTCCAGGTCGTGCCCGTAGGACTGCCGGACTGGGGGCGCCGCCGTCCGTGACGCGAAAGCCGTCGTCCTGCCAGGGCCCTCTCGGTCAGGCCGGCGACCTCCGCGAGCCGGCCCGCCACCCTGGCGCTGCGCGCCAGCTCGTAATGGGTGGTCAATGCCTCGAGCAGATGGATGCGCGTGTTGTGCGTGCGTATCCCGCCGACGCCGCCGAGATAGTCCTTGCGGTCAGCAGGCGGAGTCGACCAGTC
>JBGAKU010000333.1:0-5207 GCA_044224255.1 Geminicoccaceae bacterium
GGCCAGCTCACCGCGATCGTCGACAACTGGAGCCCCTACTATATTCAGCGCACCCAGGCGGTGCTCGACGGGACTTGGCAGTCGCAGAGCGTCTGGCACGGTCTGAAGGAGGGCATGGTCGAGATCGCCCCCTATGGGCCTTCGGTTCCGCCCGAGGTCGCGACGGCGGCCGACGCGGTCAAGAACGAGATCATCGCCGGCGTGCGCCATCCGTTCGGCGGCGCGATCATGGATCAGTCCGGCACCGAGCGGGTCGGGTCCGGGCTCACCGTCCCGGACGAGGATCTGCTGAAGATGGACTGGTACGTGAAGGGCGTGCAGGCCTGAGCGTTCGCACGGCGGCGGGGGTTGTGTCCGCGCCGCCGTGCGGTCAGCTGTCGATGCGGACGGCCGCACCGCGGCGCAGGCTCTCCAGCGCCGCGTCCGCGAGCCTCAGCGCCTCGCGCCCTTCGGCGAAACCCGCCAGAGGCTTGGTACCCTTCTCGACGCAGTCGACGAAGTGGTCGATCTCGGCGTCGTAGGCCTCGCGGTAGCGCTCGATGAAGAAGTCGAGGACAGGGTCGCCGGCGCCCGTGCGCTCGGCGTTCCAGGCGGTCACCGTGGTCGGATGGCGGTTCAGCGCCTGGAGCATGCCCTTCTCGCCGAAGGCCTCGACGCGCTGGTCATAGCCATAGGCGCAGCGGCGGCTGTTGTTGATGTGGACCAGCGCCCCGTCCCTGGCGCGCAACGTGACCATGACGGCGTCGACATCGCCGATCGCCTTGATCGCCGGGTCGATCAGGTTCGCACCCATCGCATGCACCTCGACGATGTCGCCGGCGAGGTAGCGCGCCATGTCGAAGTCGTGGATGGTCATGTCGCGGAAGATCCCGCCCGAGACCTTGAGATACTCGATCGGGGCCGGCGCCGGATCGCGGCTGGTGATGATCACCTGCTCGAGCTTGCCGATCTCGCCGGTCTGGAGCCGGTCGCGCAGCGCCTTGAAGGACGGGTCGAAGCGCCGGTTGAAACCGACCATCACCACCGGATCGAGCTTGCCGATCTCGGCCCAGCAGGCCTCGACCTTGGCGATGTCGAGATCAATCGGCTTCTCGCACAAGACCGCCTTGCCGGCCTTGGCGGAGTGGGTCAGCAGGTCGACATGCGTGTCGGTCGAGGACGCGATCAGCACCGCCTGCACCGACGGATCGTCGAGGACCGCCTCAACCGATTCCGCTGCCTTGGCGCCGAGCTCGGCCGCGACGGAGCGGGCCGCCTCGCTCGCCACGTCGTAGACGGCGACCAGCTCGGCGCGGGGATGGGCCGCGATGTTGCGGGCGTGCATCCGACCGATGCGGCCGCAGCCCAGAACGGCGAATCTCAGCATGACGGAGTTCCCAACAGCTTGGTGCGGCTGCTCATGACGGATCGGAGAGGGTGAAGGCTTGGCGGAAGCGGTGCAGTGCCAGCCCGTCGTCGCCCGAGGCCCAGGCCTCGAGGCCGATCGTGCCCTCGTAGCCGATCGCGGCGAGCGCGCGGGCGATGGCGGGATAGTTGATCTCGCCGGTGCCGGGCTCGCAGCGCCCGGGCACGTCGGCGACCTGGATCTCGCCGATCCAGGGTGCCGCTCGCCGCACCAGCTCGATCAGGTTCCCCTCGCCGATCTGCGCATGGTAGAGGTCGAGCATCAGGCGCAGGTGCGGATGGTCGACCGCCTGGACCAGGGCCAGGCAGTCGGCGGCACGGCCGAACGGCACGCCCGGATGGTCGATCTCGGCGTTCAGATTCTCGAGCACGAACATGACGTCGTGGCGTGCCCCCAGATCGGCCAGGCGGGCGAGCGTGTCGCGTGCCTTGAGCCACATGGCGCCGGTCACGACCTGGATCGGCCGCACCGGCAGGCCGCGGCCGTCGAGGCCGGTGCCGTGCAGGTTGAGGCGCGGGACGCCGAGGCGCTTGGCGACCGGGATCGACTGCGCCGCGGTGCGCAGCAGCTCGTCGGCCCCGTCCGGATCGATCAGGTCGCCGGTGACGTAGCCGGTCATCGACGAGAAGACCGCGCCGGTTCGCTCCAAGACGCCGATGTCGTGCTTGGTCCAGTCCCAGATCTCGACCGCGAAGCCGAGCGCGGCGATCTTCTCGACGCGCACCTCGATGGGCAGGTCCCGGAAGATCATCTCCGAGCAGACCGCGAGCGTGAACATGACGATCTCCCGGGAGCTGCCGGTCAGTGCTTCAGGGCCTCGGCCATGGCGTGCTCGGCGGCGGCCGCGGCCTCCAGCGGCGATTGCCGGCCGGTCACCTTCGCCTGGTCGGCGCGGCTGAACTCGTCGAGCTCGGCCGAGAGCTGCTCGAGCTCCTTGCCGCCGGCCATCATGTTCAAGAGCTCCTCGCGGGTGATGCTCTCCTTGGTGTGCGTCCCCAGGGTCTTGCCGCGGTTCAGCACGGTGAACTTGTCGCCCACCGCCCAGGCGTGGTGGACATTGTGGGTGATGAAGATCACGCCCAGCCCGCGCGCCCGGGCCTGCGCCACATATTTGAGCACCACCGAGGCCTGCTTGACACCCAAAGCCGAGGTCGGCTCGTCCAGGATCAGCACCTTGGCGCCGAAATAGACCGCGCGCGCGATCGCCACGCACTGCCGCTCGCCGCCCGAGAGCGTGCCCACGGCCTGGGTCGGGTCGCGCACGTCGATGCCGATCTTCTTCATCTCCTCGCGCGCCACCCGGTTCGCGGTGTCGACGTCGAACCGCCGCGCCGGGCCCGCTCCCTTGGTGACCTCGCGGCCCATGAAGAAATTGCGGGTGATGCTCATCAAGGGGATCATCGCCAGGTCCTGGAACACGGTGGCGATGCCGCGGTCGAGCGCGTCGCGCGGGCCGGACATCACGACCGGCTGGCCCTCGATCACGATCTGCCCGGCGCTGGGCGCGTGCACGCCCGAGAGCGTCTTGATCAGCGTCGACTTGCCGGCGCCGTTGTCGCCGAGCAGGCAGTGCACCTCGCCCGGGAACACGGCCATCGACACGCCCGAGAGTGCTATCACCGAGCCGAACTGCTTGCTGATGTTCTGCACGTCGATCAGTGGAGTCGTGGCCATCTCAGCGTCCTCCCGTGACCTTCTTGCGGATGTAGCTGTTGAACAGGACGGCGATCAGCAGCATGGCGCCCAGGAACACCTTGAACCAATCGGTGTTCACGCCGGTGTAGAAGATCCCCTGCTGCACCGTGCCGAACAGCAAGGCACCGAACGCGGCACCGACGGCCGAGCCGTAACCCCCGGTCAGCAGGCAGCCGCCGATCACCGCGGCGATGATCGCCTCGAACTCCTTCTGCGTGCCGCGCAGCACGTCGGCGGAGCCCGCGCCCAGCGTCTGCACGCAGGCGAACAGGGCAGCGGCCATGGCGGCGCACATGAACAGGCCGATCTTCACCTTGGCCACCGGCACGCCGACATTGCGCGCGGCGTTGGGGTCGCCCCCGGCGGCGAAGATCCAGTTGCCGATGCGTGTGCGCAGCAGGACCCAGGTCGCAAGCGCGGCGAGCACGACCCACCAGACCACCGACATGGGGATGCCCTGGACCTGCGGCGTACCGTCGTTGCGGGCGGCGATCCAGCCGTTGCTGGCGAGCCAGGCGAACACGGAATAGCCGACTTTGCCGGCAAACAGCGGTGCCAGCCAGTCCTGCTCGACCAGGGGCTTGAGCCCCGAGACCTGGGTGCGGCCGGTGATCAGGCGGGTGAAGCCGATGGTCAGGCCGCGCAGGATGAACAGGCCCGCCAGGGTGACGATGAAGGAGGGCAGGCCGGTGCGGACCACGACCATGCCGTTGACCCAGCCGACCGCGGCGGCGACCGCGAAGGCCAGGATGATGCACAGCCACAAGGGCCAGCCCCAGACCACGGCCGGGATCGCGAGCACCACGCCGGCCGCGCCGATCATCGAGCCGACCGAGAGGTCGAACTCGCCGCCGATCATCAAGAGCGCCGCGGCCACGGCGATGATGCCGAGCTGGGCCGACACCTCGAGGAAGGTGACGATCCCCAGCGCCGAGAACATGCCGGTGCCGCGCGCGGCCACGCCGAAGAACAGGAAGACCAGGATTGTGCCGGCGACCGCACCCAGCTCGGGGCGGGTCATCAGCCGGCGGACGAGCGGGGTCTCGGCCAGTCGCTCGTCGTGGATCGGTGCCGTGCTGGCGGCCATGTCGTTGCTCCCTGATCGCGGGGGTGGTCCCCGGCGTGTCGGGCGCGCCGGGGAGCCGGATTGGACCTAGCGGATGCCGGCGGCGGAGAGCTCGATGACCTGTGCGGCCGTGTCCTTGGTGACGAAGCCTGGGCCGGTCATCACCGTGCCGGCCGGCATCAGGCCGTATTTGTGGTAGAGCGTCAGCAGCTCGATCGGCAGATAGCCCTGCAGGAACTGCTGCTGGTCGATCGCGAACAGCATCTTGCCGTCGCGGATCGCCTCGAGCACGCCGGGTGACAGGTCGAACGTCCCGAACTTCACCTTGTCGAGCACGTCCAGCTCCTCGAGCGCTGCCAGTGCTGGCTCGGCCGCGGACGGCCCGAGCGCCAGCACGCCGCCGATGTCGGCGTTGGCCGCGAACTGCGCCTTGACCGCACTTTGGATCTCGGTCGGGTCCATGCCGACCGCGACCACCTGGACGTCGCCGCCGAGGCCTTTGGCGAAGCCCTCGCAGCGCAGGTCGAGCGCCACGTTGCCGACCTCCTGATTGAGGCAGATCGCCTTGGTGACGCCGGCCTCCTTCATCTGCTTGCCGCCGCCCTCGCCGGCCTCGAACTCGGTTTGGCCGACATGCACCAGCACGCCCAGCTCCTCGCGCACGTCCGAGCCCGAGTTCATCGAGATCACCGGGATGCCCGAGGCGACCGCGTTCTTGATCGAGTCGCCGAGGGCCGCGGCATCGGGGATCGAGACCACCAGGCCGTCGGGCTTGCTCGCAACCGCCGCATCAATCAGCTGCGCCATCTCGACCATGTCGAAGGTGGCGGGCGCCCGGTACTCCACGGTCGCGCCAGTGACTTTCTGCGCCTCGTCGACGCCGTTCTTGACCACCGACCAGAACGGGTCGGAGGCTTGGCCGTGCACGACCACGACGATGCGCGGCGCATCCTGGGCCATGACCGAGGTGGCGGCGCCCAGTATCAGAGCTGCCGTCGCGGCCAGAGTCGCGAATCGCTTCATGATGTTCCTTCTCCCTGT
>JBGAKU010000334.1:0-5205 GCA_044224255.1 Geminicoccaceae bacterium
GCGCGTTGCGGGCGCGGCGGCTGCTGGGCATCGGATGGCGGCGAAGGGACGAGGATCGCGAGGCCGAGCAACAACGCGGCCGGCGCGGCGCGACCGATGCGCAGGGCGCGCCCGAGCAGGCCGCGCAGCCACAGCGCGATGAAGATGTCGGTCAGCAGCAGCAGCAGCGCGCCGAGCAGGAACCAGCGCGACAGGTCGGTCTCGCCGCCTTCGGAAAGGCGATCGGTGCTCACACCGCTCGGCAGCGCCAGTGGCTTGGGCTCGCCGACACGGCCGCCGATGTTGAACGCGACCTGGGCGTTCTCGTCGCCGTAGAGGCCTGGCGGTGTGGTCGGCTTGGGCTTGAAGGTCTCGACGGCGTCGGCCGGCAGGATTTGCGCACCGGCCGGCGGGGCGCCAAGGCGGCCGAAGCCATCGAGCGTCCGCCACGGCTTCAGCGCCTTGTTGACGCCATCGCCGGCGACGCCGCGCGACAGGGTGACCAGGCGTTGCAGCATGTTCACGAACAGGCCCGAGATGGCGAGGTTGCTCCAGCCGGTGTTGGCCGTGGTGTGGATCAGCACGAGATAACCTTGTCCGCGTTTTTCGGCCGTGACCAGCGGTGTGCCATCGGCGAGCCGTGCCCACGTCTTGTCGGCGAGATCGGGCGTCGGCTCGGCCAGCACCTGCTGCGAGATGCGCACGTCCTTGGGGATCGGAATGCCGAGGAACGGGCTGTTGGCCGGGAACTCGGCGAGGGCACTGGGCTGGCCCCAGCTCATGACGCCGCCCAGGGCGCGATCGCCCAACCGTAGCCGGGTCGGCACCAGCGGATCGTTGCCGGCGGCGACGTTGGGGCCGGCGAAGCGCACGGCGATGCCGCCGCGCTCGATCCACTTGGCGATCTCCTCGCGATCGTTGGCCGAGGGCACGGCGCCGTCGGGGATCAGCAGCACGGCGGTGTTGCGCGTCAGCACGGTCTCGCGATCGCCGATGGTCAGGCTGACATAGGGGTCGAGCGCACGCTCGAGGAAGTAGACCTCCTGCAAGAGCGGCTGGCCGGTCGCGGTCGGCCGCTCGCCGAGGATGGCGACCGGTCGGCGGCGCGAGCGCTCGTCGAGCAGCACCGTGCTGCCGGCGCCGCCCTGCGTCTCGATGTCGAGGCGGGCCATGCGGTTGCGCAGCTCGGCCGGCGCCGGCAGCGTGCCTTCGCCCTTGGTCGATGTGGCGGCGAAGTCGAGATCGATGCGGGCGACTACGCGGCCCTGCTCGTCGGCTGCCTGGATGGCGACCTTGCGCGGGCCGTCGGCCACGGGACGCAACGCCTGCACCTTGAGGTCGCGTCCGCCAGTGGATGGCGGCAACAACAGCAGCGGCGTCGTCGCCTGGTCGGGCAGCACGACCTGCAGGCCGTCGAAGCGGCGCAGCCGTTCGGTGAGCTTCGGCGCCCCTTCATCCTCCAGCCCATCGCTCAGCCAGACCGCGTAGGCGCCAGGATCGACCTGCATCTGGTCGATCGCCGCGACGGCGGCGGCGCGGTCGGTCGGCCACGGCTTGGGCCGGAAGGCGCGCAGCACGGTGCGCGCCTCGTCGGCCCGCAGGGCGCCGCGGCGCAGGGCCGGCGCGTCGATCGCCATCGGCGCGGTGCCGGTCAGGACTACGGGACGATTGGCCCGCTCGGCGCGCTGGATCAGCCGCTCGGCATGGGTGATGCGTGTCGTCCAGCCCGGCGCCGACGACCAGCCGTCGTCGATCACCAGCAGGAGCGGCCCGCGGCCGGGCAGGTCGGCTTGCGGGTTGAGGACCGGCCGCGCCACCGCCAGGATCAGCGCCGTCGCCAGAAGCAGTCGTAGCAGCAGGAGCCACCACGGCATCTTCATCGGCGTCTGCTCGGAGGGCTCCAGCCCGATCAGCAGGCGGATCGCCGGAAAGCGCACGAGCTTGGGCAACGGCGGGATCAGCCGCAGCAGCCAGTAGATCACCGGCAATGCCAGCAGCAGGGCCAGCATGCCCGGTGTGGCGAAGGCGAAGGCGCCGAGACTCAGCATGGATTTTCTTGCTCATTCCCCTCCCCCGTCATCGGGGGAGGTGCCCCGTCATACGGGGCGGAGGGGGACCGCCACAGACCGGATGCCTCGAATTCCGACGTCAGGATCGGAGGAATCCCGACTGCAGCTCTCGCTCTCCGCCCCCTACGGGGCCATCTCCCCCGATGACGGGGGAGGGATTTGAGATGGGCACGCGCGATCACAACCATCATGCCGCCGTCAGCCGACTGAGGTCGGCCATAGCCATATAAAGGGACAGCAGCACCGTTTGCGCCGGCTTGTCGGTGCGATGAAGATGCACGGTCCAGTTGGAAGGACGAGCTAGGCGCTGCAGGCCTTCACGCTGCGCGGCGAGGCGGGCGCCATAGGCGGTGCGCACCGTCTCGACGCGGCGGATCGTATGCTGGCCCTCGGCCTCGAGCCCCTCGAACTTCACGTGGCCGTCGAACGGCAGATCCTCTTCCGCCGGATCGAGCACCTGGACGATGTGGCCGCGCACGCCGCCGCTGGCGTAGTGACGCACCACCTCCTCGATCTTGTCGAGCGGATCGAGCCAGTCCGACACCAGCACGACGCTGCCATGCGCCGGTAGCGGCACGAGAGGCGGCAGGCTTGCCGGCGGGCGGCTCGCGTTCCGGGTTTCGTCGAACCATGTCTCGGCGATGCGGCGCACGGCGATGCGCCCGGAGATCGGCCGCATGCCCGAGCCGAGCACGGCCACGCGCTCGCCGGCGTCGCTGAGCAGGCTCGCCAGGGCGAGCGTAATCAGCTCGGCGCGCACCGCCTTGGTGTCGGCGTTGCGCAGCGAGGCGTATTGCATTGACGGCGAGGCGTCGCGCCACAGCCAGACGCTCGCTGCCGCTTCCCATTCGGTCTCGCGCACGAACAGGTGCCGGCTGCGCGCACTCTGGCGCCAATCGATCTGGCTCGCACTGTCGCCGTCGCGATACGGCCGGTACTGCCAGAAGGCGTCGCCCTGGCCGACCCGTCGCCGGCCGTGCACGCCCTGGATCACGGTCGCGGCAACGCGATCGGCCGCCACCATCAAGGCGGGCAGCGTTCCGGCGAGCTCCAGCGAACGGTTGAGGGTCGAGGCGGAAGCCATTTAACCCAGGCGGGCGCACATCTGGCCGATCACCGTCTCGACCGTGATGCCCTCGGCGCGCGCCGAGAAATTCACCGCCATGCGATGGCGCAGGATCGGGCCGGCCAGCGCCACGACGTCGTCGACCGAGGGGGCGAGGCGGCCCTGGATGATGGCGCGGGCGCGGCACGCCAGCATGAAGGCCTGGCTGGCGCGCGGGCCCGGTCCCCAGGCGACGCGCTGGCGCACGACGTCGAGGTCGCTCGATTCGGGCCGGCCGGCGCGCACCAGCTTGAGGATGGCGTCGACCACGCTCTCGCCGATCGGCAGGCGGCGCACCAAGGTCTGCGCCGCCATCAAGTCGGCCGGCGTCAAGGCCTGCGAGGTGGTCGGCGCATTGGCACTGGTGGTGCCGATCATGATCTGACGTTCCGCGGCTTCGTCGGGATAGCCCACGTCGACCTGCAGCAAGAAGCGATCCAACTGGGCTTCCGGCAGCGGATAGGTGCCTTCCTGCTCGAGCGGATTCTGGGTGGCCAGAACGTGGAACGGCTCCGGCAGGTCGTAACGCTTGCCGGCCACGGTGACGTGCTTCTCCTGCATGCTCTGCAACAGCGCCGACTGGGTGCGCGGGCTGGCGCGGTTGATCTCGTCGGCCATCAGGAGCTGGGCGAACACCGGGCCCTGGATAAAGCGGAAGGAGCGGCGGCCGGCATCGGTCTCTTCCAGGATCTCGGAGCCCAGGATGTCGGCCGGCATCAGGTCGGGCGTGAACTGGATGCGCTTGGCATCCATGCCCAGGACGATGCCCAAGGTCTCGACCAGCTTGGTCTTGGCGAGGCCGGGCACGCCGATCAGCAACAGGTGGCCGCCGGACAGGAGTGACACCAGGGTTTGATCGATGACATCCTGCTGGCCATAAATGACCTTGCCGATGGCGGCGCGGGCAGCGCGGAGCTGTCCCCCCAGGCGTTCGATGTCGGCCAGGGCGGCAAGGGCGTCGGCGTCGGTCGCGGTGGATGTATCGGGAGCCACTTGGGCACTCCTGTGATCTGAGGGGATTGAATGTCAGGGAAGCCCAGAATTGAGGCCGGAACAAGGGCATGACAGTTGAAGAAATCGTGCGGCGGGTGCGCGAACGCAGCCGCCGTTTGGCATCCGGTTTGCCGGTCGATCGGCCGCCTCCGCTCGGCAGCGACTTCTCGCTGAACGGCGTGGTGCCCGTGCCCGCAACCTTCCGGCCGGCGGCCGTGCTGGTGCCGATCGTGCGCCGGGAGCCCGGGCTGACGGTGCTGCTGACCCAGCGGACCGAGGATATGCCGAGTCATGCCGGTCAGATCGCCTTTCCCGGCGGCCGACCCCAAGCCAGCGATGCCGATTCGATCGACACCGCCTTGCGCGAGGCCGAGGAAGAGGTGGGATTGGCCCGCCACTTCGTCGAGGTCGTGGGCTCGGTCGACCATTATCGGACCGGAACGGGCTACGAGATCACGCCAGTGGTCGGGCTGGTGACGCCGGGCTTCGTCACCCGGGCCGATCCGCGCGAGGTGGCCGACGTGTTCGAGGTGCCGCTGGCGCATTTCCTCGACGAAAAGAACCATCGTATCGACAGCCGCGTCTGGCAGGGCCGCGAGCGGCGCTACTACGCCATGCCCTACGGCGAGCGCTACATTTGGGGCGCCACTGCCGGTATGCTGAAAAACCTGCAGTTCGTGCTGTCCGCTGCCGATTGAGGCAGCCGGCCGAAAGGCCGCGGAGTCCACACCATGCGCATCGTCCTCCTGCTCTTGCTGCTGGTGCTGGCTCCGACCGTCGCGTTCTTCCTGTGGGCGTGGGCGGTCAAGATCAAGCAGGAGCGCAAGCTCGCCGGCACCTTGCCGTCGTGGCAGGACCTGCCGGTCACCTGGCTCGCCATCGCCGGCCTCTTGTGCACGATCGCGGGCTTCATCGTCATGTTTTTCACCCAGAACCAGGGCTATGGCGGCTTGTTTGCGTCGTAGGGATTCCTACCTCCCTCCCCCGTCTTACGGGTCGGCGTTTTGGCCACTCTGCGGCCAAAATCGCCCAGGTGCCCCTGCGTGGGGGCGGAGGGGG
>JBGAKU010000335.1:0-5177 GCA_044224255.1 Geminicoccaceae bacterium
CGCCGGTGCGGAGCCGTCGGGCGAGGCGGCCGACCCGCTGCAGCGCGATGTCGCCCGCCTGCGCTGGGCCGAGGCCCGCACCGCCGCCGTGCTGCGCGAGTTCGCGGGCCTGCGCCGGCGCCACGCGCGCTTGGCCGGCGCGCTTCTGGCGCTACGGCCGGCGCGCCGGCTGCCACCGGCGGAGGCTGCCGTCGAAGCCGTGGTCAGGGCCTGCCACGGCGGCCCGCAGCCGAGCGGCAGGATCGCGACCCTGGTGGCTCAGCTGGAGCTGCCGCTCGATGGGCTCGCGGCCCCGCGCGGCTATCGATGCTTCCTGCCCAGCCCGCTCTGGGGCGAGGTCCGGCTCGACCCGGTGGCCGCGGGCGCCGTCCGCGAGGATGTCGAGCGCGGTGGCCTCGACGGCACGGAAGAAGAGGATCGCCATCGGCGCGCGCGCCGGCGCAAGCTCGACAACACCCTGCGCAGCGATTCGCTGACGCTGATCAACAAGGGCGAGTATCTGCTGTTGGCCGCCGAGGCGGTCGACGTGAGCCGCCCGGACGACGACGAGGATCCCGATGCGGCGCGCAGGGCCGCGGAGGACATGGACGAGCTCGCCCTCGGCAGCGCGAGCCGGCAGGCCTCCAACCGAATCCGGATGAATCTTGACCTCGACGCCAGCGTGGACGCCGCGCCGGCCCCGGTCGCCGCGCCCACGAGCTATCCAGAGTGGGACTATCGTCGCCGGGCCTATCGCGCACGCTACTGCGCCGTGCGCGCCGATACTGCCCCCGAGACGGGCGAGGACTGGCAGCCGGACACGGCCACAAGGCGCCATATCCGCCTGGTCCGGCGCCGCTTCGAGGCGCTGCGGCCGCGGCGCGAGCTGCTGCGCGCCCAAATCGACGGCACGGAGCTCGACATGGACGCCCTGATCCGCGCGCGCTCCGACCTCGCCGCCAGCGGTGCCGGCTCCGATCGGGTCTACCTCGCCGCACGCAGCCAGGCCCGCGATCTCGCGATCGCGATCCTCGTCGACACCTCGTTCTCGACCGATAGCTGGGTCGAGGGCCGCCGTGTGCTCGACGTCGAGAAGGCGGCGCTGACCGCGCTCGCGTTCGGCCTGGAAACCTGCGGCGACCCGTTCGCGATCCTCACCTTCTCGAGCCGCAAGCGGCACGCGGTCGCAGTGTCGACCGTCAAGAGCTTCGCCGAGCGGCTGGATGCCCCGGTGCGCCGGCGCATCGGGGCACTCCGGCCCGGCGCCTATACGCGGATCGGTGCCGCGCTGCGCCACGTCGCGGCGCTGCTGGAGGCGCGCCCCGAGCGCCACCGCCTGCTCTTGCTGCTCACGGACGGCAAGCCCAACGACCTCGACCATTACGAGGGCCGCTACGCCGTCGAGGACACCCGCAAGGCGGTCCAGGAAGCCCGCAGTCGCCAGCTGGCGGTGTTTGCGGTCACGGTCGATCGCCGGGCCGAGAGCTACGTGCCCCGGATCTTCGGCCGTGGCGGCTACGCCATGGTCGGCCATCTCGGCCGGCTGCCCGACGCCCTGCCGGCGATCTACCGCCAGCTCGTCGCCTGATCGGTGCGGGCGATCGATCGGCGCCGCAGCGCCCTCGCCGCTTGCCGATCGATCAAGCGCTCGCCCGGCGAGACGGGCATGTCTCGCAGCATGACCGTTGCAGGAATGAAGACCAAATCATGCTATGGTCCAGCTACCAAGCCCAGTAGGGCCGCAAGCCGCTGCTTGAATGAGCTGCGCCTCCTGCTCCGACTGCCACGTGCCGCACGAATGGACCCACAAGATCGCGCGCAGATGCCCGACATGGCCGGCGTGCCGGGCTGGAACGTGCCGGCGGGGAACTGAGCAGGACATCCTGAAGCGCGACGGGACAGCGGGGGCGACCGAGCCTACCCGTCGCCAGTCCGGGATCAGCGATCATCGTCACGCGCGACGAAGCTCCGCAGCCGGGCGACATCGTGGACATGGAGCTCTTGGCCGCTGGTCTCGATGCCGGCGACACGGAGCTTGGCGAGGCCACGTGACAGTGTTTCGGGCTGCATGCCCAGGCGGGCGGCAATCAAGTTCTTGTCCAGCGGGAGCTGGATCCGGCATTCACCCGTGTGCCCATCGCACAGTCGAAGCAGGAAGTGGGCGAGGCGCTGCACGGTGGAGCGGCTGGACACGTTCTCGAGTTGGAAGACCAGGTCCTGCAACCGGCGCGTCATCGCCGCCATCACCTTGAAGCAGAGGTCGGTGCTGGCCTGCAGGTGGCACATAAAGCCTTCGGCCGGGATCACCAGGAGCCGGCTGTCGGCCACCGCCTGAGCGCTGACCGGAAACGGCATCATCTGCAGGACGACCGCCTCGGCGAAGCTGTCGCCGCGACCGAACACAGCAATGGTGATCTCCTGGCCCTGTGGCGTCTGGCGGTAGAGCCGGACCCAACCGTCGAGCACGACAAAAAAGCGGCTGGCGGCCTCGCCTTGGAGGAACAGCACCGCCTGCCTACCGAACCCCTTGCTGACCGAGCCCTCGAGCAGGGACGCCAGTGCCGACGGCGTGAGGCCGCTGAACACCGGCGTGCGCCGGACCAGTTCCAGCTCCACGATACTCAATCCGCTGCGCCGGGCGATGGGCAGCCACGCGTGATCGCTCGCGTGCGGATCGGTGGCTCCTGCCACGCCGGTCTCCTGGTCAGCAAGCCTGGAGGCATAGTTAGCCGGCTGGCCGGCGCTGACAAGCTGGAACTCAGACCGGCGTGGTGCCCGCCGCCGCCCGGGCCATGGCAAGGAATCGCACCAAATCCTCACACATCAGCTTGGGGTTGAGGACGGGGACGGGGCGATGACGTATCGCCGCGAGGCTGTGCACTAGGCTCTGTTGACAAAAGGGATTTCCAGAACACTTCTGGCGTGATCCAACGCTGTTCATGGCGGAGATCAGCGGATGCGTGGCGATCTGACGGACGAGGAATGGGCGATCATCGGTGATTTGCTGCCGGCCGAGCGTGGCCGGTGGGCACGTCCCGCGCAGGATAACCGGCGCTTTCTCAATGGCATGCTTTATGTGCTGCGGGCTGGCTGCCCCTGGCGGGACATGCACGAGCGCTACGGCAAGTGGAACTCGGTCTACGTCCGCTTCCGCCGCTGGGCTGCGCAAGGGGTCTGGGACGCGCTCTTGGAAACGCTGGTCGAGCTCGGCCTCACCGACGACTGGCAGCACATGCTCGACAGCACCACCGTCCGCGGCCACAGCCAGGCCGCCGGCGCAAAAGGGGGACCTGTAAGGAAGGCTTTGGTCGAAGCCGCGGCGGCTTCACGAGCAAGATCCACGCCCGTGCGGACGGTCAGGGACGGCCTCTCGGCTTCACGCTGACCGGCGGCCAAGTCTCCGACTACCGCGCCGTCGATGAGCTCATGGCGCTGCCGCTCGCCAGGCCGCGCCTGCTGCTGGCTGACAAGGGCTATGACGGCGACGCCGTGCGCGAGGGGCTACTCGTCCACGGCATCTTGCCGGTCATCCCGCCGCGCGCGAACCGCGCCCAACCCATCGCCTGCGATTATCGCCGCTACAAGGATCGCAACCGCATCGAGCGCATGTTCAACCGTCTCAAGCAATTCCGCCGCATCGCCACCCGCTACGACAAGACTGCCTTATCCTTCCTCGCCTTCCTCCATCTCGCCGCCGCCAAGCTATGGTTACCAACTTTTGTCAACATGGCCTAGAGATTCAGCGTGAAGAAGGGATTAACTCATGCAGCGAGATACATTCTAGGAGATAAATCCCCGCCCTCCGCCACTTTAGCCAGAAGTGCCGTTTCGACGAACGCTTTACCGCCGAACGCCGCCGATTTCCCTCCATATCCCTCTCGATTCGGCAAGGCGGCGGGGATTCGTGCGGTGGCCGAACCATTCCGCCCAACATGGCGGCTATATATTATCCGGGTGTAATTGACGGAATTATTTCGCCCGGATATTAATGGCGCATGCATTTTGGCGAGCGCGACCTGTCCGATCCACTGACCAAATCCTGCACGGCATTCGCGGGTCAGAGCTTGCTGTTTTCCGGCCCGCTGGCGGAGGTAGCCATTGCGGTCGCGCGGTCGGCTGAGACGGCGGATGCGGTTCTCGTGTTCGACGATGCGGAGATCCTTGAGCGGCTGTCCAACCCTCCGAAACAGTTTGTGGGACTCTATCGTCCCAAAGCCGACGAGACCTCCAGCGCAGGGACGCCGGAGGACGGCCAGAGGGGCCGCGGGCGGCCGGAACTGGGAGTCGTCGCCCGCGAAGTGACCTTGCTGCCACGACAATGGGAGTGGCTGGCGACCCAGTCGGGCGGCGCGTCCGCAACATTGAGGCGTCTCGTGGACGATGCCCGGAAGGCGGTGCATCCACGCCAGCAAAGGCGGGCGGCACAGGAGGCCGGCCGGATGTTCGTGCAGCGCGGCTTTGCCGGTCGCGTCGTCATGCTCAACCTGCTGAAGTTCAAGGATGTCGCCGACTGTTCCGGCCATCCCGAACTGGCGCCCGCCATGCCGATCGGCGGCGCACAGGTCGTTGATCGCTACGTTCAGCATACGCTGCCCTCTGTGCGCGAAAGCGGGACGATGTCCTGTTGCTCGGCGCGGGCGGGCCGTTCCTGATCGGTCCGGCCGACGAGCGGTGGGACATGGCGATGCTGGTTCGACAGGCGAGCGTCGCGTCTTTCATCTCCTTCGCAAGCAACAAGGGGTAGCTCGCCGGTCTCGATCATCGCACGTCGGGCGTGGAGGATTGGCGTCTTCTTCCCCTGTCCGAAATGCCGCTCCCCATCTGCCCGAATGAAACAAGATCATGACCCTCGTGAAAGCCAACGGCATCGAACTGGCATGGGACGAATTCGGCGATGGCGCAGATGAGACCGTCCTGCTCATCGCGGGGTTGGGGACACAGATGATCCGGTGGACGAGGCCCTTTTGCGAGGATCTCGCCGCAAGGGGTTATCGCGTCATCCGCTTCGACAACCGGGATACCGGCTGCTCCATGCATTGCAGCGCCTCGGCCCCGCCGGATTTCGGTGCGCTTGCATCCGCGTTGATGGCGGGGCTGAGGCCCGATGTGCACTATACGCTTTACGACATGGCGTCCGATGCGATCGGACTCATCGATGCGCTCGGCATCGCGCAGGCCCACTTCGTCGGACGGTCGAT
>JBGAKU010000015.1:0-37318 GCA_044224255.1 Geminicoccaceae bacterium
GCAGTCGACCTTGCGGCTGATCGAGGAGGCGGTGCCGGTCCCGGTGCCCATGCCTTCCCCGCCGCCGCGCGAGCCCCGCGAGCCGAGGGAGGCACGCGAGCCCCGTGAGCCCAGGGAGGTGCGTGAGCCCAGGGAACCGAGGGAGAATCGCGAGCCGCGCCAGCGTGAGCAGCCCATGGCGCGCGAGAGCTTCGAGCGCGAGCCTCCCCCGCCGCCACGCGAGCCCCTGCCCGCCGTCAACCTGACCGAGCTCAAGCGCCGCGCCCCGGCCGAGCTTCTGCGCTATGCCGAGGATCTCGGCATCGACAATGCGAGCTTCCTCAAGAAGTCCGACCTGGTCTTCGCCATCCTCAAGCGGCTGGCCGAGACGGATGTGCCGATCAACGGCGAGGGCGTGCTCGAGATCCTGCAGGACGGCTTCGGCTTCCTGCGCTCGCCCGACGTGAACTATGTGGCGGGCCCCGACGACATCTATGTCTCGCCCTCGCAGATCAGGCGCTTCGCCCTGCGCACCGGCGACGTGGTCCAGGGCCAGGTCAGGGCGCCCAAGGAGGGCGAGCGCTATTTCGCGCTCCTGCGCGCCAACACGATCAATTTCGACACGCCCGAGGTGGCGCGCCACCGGGTCCATTTCGACAATCTGACGCCCTACTACCCGACCCAGAAGCTCAACCTCGAGGTGCCGGGGCAAAAGGACAACTCGACCCGGATCATCGAGATCGTGGCCCCGCTCGGCAAGGGCCAGCGGGCGCTGATCGTGGCGCAGCCCAGGACCGGCAAGACCGTCCTGATGCAGAACATCGCCCACGCGATCATGGCCAACCACCCCGAGGTGTTCCTGATCGTGCTGCTCATCGACGAGCGGCCCGAGGAGGTCACCGACATGCAGCGCACCGTGCGCGGCGAGGTGGTCAGCTCGACCTTCGACGAGCCGGCGAGCCGCCACGTCCAGGTGGCCGAGATGGTGATCGAGAAGGCCAAGCGTCTGGTCGAGCATGGCCGCGACGTCGTCATCCTGCTCGATTCGATCACCCGGCTCGCGCGCGCCTACAACACGGTGGTACCCAGCTCGGGCAAGGTGCTGACCGGCGGTGTGGATGCCAACGCGCTGCAGCGGCCCAAGCGCTTCTTCGGCGCCGCGCGCAACATCGAGGATGGCGGCTCGCTTACGATCATCGCCACGGCGCTGATCGACACGGGCTCGCGCATGGACGAGGTGATCTTCGAGGAGTTCAAGGGCACGGGCAATTCGGAGATCGTGCTCGACCGCAAGATCGCCGACAAGCGCGTGTTCCCGGCGATCGACATCCAGAAGTCCGGCACCCGCAAGGAGGAGCTCCTGGTGGATCGGGCCACGCTCACCCGGATGTGGGTGCTTCGCCGCATCCTCAACCCGATGGGTACCGTGGACGCCGTCGAGTTCCTGCTCGACAAGATGAAGTATGCCAAGTCGAACGACGATTTCTGGGGCTCGATGAACTCCTAGTCGGGCTCGGCCGGAATCGACGCTCAGAGGGGTCCGTTGCTGCGCTCGCTGCTGGCGATCATCGTCGTCCTGCTGGTCGGCGGCGCTGTCGTCGTCGCCTATTGGTGGCTTGTGATGGCGCCGGTGCAACAGGCGGGGCCGCCGGGCGGCCCCGGTGGCCCGGTTCCGGTCGAGGCGCAGCCGGTCCGCGTCGGCAATGCCGAGACGACGATCGAGGCAGTCGGCACGCTGATTTCCAATGAATCGGTCGTGCTTCGGCCCGAGGTGGACGGGCGCGTCGCCAGGATCAACTTCGTCGAGGGTGCGCGGGTCGCAAATGGCGAGGTTCTGGTCGAGCTCGACAGCTCCGTCGAGCGCGCCGAGCTTGCGCAGGCCCAGGCTCAGCAGATCCTGGCGCGAAGCAATTTCGAGCGCGCCAAGGAGCTGCGGCGCAACAATGCCGGGACGCAGCGTGCGCTCGACGAGGCCGATGCCGCCCTGCGCACGGCCGATGCCGCCGTCGATCTCGCCCAGGCGAGGTTGGACAAGCGCCGCCTGCTGGCGCCCTTCGATGCCTGGTCCGGCCTGCGCAACGTCAGTCCCGGCGATTTCGTCACCACCGACACGCGGATCGTGAACCTCGAGCAGACCGACCCGCTCAAGGTGGACTTCCGGGTGCCCGAGCTCTTCCTGCCGGCCGTGGCGAAAGGCCAGAGGATCACGCTGGAGATCGATGCCTATCCGGGCGAGGCGTTCGTCGGCACGGTCCGGGCCCTGGACCCGCTGATCGATGCGACCGGTCGTGCCCTGGTCGTGCGGGCCGAGATCGCCAACGACGAGGAGAAGCTCAGGCCCGGCCTGTTCGCTCGCGTGCGCCTTACCCTTGCCGAGCGGCAGAGCGCGCTCTTCGTGCCGGAGCAGGCGATCCAGCCGCAGGGCGACAAGGCCTTTGTGTTCCGGGTCATGGCCGGCGGCGACGGCAAGAGCGTGGCGAGGCTCACGCCGGTCGTGCTCGGTGCTAGGCGTGGCGGCGAAGTCGAGGTGATGCAGGGCCTGGCGCCGGGCGATGTGGTGGTCGACGCGGGCCTGCTGAAGATCCGCGACGGGGTGCCGGTGCAGATCCTGCCCGCCGCCGGAGCGACGGTACCGGAGGCCGCCCGCAACAGGCCCGCCACCGGGTAGTGCGGGACGAGGCAATGAGCCTGAGCGAGCTGTGCATCCGTCGGCCGGTGTTCGCGAGCGTGCTCAGCCTCGTCGTGCTGCTGGTCGGGCTGATGGGCTACAGCCGGCTGCCGGTGCGCGAGTACCCCAACATCGACGAGCCGGTGATCTCGGTCACCACGGAGTACCGCGGCGCATCGCCCGAGATCATCGAGAGCCAGGTCACGCAGCCTCTCGAGGACGTGCTCTCGGGCATCGAGGGTATCGACGTCATCGTCTCGCAGAGCCGCGAGGGCAAGAGCCAGATCAGCGTGCGCTTCCGGATCAGCCGCGACCAGGATTCGGCCGCGGCCGACGTCCGCGACCGCGTCTCGCGGGCGCGACAGCAGCTGCCGGAGCAGGTGGACGAGCCGGTCATCGCCAAGGTCGAGGCCGACGCGCAGCCGATCATCTATCTGGCGCTCTCCTCCGACCGGGCGACCCCGATCGAGGTCACCGACTACGCCGACCGCTTCGTCAAGGATCGGCTGCAGAACCTGCCGGGGGTCGCGGAAGTCCGGATCTTCGGGGCGCGTACGCCGTCGATGCGGATCTGGCTCGATCGCCTGCGGCTCGCCGCCTATGGCCTGACCCCGCAGGACGTCGAGGCGGCGCTGCGGCGTCAGAACGTCGAGGTGCCGGCTGGGCGCATCGAGAGCCGCCAACGCGAGTTCACCGTGCTCGCGGAGACCGATCTGCGCACGGCAGACCAGTTCAACGACCTGATCATTCGCGATGCGGGCGGTTACCTCGTCCGGCTCAAGGACATCGGCCACGCCGAGGTGGCGGCGCTGGACGAGCGGACGATCACCCGGTTCATGGGCAATCCCGCCGTCGCCATCGGCGTGGTCAAGCAGTCCACCGCGAACCCGCTCGAGGTGTCCGCGGCGGTCAAGTCGGCGCTGCCGCAGATCGAGGCGATCATGCCGGAAGGCATGATCATCAATGTCGGCTATGACAGCTCGATCTTCATCGACAAATCAATCGACAATGTCTTCGATACGATCATGGAGGCAATTGCTCTCGTTGTCCTGGTAATCTTCGTCTTTCTGCGCAGTTTCCGTGCCACACTGGTCCCCATCGTCACGATCCCTGTTTCGCTGATCGGCGCTTTTATCTTCATGTGGCTGTTCGGATTCTCGATCAACACTCTCACTCTGTTGGCATTGGTGCTCGCCGTCGGGCTCGTGGTCGACGACGCCATCGTCATGCTCGAGAACATCAGCCGCCACGTCGAGGAAGGCGTGCCGCCGATGCAGGCGGCGATCCGCGGCGCGCGCGAGATCTCCTTCGCGGTGATCGCCATGACGATCACGCTTGCCGCGGTCTATGCGCCGATCGGATTTCAGACCGGGCGCACCGGACGCCTGTTCACGGAGTTCGCCTGGACGCTGGCGGGTGCGGTGCTGATCTCGGGCTTCGTCGCCCTTACCCTCTCGCCGATGATGTGCTCCCGGCTGCTGCGCCATCAGGAGCGTCACAATTTCCTCTACCGATGGATCGAATCGGGCCTGAACGGGCTCACGCGCGGCTACCGCGCATCCCTGCATGCTGTCCTGCAGGTGAAAGCGGCGGTCGTGGTCGGGATGATCCTGGTCGCGGCGGGCGCATTGTTCCTGTTCCGCGAGCTGCCGGCCGAGCTGTCGCCCGTCGAGGATCGCGGCACGATCATAGCGTTGGGTATCGCGCCGGAGGGCTCGACCGCGGCCTACACGGACCAGTACGTCAAGCGGATGGAGGGGATCTTCCGCGAGACGCCCTTCGTCGAGGGCTTCTTTACGGTCATCGGCTTCTCGGGCGTCACGCAGGGCATCAACTTCCTGCGGCTGGTCGATTGGGACCGGCGGCCAGTCAAGCAGCAGGACATCACCAAGGGCCTGTTCCCCAAGCTTTTTTCCATTCCGGGGCTTCTCGCCTTCGCCTCCAATCCGCCCTCGCTCGGCCAGAGCCCGATCGACAAGCCGATGCAGTTCGTCCTGCAGACGTCGCAGCCTTATGCGGTGCTCCAGGAGGCGATCGACCAGCTTCTGGCAGCCGCGCGGCAGAATCCGGGGCTGCAGAATCTGGACACCGATCTCAAGCTCAACAAGCCGCAGCTCAGGGTGCAGATCGACCGTGAGAAGGCGGCGATGCTGGGGATCGACGTCGAGACCATCGGCCGGACGGTCGAGACCATGCTCGGCGGCCGGCAGGTCACGCGCTTCAAGCGTGAGGGCAAGCAGTACGACGTGATCGTCCAGCTCAAGGACGTCGACCGTACCAATCCGGACGATCTGCGCGAGATTTTCGTGCGCGGCAGCGACGGCACGATGGTGGCGCTCTCCAACCTCGTTCGGATCGACGAGACCGTCGCTCCCAAGGAGCTCAATCATTTCAACAAGCTGCGCTCGGCGACGCTGACCGCGACGCTGGCGCCCGGCTACGCGATGGGCGACGCGCTCGCCTTCCTGGAGGCCGAGGCGGCGAAGCTGCCGCCCGGGATCGTGACCGACCTGAACGGTCAGACGCGCGAGTTCCGCAGCTCCAGCAGCGGCCTCCATGTGACCTTCCTGCTGGCGCTCGCGTTCATCTATCTCGTGCTCGCCGCGCAGTTCGAGAGCTGGATCGATCCCGCGATCATCATGCTGACCGTGCCGTTGTCGATGGCCGGGGCGCTCCTGGCCCTGAAGCTCACGGGCCAGAGCATGAACGTCTACAGCCAGATCGGGCTGGTCACGTTGGTCGGCCTCATCACCAAGCACGGCATCCTGATCGTCGAGTTCGCCAACCAGCTCCAGGAGAAGGGGCGCACCAAGCTCGAGGCCGTGGTCGAGGCGGCGACATTGCGGCTGCGCCCCATCCTGATGACGACCGGAGCGATGGTCCTGGGCTCGGTCCCGCTGGCGACTGCCACGGGGGCGGGTGCGGAGAGCCGGCACGCGATCGGCTGGGTGATCGTCGGCGGCCTGCTGCTGGGCACGCTGCTGACGCTTTATGTGGTGCCCACGGCCTACATGCTGCTGGCGCGCACGCACGGCGCGGCCAAGTCGGTCGAGCCGAGCGCTGCGGCGTCGCTCGCGCCGGGCGAGTAGGAACCTCGGCGCGCCGTTGGCCAGACTTGAGCTGCGCATCGCGCTGAAGGAGCTCCTGGCGCGCACGTCACGCGTGACCGTCGTGCCAGACAAGCCAATTGAGCGCCCGCGGAATGCCGGTCTCGACTCGATCGCGGTGCGTGGGGGTTAGGGGATCAGCAGCGTCGAGCCGGTCGTCGCTCTCCCCTCCAGCGCCCGATGCGCGTCCGCAGCCTGCGCAAGCGGGAAGCGCTGGTGGATCTCGATCCCAACCGAGCCGGAGGCCACCACCTCGAACAGGTCCTTGGCACAGGCGAGCAGGAGCTCGCGGGTGCCGGTGTAGGTCATCAGCGTCGGGCGGGTCACGAACAGCGAGCCTTTGGCGCTCAGGACGCCGAGGTTGAAGCTCTCGACCGGCCCCGAGGCGCTGCCGAAGCTGACCGCCATGCCGAGCGGCCGCAGACAGTCGAGGGAGCGCAGGAAGGTGTCCTTGCCGACGCCGTCATAGACGACGGGGACGCCCTCGCCGCCCGTGATCTCGCGCACCCGGGCGACGAAATCCTCCCGGCGGTAGTCGATGACGTGGTCGTAGCCATGGGCTCTGGCGAGCTCGGCCTTCTCGGGCGAGCCGACGGTCCCGATCACCGTGGCACCGAGATGCTTCGCCCACTGCCCGACGATCAGCCCCACCCCGCCGGCGGCGGCGTGGAACAGGATCGTGTCGCCGGCTTTCACGGGATAGGTCTGGCGCAGGAGATACTGGGCGGTCATCCCCTTCAGCATCATCGCTGCGGCGGTCTCGAAGGAGATCGCATCGGGCAGCGGGACCAGAATGGCGGCCGGCATGACCCGCAGATCGGCGTAAGCGCCCACTGGCGGACCGGCATAGGCCACCCGCTGCCCGGGCTGCAGGTCGCTGACTCCGGGACCCACCGCTTCGACCGTGCCCGCACCTTCCATGCCCGGGGTAAGCGGCAGGGCTACGGGATACATGCCGGTCCGGTGATAGACGTCGATATAGTTCAGGCCGATCGCGGCGTGGCGGACCAGCGCCTCGCCCGGCCCGGGTGCTGCGGTCTCGTAGGCTTCGTACTCCAGCACCTCCGGCCCGCCATTGCGCTTGGCCGAGATCCGATGCGCCATCCTTCTCTCCCTCAGGCGGCCGCCAGCGGCTGCGCCAGTCGTTCGCGCAAGGCGTCGGGCTCGCCGAGTGGCGCCTCGCAGCTGGTTGCCCGACAGACATAGGCAGCGGCCCGGCCCTGGAGAAGCGGCTTCCGGGCGGCAGGATGATGGGCAGGCAGCCCGCTCGCGTTGGCGCGGCGCTGGACGATCGCGAGAGGCGGCGCCGTCGCCGTGGTCACCGACCAGAGCTCGGCGAAGCCCGGCGCGTCGGGCGCACCCACGACCACGATCTGGACGGCGTCGGTGAGCATCTCGGCGGCGAGCAGCAGCGTCACGTGGGCGGCGGGCGCGGCCTCGGCATCGCCGGTAAATGCGCCGAGATTGGTCTCGGCCAGCGTGCGATGGCGCTCCTCGCCGGTGAGATGCCACAGCATCGCCGCGACCTCGGCGAGCGTGCCGTTCGCGGAGGGTGTCGGCCCGTCCTGGGCATTGCGCGGGCGGACGAACGGTCCGTCGGCGCACTCGGGGCTCAGGAAGAGGCCAGGGTGGTCGGGATCGGCGAAGTCCGCGCGGCAGCGATCGAGCCAGGCGGCAGCCTTCTCCAGGTAAGACGTGTCTCCGGTGTACTGGAACAGCATCACCGCGGCACGGCTCATCTGCGCATAATCGTCGAGAAACCCGATCCTGAGCCGACGCGTCCCGCGACGACTGTGGTGCAGACGATCCCCATCGCCCAGACCGGCGACGAGCTCGGCGAATACCTGCTCCGCAAGCTCGAGCCAGTCGTCTCGGCCGAACCGCCCCGCCGCCTGGGCCAGGGCAGCGATCATCAGCCCGTTCCAGTCGGTGAGGATCTTGTCGTCGCGACCCGGTCTCGCCCGCTGCCCGCGGGCCTGGAGCAGCTGCTCGCGGCAGGCGGCCAGCCGCCGTCGCTGCGCCTGTTGTGGGAGACCGGGCTCGTGCAGCCGGTTCAGGACGTTGCGGCCTTCCCAGTTGCCGGAATCGGTGACCCCGTAGGCGAGGCGGAAGGCTGGCGCGTCGTCGCCGAGGAGGCGGTCGATCTCGGCGGCATCCCAGACGTAGAAGCGGCCCTCCTCACCTTCGCTGTCGGCGTCGAGCGACGCGGCGAAGCCACCCTCGACGCGCATCTCCCGCACCAGCCAGGCGACGGTCTCCTCGGCCCGCGCGCGAAACAGCGGCTCTTCCGTCACCGAATGCGCCGAGACCAGCAGCTCCAGCAGCTGGGCATTGTCGGAGAGCATCTTCTCGAAGTGCGGGACGAGCCAGTCGGCGTCGACGGAGTACCGCGCGAAGCCGCCGCCGAGGTGGTCGAAGATCCCGCCCTGGCAGATGCGGGCGAGGGTGTGCTGCACGCGCTGGGCGAGCAGGTGGTCGCCGGTCCGGCAAGCCTCCGCCCAGAGGAGCCGCAGGATCGGCGCTTGCGGGAACTTCGGTGCGCCGGCCAGTCCGCCGCGGACCGGGTCGAACCGTTCGGCCAACGCACGGGCGACCGACAGTGGGTAGCCCGGCGCGATGCCGACCCCGCTCTTGGGCCGCGCCAGCTCGCTCAGCATCGAGGCGATCGCCCGCCGATTGTTCGCCACCCGTGGATCGCCGGCGCTCCAGAGCGCATGCACCTGCTCCAGGACCTGCACCAAGCCCGGGCGACCATAGCGGGGCTCCGGCGGAAAGTAGGTGCCGCCCCAGATCGGCTCGCCTTCCGGGGTCAGGAACATCGTCAAGGGCCAGCCACCCTGCTGACCCATCGCCGCGAGCGCCTGCTGAAAGACGGTGTCCAGATCGGGACGTTCCTCGCGGTCGACTTTGAGGTTCACGAACAGCCGGTTCATCACTGCCGCCGTGGCCTCGTTCTCGAAGCTCTCATGGGCCATCACGTGGCACCAATGACAGGCGGCGTAGCCGATCGAGAGCAGGATGGGCCGGTTCAGCGTGCGCGCCTGAGCCAGGCTCGCCTCGTTCCACTCCTGCCAGTCGACCGGGTTGTGGGCGTGCTGCAGAAGGTAGGGGCTGCTTGCGTGGGCGAGGGCGTTGGGCATGGGGCGGTCCTCGCTAGCGGCTAGGCAGGCTGGAGCACAGGCCTATAGTTGGGTCCGCTTTGGGTCACAGCCAACGGGACGGGCATGAAAGTCAATGTCGAGGTCGATTGCACGCCGGACGAGGCGCGTCGCTTTCTGGGCCTTCCCGACGTAGCGCCCATGCAGGAGACAGTGATGGCGGCCATGGAGCAGCGATTGATCGACACGATCAAGGCGACCGACTCGCAGACGCTGCTCGATCAGTGGGTGCCGCTCGGCATGAAGGGCATCGAGCAGTGGCAGGCCATGTGGACCCAGGTCGCCCAGGCGGCGGCCGGCCTGCCGCGCGGCCCCCTCAAGTCCAAGGAGTAGCGCCCGGCTTGAGCGCCGGCACGGTCTTCGCTCCGGCGACCGCACCCGGCCGCGCCGCGCTGGGCGTGATCCGCGTCAGCGGCGTCGTCGCCGGCAAGGTGGCCGTCGCGTTGGCCGGCGATCTGCCTGAGCCCAGGCGCGCGGCATTGCGCCGGCTGCGCGATCCGCGCGACGGATCCGAGATCGATCAGGCCATCATGGTCTGGTTTCCCGGCCCCTGGAGCGCCACGGGCGAGGATCTGCTCGAGATCCAGCATCATGGCGGCCAAGCCGTCCGGGCATGGTTGCTCGATGTGCTGGGCTCGCTTGGCGGATGCCGCCCGGCCGAGCCGGGTGAGTTCGCCCGACGGGCGTTCCTGGCGGGAAAGCTGGATCTGACCAGCGTCGAGGGCTTGGCCGACCTCGTCGACGCGCAGACGCGCGCACAGGCGCGCCAGGCGCTCCGACAGCTCGATGGTCGGCTCGGCGCGCTCCTGGAACACTGGCGGGCGCGGCTGCTCGGGGCTCTGGCCCGACTGGAGGCCGAGATCGATTTCGGGTCGGATGGGGAGGAGGTCCCGGCCGCGGAGCTGGATGCGGAGATGGCGGAGCTCGCTGGGGAGATGGCGACGCATCTCGCGGACCGGCGCGGCGAGCTGCTGCGGGAGGGTGTGACCGTCGCGGTGACGGGTCCGCCCAATGTCGGCAAGTCGAGCCTGGTCAATGCGCTGGCCCAGCGCGATGTGGCCCTGGTCAGCGAGCATCCGGGCACGACGCGGGACGTGATCGAGGTTCAGCTCGAGATCGCGGGCGTGCCCGTGACCCTATTGGATACCGCGGGCCTGCGCGCGACGGAGGATCCGGTCGAGGCCATGGGCGTCGCGCGGGCCAGGGCGCGGGCTGCGGCGGCCGATCTCGAGCTGCGGCTGTTCATCGCCGGAACACCCCTGCCCGCCGCGGCGGCGAATGTCCTGCGCATCGCGAGCAAGCGGGACCTCGACCCCGCGGCGGCGCTACCGGCCTCGGTCGTCGCGGTGTCCGTGACGGGCGAGACCGGCCTGTCCGAGCTGCTCGACCGCATCGCCGCGATGGTGGCGCCCATGGCCGGCCTTGCCGACGAGCCCCTGCTCACCCGCGCACGGCACCGGCGCGCGATCGGCGAGGCGGCGGACAGCCTTGGTGCCTTCGCCGCATTGCCGGCGGAAGAGGTGGCGCTGCGGGCCGAGGAGCTCCGACGCGCCGTGCGCGCGATCGCCACGGTCACCGGCGCGATCGGAGTGGAGGACGTCCTGGACGAGATCTTCTCGCGCTTCTGCCTCGGCAAGTGACGATCCGCCCGGCGTTGTTTCACGTGAAACAGCGCCTCAGACCTCGGCGGGCTCGCGGTAATCCGCATGGAGCGCCCGCAGCCGCTCCTCCGCCCGGAGCCGGACATGCTCCGAAAGCTCGGGGTGCATCCGCAGGAAATTGCGAAAGGCGTCCTGCCGCAGCATCAGCAGGCGGCAATAGCTCAGCGCCACGACATCGGCCGTTCGTGGCTGGTGCAGGATCAGCGCCATCTCACCGAAAAACTCGCCGGTGCCAAGACGGATCACCTGCGAGCCGGGTGGCTGAACCTCGACCGCTCCGGAGGCGATGAAGTACATGGCGTCGCCGCGCTCGCCGCGCCGGATGATCCGCTCGCCCAGCAGCGCGAGGCGGGCGACCAGGAGGGGCTTCAGGTCGGCACGGGCGGCCTCGTCGAGCTCACCGAGCAGGGGAACGCTGCGGATCAGCACGTCGACGTCGAGCCCGAGGTCGAGTGGCGGGATGGCCTCGAAGCTCGCCCGCCTGGCGCGCAGCTCCCCGACGAGATGGCGCAAGAGCTCCGGTGACAGGAGCCCCTCGCCCGCCATGCGCTGATAGGCCTCGAGCTCGAGCCTGACCGCAGTACGGCTGACGAAACGCCCGGACACGGTCCGCCAGTAGGCCGGATATTGGAGTCGGATGGCGTCGAGCGCCCGATCGATGTCCTTGATCCTGCCCTCGATGACGCGAAGCGCGAGCTCGCTGACCCGCTCGCCGAACAGCGCCCGGACCCGATTGCGGATGAAGCCGACCAATCCTTCCAGCACGCGGCGCTGGATCAGGCGCCGCTCGATCCGCTGGGCCATGCGCCGCGCCAGCATGGCGTTCAGGCCGAGACGCCGGTGCAGGAACCCGGCCAGCCGCAGGACAAGGTCGCGCCCCATCTCGGTGCGCGCCACCTGCCGGTAGCTGTGGAGGCTACCGTCCTTGAGCGAGTCGAGCAGGGCGCTGGTCTGGCTCAGCAGGACCGATCCGGCGCTGCGCGAGATGGCGCCCTCGGCCATCTCGTCGGTGTACTGGGTCGCCTCCCGGGCGGTGATGGTCGCCAGGGCGACGATGAGCTGCTGGCGCTGGATCTCCTCGCTGATATCGCCGGCATCCTCCAGGGTCGCCATGCGCTTGCGGTAGAGGGCTCCGACCTCCTCCGCGGCGTCGAGATCGAGCCCATGGATGATCGCCGTCTCCGACAGCCGGTCGAGGATCTCACCCTGGGTCAGGGCGAGCGCACGGGCGCGCAGGATGCGCTCGACGCGGTCAAGCTGATCGACGCCCAGCCAGCGGATCAGCGGATTGAGGGTGGTCGCCTGGACCAGCAGCGTGAACAGGACGAAGCCGGTGGCGAGCACGGAGACGACGTGCCGGATCTCCGGCGGCACGGTGGGATTCTGCGCAACGGCCAGGGCGAGGGCCAGGGTGACCGCTCCGCGTACGCCACCCCACAGAATGACCAGCTTGTACCCCGAGCTGATGGGTTGCTGCTTCAGCAGCAGGCGCACGATCGGCAGCACGCCCCAGAGACACAACGCCCTGGCAGCGAGCGCGGATACGAGCAGGGCCGCAAGCAGCAGCAGATCGCTGGGCCGTGCCTCGCGAATGGTAGCGGGCACGAGGGTCGACGCCAGCACGAACACGAGCGAGCTCGCCCAGAAGCCGAGCTGGCTCCAGATGACGTTGACGCTGCGCCATTCCTCCGTGCCTACCCGCATCCGGCCGATCGTGCCGAAGACGAGACCGGCCGCGACGACGGCCACGACCCCCGAGACGTGCAGGTAGTGATCGGCGAGAGCATAGGCGAGGTAGGCGAGGGCGACGCTCAAGGTCACCTCGGCGGGCCCACCCTGGTCGATCCGGCTGATCAGGAAACCGGCGACGCGGCCGAGCACGACGCCGACGATAGCACCGCCGACGAACTCCACGAGCAGATCGATCCCGATCTGCCGGACCAGGTGGAGCTCGTCGACGCCGGACGTTGAGGTGATCACCACTAGAAGGGCGCTGAACAGGGCGATGGCCGCGGCATCGTTCAGCAGGCTCTCGCCCTCGACGAGCAGGACCAGCCGCCGCCGCGCCCCCACCTCGCGGAACACGGCGGTGACGGCGCTGGGATCGGTCGTGGCGATGATCGCCGCGACCAGGAGGCAGGCGCTCAGGCCGAGCGAGGACACCGCCCAGACCGCGAGCCCGCCGGCCGCCGTCGTCATCAGCACCGCGACGATGGCGAGGATCAGGATCGGCCCGATATCGTCCAGCAGCTCGCGGCCGTCGATCTTCGTCGCGGTGTCGAACAGAAGGATCGGCAGGAAGACCCACAGCAGCACGTCGGCCGTGATCTCCAGATGCCGGAGCTGAAACAGGAAGTCGCGCAGGAGCGGGGCAGGAAGCCGGTCGAGCAGGACATCCGAGAGCCCGAGCAAGGCACCGAGCGCACAGCCGAGCCCGGCCAGCAGAACCGTGTAGGGCAACCGCAGTCGGGCGGCGAGGCGCGGCAGGAAGGCGATCAGGCCGAGAAGCCCGGCAATGCCGAACACGACCCCGCCCGTACCTTCCATGGATCCTCGTCCCCTCGCCGTCCGGGCAACGCATACACGGATCGCGGCGCGCGGGGAAATCTCCGCTCCGCTTGACGCCTCCGCGGCCACGCCGCACAAGCCGCCCCATGGCAGATCATGACGTCATTGTCGTGGGTGGCGGCCACGCCGGCTGCGAGGCTGCAGCGGCGAGCGCGCGGATGGGCGCCCGCACGCTCCTTGTGACCCAGCGCCTCGCCACCATCGGCGCCATGTCCTGCAATCCCGCGATCGGCGGGCTCGGGCGCGGCCATCTGGTGCGCGAGATCGATGCCCTCGACGGGATCATGGGCCGGGCGATCGATGCGGGCGGCATCCAGTTCCGGCTGCTGAACCGGAGCAAGGGTCCGGCCGTCCAGGGCCCGCGCGCGCAGGCGGACCGCGCTCTCTATGCCCGCGCCTTGCTGGACCTGCTGCAGGCCACGCCGAACCTGTCGTTGCGCGAGGCGGAGGTCGAGGATCTGATCGTCCGCGACCGCGACGCCGCCGGTGTGGTCGTGGACTCCGGGTGCGAGCTGCGCGCCGGTGCCGTGGTGCTCACGACGGGGACCTTTCTGCGCGGCGAGATCCACCTCGGCGAGGAGCGTTGGCCCGCAGGTCGGGTCGGCGATGCGGCATCGACCCGCCTAGCCGAGGGTCTGCTGAGCCATGGGCTGCGCCTGGGCAGGCTCAAGACGGGCACGCCGCCCCGGCTGGACGCCCGCACGATCGACCGTTCGGGCCTGGCCGTGCAGGCCGGCGACGAGCCGCCGGTACCTTTCTCCTATCTCACGGAGCGGCTGCCCAATCCGCAGACCGTGTGCTGGATCACGCACACCACGGACGAGACCCACGCCCTGATCCGGGCCAATCTGCATCGCTCGCCGGTCTTCTCCGGACAGATTGGCGCCTCCGGCGTGCGCTACTGCCCGTCCTTGGAGGACAAGGTGGTCCGCTTCGCCGATCGCGGGCGACACCAGATCTTCCTCGAGCCGGAAGGCCTGGATTCGGAGGTCGTCTATCCGAACGGCATCTCGACCTCGCTGCCGAGGGAGGTGCAGGCGGCCCTGGTCGCCAGCATTCCCGGCCTGGAGCGGGCGAGGATCCTGCAGCCCGGCTATGCGATCGAGTACGATCACATCGATCCCCGGGAGCTCGATCCGACACTGCAGCTGCGCTGCCTGCCGCGCCTGTTCCTGGCCGGCCAGATCAACGGCACCACGGGCTACGAGGAGGCGGCCGCCCAAGGCATCATCGCCGGGATCAATGCCGCGCTGGCCTCCGGTGGCCGGGAGCCGGACTTCGTGCCGGACCGTTCCGAGGGCTATCTCGGGGTGCTGGTCGACGACCTGACCACCCAGGGCATTGTCGAGCCCTACCGGATGTTCACCTCGCGCGCCGAGTACCGACTCACGTTGCGGGCGGACAATGCCGACCTGCGCCTGACCCCGCGCGGCGTGGCCGTCGGCTGTGTCGGGCCGGAGCGCGCTACGCAGTTTGCGGTCAAGGCTGCCGCACTGGCGGCGGCCAGGGCGCAGTTCGGCAGCCTGTCCCTGACCGCCTTTGCGGCGCGCGCACAGGGGCTGCAGGTCAAGCAGGACGGCGTCCGCCGTTCGGCGCTGGAGCTGCTTGCCTTGCCAGGCATCGACGTGGCCCGCCTCACCGCGATCTGGCCGGAGTTCGGAGCCATGCGGCCGGACGTTGCCGAGCAGCTCGAGATCGAGGCCCGCTACCGCGGCTATCTGGATCGGCAGACCGCCGACATCGCCGCGTTCCGCCGGGAGGAGGCGATGCGGTTGCCGGCCGATCTTGACTTCGTGCACATGGCGGGCCTCAGCGGGGAGCTGCGAGCGGCGCTGGAGCGCACGCGGCCGACGACCTTGGGCGCGGCTGCGCGGCTGCCGGGCATGACGCCGGCCGCGCTCACGCTGCTCTATCGCCACGCCAGACGCGCTGCCTGACGCCGTGGCAGTGGCCATGTCACCGGCCGAGGCCGGCGCGCTGCTCGGTGTTTCACGTGAAACACTGGACCGGCTGCGGGCCTATCTCGATCTGCTCGAACGATGGCAGCGGAAGATCAATCTCGTCGGCGGCGGCACGCTCGCCGATCCCTGGCGGCGGCATATCCTCGACTGCGGCCAGCTCTGGCGCCACTGGCCGGCCATGGCAGGGCGGACGGTGGATCTGGGCAGCGGCGCCGGCCTCCCGGGCATCGTTCTGGCAGTCCTGGGCGCCGCGGACGTCCACCTGATCGAGAGCGATCAGCGCAAGGCCGCGTTCCTGCGCGAGGCGTCGCGCGCCTGCAGTGCTCCCGTCACCGTGCATGCCGCGCGGGTTGAGGCGGTGTCAGCCCTGGCGGCCGACGTGGTCACGTCGCGCGCGCTGGCACCCCTGCCGCAGCTCCTGACCTACGCGGAACGCCACGTGCATCCGGGCACCACCTGTCTGTTTCTCAAGGGTCGCAACGCGGTGAGTGAATTGACCGAGGCTGCGCAAAGCTGGACTATGGCTGCGTCCTGGGTGGCGAGCCTGAGCGACCCGGATGCCCGAGTGCTGATCCTGCGAGAGATCCGGCGTGCCTGAAGCCGCGAAGTCCGAGCCCGGTACGCCCGGCCGCATTCTTGCGGTCGCGAACCAGAAGGGTGGCGTGGGCAAGACGACCACCGCCATCAATCTCGCGACGGCCCTGGGAGCAGCCGGGCGGCGCGTGCTTCTGGTCGATCTCGACCCGCAAGGCAATGCGAGCACCGGTTTCGGCATCGCCCGCGCCGACCGTCGCGTGACGGCCTATGAGGTGCTGATCGGCTCAGCGCCGTTCGAGGCCGCGATCCTGCCGACCGCCGTGCCGCAGGTCGACCTCGTGCCGGCGACGGTCGATCTGTCGGCAGCCGAGGTGGAGTTGGTCGGCGACGGGCGACGCACCTATCGCCTGCGCGACGCGTTCAAGGGCCTGGCAAGGCCCTACGATCACATCCTGATCGACTGCCCGCCCTCGCTGGGCCTGCTCACGGTCAATGCGCTCGCGGCCGCGCACGCGGTATTGGTCCCGCTCCAGTGCGAGTTCTTCGCCCTCGAGGGCCTCAGCCTCCTGCTGCGCACCATCGAGCGGGTGCGCGGCAGTCTCAATCCCGTTCTCCAGATGCACGGCGTGGTGCTCACCATGTTCGATCGCCGCAACAATCTGTCCGAGCAGGTCGCGCGCGACGTACGCAGCTTTCTGGGCGACCGGGTGTACGAGACGGTCATCCCACGCAATGTCCGGATCTCGGAGGCTCCCTCGCACGGACGGCCCGTGCTGCTCTACGACTTCCGCAGCGCAGGTGCCCAGGCCTACGTTCATTTGGCCGGGGAGCTGCTCCGGCGCGAGCGGCGGCTCGCGGCATGACCGCCGACGCCAGGGCACCGAAGCGCGGGCTCGGCATGGGGCTGTCCGCCCTGCTCGGCGGTGGCGACGGCCTGGGGCCGGCTGGTGCGGAGCCGACGCGCCGCGTTCCGATCGAGTTCCTCCGCCCGTCCCCCCTGCAACCGCGCCGACGCTTCGACGAGGACGAGCTTGAGATCCTGGCCCAGTCGATCCGCGAGCGCGGCGTGCTGCAGCCCCTGCTGGTCCGCCCTGCCGGCGATGGGGCAGCAAGCTACGAGATCGTTGCCGGTGAGCGCCGCTGGCGCGCGGCCCAGCGTGCCGGCCAGCACGAGGTCCCGGTCGTCGTGCGCGAGATGTCCGATCGGGACACGCTCGAGCTCGCGCTGATCGAGAACCTGCAACGCGCCGACCTCTCGCCGCTCGACGAGGCCCATGCCTATCGCCGCCTGACTGAGGAGTTCCATCACACACAGGAGGCCGTGGCTGAGGCCGTCGGCAGGAGCCGCAGCCATGTCGCCAACACGTTGCGGCTGCTGTCGCTGCCGCCGGCGGTCCATGAGCTGCTCGACGATGGCCGGTTGTCGGCGGGTCATGCGCGCGCGCTGATCGGCCAATCGGGGGCGGAGAAGCTGGCCCGGATCGTGATCGAGCGTGGTCTGAACGTGCGGGAGACCGAGGCGCTGGTGCGCCGGGCGGCCAGCGGCGAGGCCCAGCAGGCGCGGATGCAGCGGACCGATCCGCATGCAGCCGAGATCGCCCAGCAGCTCACGACCAAGCTTGGTCTCGAGGTTCAGCTGAGGCCGAAGGCGCGGGGTGGCTCGATCACGATCCGCTATCGCGATCTCGCGCAGCTCGACGCGTTGCTGCGTCGAATCGCCTGATCACTCCGCTCACGGCAGCGCGTTTCGATAGGCGTGGCCGACCTGCACGGGATCCCAGAGCGGCGCGCCCGTCGTCGCCGCATACTGGGTCGGGTCGTAGGTATTGACCTTGAGGTTCAGGTCCTGCGCGGTCAGACGTCCCGTCGCCGCCAGCAAGCGATAGGCGCCGACGATCTGGTCATGATGCGCCCCGGCGAGGGCGAGCTCGGCATCCAGAAGTCTCTGATCGGCGCCGAGAACCTCGAGCTGGGTCCGCAGGCCCTGTGCTGCCTCCCGGGCGAGGCCGTCGCGGGTCGCCTGCGCCGCGGTGACCTGCGCCTGATCGGCGTCGATCGACGATTGCGCCGTCTGCAGCGCCTGCCAGGCGGTCACGGCATCCTGCCGTGCGGCGGTCTGCTGTCCGTCGAGCTCGAGCCGGCGCTGGGCCAGCTCCTGCTTGGCGCCGCGCGCCTGCGACTCGGCGAGACCGCCATCGAGCAGCGGGATGGTGAGCACGAGCTCGCCTGAGGAAATCGGATAGCCGAGGCTGCCGACCGCAGCCACGCTCGGGGCCATCTGGGCCCTGGCCGACCGTACGGCATCGCGTGCAGCATCCACCGTGTGCTGGGCCGCCTGCAGGGACGGGCTGTCGGCCGAGGCTGCCACCACCTCGTCGCGCATCGCGGGCAGGCCGTGAGGCAGCTTGGCCGGCGCAAGGCGATCCGGTGGCACGCCGACGATGCCTTGAAACACCTGCTTCGCCAGGTCGAGATCACCTTCGGCCTGGCTCAGACGTGCTTGGCTCTGCGCCACTTGCGCCTCGGTCGCCGCGATGTCCGGCTGACGCAGCATGCCGGCCGCCGCTCGCCGCTTGGCCGAGTTGAGCTCGGCCTCGAGCTCGCGCTCGTGGTTGCGGCTGACCTCGACCACCTTCTCGTCACGAAGCACGTCGACATAGGCGGTGGCGGCACGCAAGAGCACGTCCTGCTCGGTGCCGCGGAGGGCGGCCAACCCCGCCTCCACGCGCGCCTTGGCACCCGCGACGGCCGCATCGGCGCGGCCGCCGGTCCACACGGGAACATTGAGGGAAATGGCGCCGATCGGACCGACGCGGGTATCCGTCCTGCTGCCGTTGGCCGAGCTGCTGCCGGTAGTTGCGCCGTTGGTGGCGCCGAGACCGGCCTGCGCCTGGATCGTCGGCCGTCGCTGGGCCATGGCCTGGGGCACGCCCTCGTCCAGCTTGCGCTGCCCCGCGCGGGCGGCGGCGAGCTGCGGATTGCTCGCGTAGGCGTCGGACAGGGCATCATCGAGCGTCAGGCCGCGGGCGGGCATGGCATGGAGCATGGCCAGAGTCGTCGCTGCGACCAAGGCCGCAAGCCTGCGGGTGGGGTCGCTCATTCGCGTCGAAGTGCCTCGGTTGGATCGAGCGCAGCCGCGCGGTGGGCCGGGTAAAGGCCGAAGATCAGCCCCACGACCGCGCTCGAGAGGATGGCGGCACCGACCGCCTCCAGGCTGATGATCGCGGGCCAGCCGGCGATCAGGGCGGTGACGTAGGCGCCGGTTACGCCGACCAGCACACCGAGCCCCCCGCCGGCCAGCGAGAGAGTCGCCGCCTCGATCAGGAACTGGCTGAGAATATCGGCCTGGCGGGCGCCGACCGCCATTCGGATGCCGATCTCGCGCACACGCTCGAGCACGGAGACCAGCATGATGTTCATGATGCCGATGCCACCGACGAGCAGGGAAACCGAAGCAATCGCAGCGACCAGGGTCGCGAAGGCCCGGGTGGAGGTCTCCTTGATCTGCAGGACGTCGGCGAGGTTCTCGATCGAGAAATCGTCCGGCTGCCCGTCCCCGAGCCGGTGGCGCGCGCGCAGCAGCGCGCGGACATCGGCCTGAACGGCGCTCAGGTCGAATTCCTCGTCGGCCTTGACCAATGCCGTGTCGATCGCCTCCCAGCGCGCGCCGCCGCGCCCGAGAAGCCGTACCTTGGCCGTCCGCAGCGGTACGACCAGGACATCGTCCTGGTCCTTGCCCGACGTGGTCTGACCCTTGGGCGAAAGCACGCCGACCACCGTCAGGACCGCGTCCTGGGCCCGGATGGTCTGGCCGACGGGATCGGCGTCGCCGAACAGGTTCCTCGCGACCGTCGCGCCGACCAGAGCGACGTTCCTGCCGGTTGTGAGCTCCTCCGAATCGAATTCCCGCCCGTCCGTGAGCGGCCAGTCCCGGGCGGAAAGAAAGCCCGGTCCGACGCCGTAGACCGCGGTGGGCCAGTTGCTTCCGGCGTGGACTGCCTGCACGCCGCCGCGGACGATGGCAACGGCGAGGCGAACGCCCGGCACCTCGTGGGCGATGGCGTCGATGTCCTCGTCGGTCAGGTGAATCCCCGCGGCCGACATGTGCACCCCGCCGGAGGTGACCGTACCGGGCTCGAGCACGAGGAGATTCGAGCCGAGGCTCTTGATCCGGGACACGACCAGCTCACGGGCGCCCGAGCCGACCGCGACCACGATGATCACTGCCGCCACGCCGATGATGATCCCCAGCGTGGTCAGCAGGCTGCGGGTCGGGTTGGCGCGCAGCGCCTCCAGCGCGCTGCGGATCGCGTCGAGATAGGTCATGCGGCGGCTCCGCAGGGTGCGGGTGCCGAGCCAGCCGCGCGCTGCCGCTCGTCGCTGGCGACCTTGCCGTCCCGCAGGCGGATCAGCCGCTCCGCATAGGCGGCGATGCCGGGGTCGTGCGTGACCAGGATGATGGTGCGGCCCTGGCGATGCAGACCCTGGAGGAGCGCCATCACCTCCTGTCCCGTTCGCGTGTCGAGGGTTCCGGTAGGCTCGTCCGCGAGGAGAATGTCGGGATCGGTCACCAGCGCACGAGCGATCGCCACGCGCTGCTGCTGGCCGCCCGAGAGCTGGCTGGACCGGTGCTCGAGCCGCGGCCCGAGCCCCACCTCGAGCAGGCGTGCGCGTGCCAGCTCGTCGCGTCGGTGGCGGCCCACGCCCGCATACACCAGCGGCATCGCGACATTCTGGAGCGCCGTCATGCGCGGCAGCAGATTGTACGACTGGAAGCAGAAACCGATGCGGCGGTTGCGCAGCTGCGCCAACGCGTCGGCATCGAGCCGCGCCGTGTCCTCGCCGGCCAGGCGATACGCGCCGGCGGTCGGCCGATCGAGGCAGCCCAAGACGTTCAGCAAGGTCGATTTACCCGAGCCCGAGGGACCCATGACCGCGACGAACTCGCCGCGGCGGACCCGCAGGCTGAGCCCGGCAAGCGCGTGGATCTGCTGGCCGGCGGCCAGGTGCGTCCGCCAGACATCGGCCGCCTCGACGACGACGTCGTGCACGGCCTAGAACCCCAGAATCGACTGATGGCGCGTCTGATCGGCCGGCTGGGACGCGACGCCGACGATGACGGCATCGCCGGCAAAGAGATCGTCGGACGATACCGCGGTGTAGATCTGGTCGCTGCGGCCGGGGTGAACCGGATGGCGGAGTGGCTCGCCGTCGCTGCCGACCGTCCAGACCGAGGGCTGCCCGCCATCCGCCTCGCCCGCCGGCCTGAACCGCAGCGCCGAGGTCGGCACGCGCAGCGCGGCGGCGTCCGTTCCGACCGTGATCGAGGCGGTCGCGGTCATTCCAGGCAGGAGTCGGCCATCGGGATTGTCGACCGCCAGCTCGACATCGTAGGTGACGACGTTCTGCGACACCTGGGGCGCATGCTTCACGAGGATGACGATGGCGGGAAAGGTCTCGCCCACATAGCTGTCGACGGTGAAGGACGCAGCCTGACTGTTCTGGATCCGCCCGATGTCGGCTTCGTCGACATTGGCATGGAGCACGAGCCGATGCAGATCGCTCGCCACCGTGAACAGAGGGGCCACGCCCACGTTCTGGCCGACCACGACCGATTGGTCGAGCACCACGCCGTCCATGGGCGAGCGGATGGTCATCTGATTCACCTGCAGCTCCGCGTCACGGACCGCGGCCTCGTGACTCGCCACTGCGGCCGCCACGTTCTGCAGCTGCGCCTCGGCGACCGCGACGTCGCTGCGCGCGACGTTGGCCGAGGCTTGCGCCTGGCGGACGCGCGCCTCGGCCGCGGTGACGCCCGCGAGCGCCTCGTCGTTGGAGCTCGCGGCCTTCTGCGTCTCCACCTTCGCGGCGTCGCCGGTCTTCGCGAGCGCGGCGAGCCGGGCCAGGTCGCGACTCGCATCCGCGGCGATGTCCCGTGCATGCGTGAGGTCGGCCTGCGCTGCCGCCAGGGTCGCATCCGCGTTCTCGACCATGATCCGGGCCCGGTCGCGCTGGCCGGCCGCGATGTCGACGGCGCGGCGGGCGACCTCCAGATCGGTCCGCGCCAGATCGAGCCGCGACCGCGCCTGGCTTGCGTCAAGCTCCGCCAACACTTGATCGGTGCTCACCTCCTGGTTGTGCTCGACCAGGACCGAGGTGACGGCTCCAGGCACGGCCGCGCCAACCAGAAGCTGCCGCTCGGGTGAAAGCGTCCCGGAGGCGCGGATCGTGCTCACCACGTCGCCGCGATCGATGGCAGCGAGGCGATAGCGGTCTGGGCGCGTGCCGACATTGGCGTGCAGGCCATGGAATCCAGCAGCACCAGCCCCGGCTGCGGCCACGGCCAGAACGAGAGTGATTCGAGCACGCATGACGACTGCCTGCCGGGACGATCACGGGAATGGGCCGCCCATGTCTTTCAATGTAGGGCTGCATCATGACCGGTGTACGCGATGCTCATGAAATCTCGGCAAGGGCCGCGCAGCGAGAACTTGTCGAAGCTCAAGCCACACTGCATAACTTTCAGTGGATAAGTCCCATACATAGTGGCTCGCGCTGTTGACAGCGGCCACATGTTGATTGTCTATACTCCGCGTGGAGAATAGATGGAGACCCCGTGTCTCCGGCACTGCGGTGGCGACTCATAGCCATGGAACCCGCCATCGCGTCGTTGTGACGAGAGCCACGGCCCGCTTGCCCGACTTGAGCCTTGTGGTGCCAGAGGCGGAAAGCCCGGCGCCTTCGATCGGACGACGCCGCCCCGGCCCAGGGGCGGCGTTTCCTTTGGCCTCAGGCCTTCGCTCCGTAGAGCCCTTCGATCAGATCCCGATATGCGCGAAAAATGAGGTGACGCCGCAGCTTGAGCGTCGGCGTCATGAGCCCGTTCTCGACGGTGAAGGGCTCCGGCATGACATGAAACCGCCGAATGCGCTCAACTGCTGATAGAGAGCTGTTGGCACGGGCGACGGCATCGCCGATCGCGTTCTTGAAGTTGGGGTCCTCCGCGAGCGTCGCAAGGTCGGCGGTCTTGCCATGGGCTCGCGCGAACTCGCGCACGAACTCCTGGTGCGGGACCACGAGCGCCACGATGTGGGGGCGTCGGTCGCCATAGATCAGGGCCTGGCCGATCTCGGGCTGGAGCAGCAGGATTCCCTCGACCCGGGCGGGCGCCACATTGTCGCCGCCCGAATTGACGATCATGTCCTTCTTGCGATCGGTGATTCTCAGATAGCGGTTGGCGTCGAGCTCGCCGATGTCGCCCGTATGGAGCCACCCGTCGCGAAGCGTCGAGGCCGTCGCCTCCGCGTCCTTCCAATAGCCGCGCATGACGAGCTCGCCGCGCACGAGGATCTCGCCATCGTCGGCGATCTTGATCTCCACGCCATCGAGCGGCGGGCCGACGGTATCGAGCTTGGCGTGGCCCGGCAGGTTGGCGCTGATCACCGGCGATGCCTCGGTCTGGCCGTATCCCTGCAGGACGGGCAGCCCCAGGGCGTGAAAGAACAGCCCGACGTCGTGATTGAGCGGAGCGCCGCCCGAGACCATGGCCTTGAGGCGCCCACCGAAGCGCTCACGGACTTTGGCGCGCACGAGGCGATCGAGAGCGAGGTCCATGAGCGCCAGATGAGGTGGCAGCCCGCCATTGTTGTAGCGGCGGGTGCCGAGTTCCAGCGCCAGCTCGAACAGTCTCTGGCGGATGCCGCCCTGCCGCCGCACGCCAGCCGCGATGCGCTGGCGCAGCACCTCGTAAAGCCTCGGCACGCAGGTGAGGATCGTTGGCCTCGCTTCCACCAGATTGGCCGCGATCGTCTCCGCCCCCTCCGCGTAATAGATCTGGGCACCGAGCGCGATCGGGAAGAACTGGCCCGCGGTGTGCTCGTAGGCGTGCGACAGCGGCAGGAACGAGAGGAACACCTCCTGCCCGAGCCCGATCCGCTCTAGAAGGCTCCATGCGCCGCGAAGATTGGCGAGAATGTTGGCGTGGGTAAGCATCACGCCCTTGGGTCGCCCGCCGGTGCCCGAGGTGTAGATGAAGCAGGCCAGATCGCTTCCCTGCAGGCGCTGAGGGCGGTCATTGGCAGGAGCGGCACCGCCTTCCGCGAGCGCCTCGGGCCAGGTCAGTGCCGGCACGGGGAAGTCCTCCGCGTCGGCCGGATCGACGTAGATCACGAACCGTACGGTGCGCGACCGGGTCACGGCGGGCAGCAGCCGCTTGGCCATGGCCGGTCCGGAGCAGACGACCGCGGCGACGTCGGCATGGTCCAGCAGATAGGACAGATCGTCGGGCGTGCTGGTGGTGTAGGCGGGGACGGTCACGCCGCCGGCCATCAGGATGCCGAGATCGGCCACGCACCATTCGGGCCGGTTCTCGGCCAGGATCAGCACCCGCTCGCCAGGCTGGAGCCCGCGGGCGGCCAGGCAGCGCGCCACCAGCCTCGCCTCGTCCCGGGCCCGGTCCCAGCTCCAGGAGCTATAGGCTCCGGCGCTCTTCGCCCACAGGAAAGGGGTTGCGCCGCCCTTGGTGGCCGAGCGCTCGAACATCGCCACCAGATTGGTGCCGAGATCGGGCATCACCATAAGTGCCTGTAACCCCCTGCAGCGCGCGCCGGCTTCGAGGCGGAGGCGGTCCGCGCCGAAGCTGGAAGCCAGATCGTTGCGGCCCATATCTAGGGGGCTTCAGCGACAAAGGAAATCGAATGGCGAACGGCGCCTGGGGGCCGCAACCGGTTAGGGCGAGCGATGCGGTGGCGTTGGCGCCGGCCCAGGAAGGGCCGGTGTGGAGTCTCGACGATCTCTATGCGGGACCCGGCGACCCGCGCATCGAGGCCGATCTGGCGTCCGTCGAGAGCGACGCGGCAGCGTTGGAGTCCGAGTTCAAGAGTCGTCTCGCCGAGCTCGACGGCGATCGCCTCGCGGACATGATCGAGCGCTACGAGGAGTTCGAGGACCGCTTGGGCCGGGCGATGTCCTATGCGCAGCTGCTGTTCGCGGCGCAGCGCGACGATGCGACGGTGGGCCGCTTCTACCAAGGCATCCAGGAGCGTGCCACGACCATCGGCACACGCCTGCTGTTCGTGACGCTCGAGCTCAACCGGCTCGAGGACGCGGCGCTGACGGCCAAGGTCGCGGCGGCACCGCGGCTCGCGCACTTCCAGCCATGGCTGGACAACGTCCGCAGCTACCGCCCCCATCAGCTGTCCGACGAGGTCGAGCGGACGCTGCACGAGAAGAACGTGACGGGGCAGAGCGCCTGGATCCGGCTGTTCGACGAGACTATGGCCGCGCTGCGCTTTCCGCTGGACGGCAAGGAGCTGACCAGCGCCGAGATCTTCGACCTGATGTCGTCGAAGGACCGCTCGGTCCGCGAGCGCGCCGCCGGTGCCATCAGCGGTGTGCTGCAGCAGAATGTCCGGCTGTTCGCGCGTGTCATGAACACGCTGGTCAAGGACAAGCAGATCGAGGACGACTGGCGCAGGTTCGAGCGGCCCATCTCCTCGCGCAACCTCGCCAACCAGGTCGAGGACGAGGTGGTCGACGCGCTCATCGCCGCCGCGCGCGACGCCTATCCGCGCATCTCGCATCGCTACTACGCCTTGAAGGCGCGCTGGCTCGGCCTCGACAAGCTGGAGTTCTGGGATCGCAACGCGCCCCTGCCCGAGGATGCCGATCTCCGGCGGCCTTGGTCGGATGCTAAGGTGGTGGTGCTCGACGCCTATCGCACCTTCTCACCCACGCTCGCCGAGATCGTCGACCGCTTCTTCGCGGGCGGCTGGATCGACGCCCAGCTGCGTCCAGGCAAGGACAGCGGAGCCTTCTGCCATCCCACCGTGCCCAGCGCGCATCCCTACGTGCTGATGAACTATCAGGGGCGCACGCGCGACGTGATGACCCTGGCGCACGAGCTCGGACACGGCGTCCATCAGGTGCTGGCGGCCCGGCAGGGATCCTTGATGGCGGGCACGCCGCTGACCCTGGCCGAGACGGCCTCGGTGTTCGGCGAGCAGCTCACCTTCCAGGCCCTGCTCGCCCAGGAGACCGACCCGGTGCGGCGCCGGCTGCTGCTCGCGGCCAAGATCGAGGACAAGATCAACACAGTCGTCCGCCAGATCGCGTTCTGCGAGTTCGAGCGGCGGGTGCATGATGCGCGCCGGACGGCGGAGCTCACGCCCGATGACCTCTGCCGGCATTGGATGGAGGTCCAGACGGAGAGCCTGGGGCCGGCCTTCAACTTCAGGGACGACTACCGATTCTACTGGTCCTATATTCCCCACTTCATTCATGTTCCGTTCTACGTCTACGCCTATGCATTCGGTGACTGCCTCGTCAGCTCGCTCTATGCGGTCTACGAGGAATCGCCCGAGGGCTTCGAGCCGCGCTATCTGGATTTGCTGCGGGCCGGCGGCACGCTGCGCCACCGGGCGCTGCTGGCCCCGTTCGGGCTCGACGCCTCCGACCCGGGCTTCTGGGCCAAGGGTCTCGGGCTCCTGGAGGGCCTGATCGACCAGCTCGAGGCGACGCTGCCGGAGCCGTCGTGAGCCAGCCGTCCCGGCCGATCTACGCCAGCGAGAACACGCTCGGCTCGCGCGTGCGGCGCTATGCCCAGGTCGGCGGCGCTGTCGGCGTGCAGGCTGCGCGCCTCGCCGGCGCGCGCCTGCTCGGTCGGCCCCTGGACGGCAGCAACGCCGTCGAGCTGAAGGAGGCTCTGGGCGGGCTGAAGGGTCCCTTGATGAAGGTGGCGCAGCTGATCGCCACCATTCCCGATGCGCTGCCTGCAGAGTACGCCGCGGAGCTGGCCCAGCTGCAGAGCAATGCGCCGCCGATGGGCAGGCCCTTCGTACGACGGCGCATGGTGGCCGAGCTCGGGCCGGACTGGGCCAGGCATTTCGCGGAGTTTCCATTGGAGCCGTCGGCCGCGGCCTCGCTCGGTCAGGTTCACAAGGTGCGGCTCCTCGATGGCCGGACCGCGGCGTGCAAGCTGCAATATCCGAACATGGAGGCGGCAGTCGAAGCCGACCTGGCGCAGCTCAAGCTGATCTTCGGGCTGCACGCCCGCTATGACCCGGCGATCGATACCAGCCGGATCTTCGAGGAGATTTCCGCTCGCCTGCGCGAAGAGCTCGACTATGAGCAGGAGGCCCGGCATCTCGGCCTCTATGCGGAGATGCTCGCGGGCGAGGCGCAGGTTCACGTGCCCGCGCTCGTGCCCGAGCTGTGCACGCGCCGCCTCCTGACCATGGAATGGCTGGACGGCAAGCCGCTCCTGACCTTCAAGCTGGCGTCCCAGGAGGAGCGCAATCGACTTGCGCTGCGGATGTTCCGTGCCTGGTACGTCCCGTTCTACAATTACGGCGTCATCCATGGCGACCCGCATCTCGGCAACTACACGGTTCGGGACGATCTCGAGCTCAACCTGCTTGACTTCGGCTGCATTCGAGTGTTCCGCCCTGAGTTCGTGAAGGGCGTCATCGATCTTTATTGGGCGCTCGAGCGGGGGGACCGTGAGCTCTCGATCGAGGCCTATCGCCATTGGGGTTTCGATCGGCTCGACCACGCCACCGTCGACGTGCTCAATGAATGGGCGGCCTTCCTCTATGGTCCGCTGCTCGAGAACCGCCCACGGCTGATCGAGGAGTCCAACAGCAGCCGTAAGGGCCGCCGCGTGGTCGAGCGGGTGCACCAGAAGCTGCGCGAGGTCGGTGGCGTGACGCCGCCGCGCGAGTTCGTGTTCATGGACCGTGCCGCGATCGGCCTGGGTGCCGTGTTCATGCACCTCTCGGCCGAGATCAACTGGCATCGCCTGTTCATGGACCTGATCGCGGATTTCGATCTGGACGCGCTCCGCGACCGCCAGGCCGCGGCGCTCGCCCGACACGGTCTGGCCGACCCGACCGCTGCCGCCTGACTGGCCGGCTCGTCTTCGTGCGACCCAGGCCGGTCGATGAGCCACGCCCGAAAAGCCCGATTGCCAGTGCAGGTGCGTTTACCTATTGACCCGCGCACGAGGAGTGCCGCGGCGAAGGGCACGCCGAAGCCGCGGCGGGCTCGAGAGGGACGCGCGGAACATGAGGATCGGGATACCGAAGGAGCGCCAGGACGAAGAGCGGCGCGCTGCGGCTTCGCCGGAGACGGTCAAGCGCTACAAGAGCCTGGATCTCGAGCGGGCGGACGCGCAGTTCGCGATCCATCCCGTGGCCGGCCGCATGCCGGGCCAAATGAACGTGCTCTTGGCCGAGGCGAACATCCCCTACGACGTCGTGCACGAGATGGAGGAGATCGACGGCGAGTTCGGCCACGCCGACGTCGCCTACGTCATCGGCGCCAACGACATCACCAACCCGGCGGCCAAGACCGACAGCTCCTCGCCGATCTTCGGCATGCCGGTGCTCGACGTCGACCGGGCCAAGGCCGTGTTCTTCATCAAGCGCTCCACGGCACCGGGCTATGCCGGCATCGACAACCCGCTGTTCTACATGGACCGCACCATGATGCTGTTCGGCGACGCTAGGAAGATGATCGAGGAAATCGTCAAGGAGGTTCAGTGACGGAGGGATTGCCGTGCGATCGGCGATGACCATGCGCCTGGCGGCGGCGCTCGCTCTTCTACTGGTCGTCTTCGGCGGTGCGCCGCTCCAGGCGGTACCATTCGCGGTCCCCAATCCCTACGCGACGGGACTGGACAGCGACGCCATCGTCGCCCGCAAGCTGACGGTATTTGGCGACAGCTATTCGAAGCGCAACCGCAAGACCTTTCACAATTGGGCCGAGCAGCTGGTCTACGACGTGGTCAACCCGAACACGGGTGTGACGCTGTTCCGGACCTTGAAGGATCTTGCCGTCAGCGGCGCCACGGCGGGCAGCTATCCGAGCTCGACCAACAATCTCGCGCGCCAGACCGCCTCCTGGCTCGGGACCGACCCGACCTTCGGCACCCGCGACCTGACGGTGATCTATCTCGGCTACAACGACATCAGGCTCGGGACCGATCCCGCCGGCGCCGATCTGGCCGGCTCGATGACCGCCTATCGCGCGGGGCTCCAGCAGATCGTCGCGGCCGGGGCCACGGGCAAGTCGCGCCGGATCTTCCTGGTGATGCCGCACGACTGGGGGCGAAGCCCGCGCTATGTCGCCAACGGCCAGTCGGTGATCATGCGTCAGCGGACCCAAAGGTGGAACGCGTTCCTGAGCGACCTGGCGCAGCAATCGTCCTATTCCCGGCTGGTCGCAGTCGATCTGTTCACCGCCCTCGAATGTGTCTTCAGGCAGCCCGCCGACTTCGGCTTCGCCAACGTCACGCAGCCGCGGCCGAAATCCGCCCCAGCATCGTCCTACCTGTTCGACCTGAACGACGATCTGCACTTCGGCGAGCGGGGCCAGGCCCTGATCCGCCAGGCGGTCCAGTACTACCTGACCCGGGGCTGGGACTGGTCGAACACCTACAAGGACCCCGCCGCCGCGCGGGCCAGGCTGGTCGCCGACCTCAGGGCCGGCTTGGTGTTCCCCGTCTCCTGCACCTCGCTGTCCTAGCGCCACCTCACGCGGCGAGTCTTCCTGTGCCGCCGATGCGATCGAGCGTCAGGTCGAGGCAGCGGCGAGCGAGCCGGACGAGCTCGTCGATCTCGGCGTCGCTGATCACCAGCGGCGGGGAGACGATCATGCAGTCGCGCACCGCCCGCATGATCAGCCCCTCTTGGAAGCAAAGCTCGCGACAGATCAGGCCGACCTCGCCCTCGTTCGCGAACGGCGCCAGCGTGCGCTTGTCCGCGACCAGCTCGAGCGCGCCCATCAGGCCGATGCTGCGCGCCTCGCCGACGAGGGGATGGTCGGCGAGCTCGGCCCAGCGGCGCGCGAAGTAGGGGGCGGTGTGGGTCGCGACGCGCTGGACGATGCCCTCCTCCTTCAGGATCCGGAGATTCTCGGCGGCCACGGCGCAGGACACGGGATGGCCCGAATAGGTGTAGCCGTGATTGAAATCGCCGCCGGCCGCGAGCAGGGCATCGGCGACCCGGTCGCCGATCACCACGCCGCCGAGCGGCGCATAGCCCGACGACAGGCCCTTGGCGATCGGCATCAGGTCGGGCTCGAGGCCGAAATGCTGGGCGCCGAACCAGGTGCCGAGGCGGCCGAAGCCGCAGATCACCTCGTCGCTCACCAGCAGGATGCCATAGTTGCGGCAGATGCGCTGGATCTCGGGCCAGTAGGTCTCGGGCGGGATGATCACGCCGCCCGCACCCTGGACCGGCTCGCCGATGAACGCCGCGACGTTCTCCGGGCCGAGCTCCAGGATCTTCTCCTCGAGCGCCTGGGCGCAGACGAGGCCGAAGGCGTCGCGGTCCATGTCGCGGCCCTCGCCGAACCAGTAGGGCTGCCGGATGTGGGCGATCCCGGGGATCGGCAGGCCGCCCTGCGCGTGCATCGGCTTCATGCCGCCGAGGCTGGCGCCCGCCATCGTGCTGCCGTGATAGGCGTTCCAGCGGCTGATGATCGTCTGCCGCTTGGGCCGGCCCATCACCTCCCAGTAGCGGCGCACCAGCCTGATGACCGTGTCGTTCGCCTCGGAGCCCGAGCCGGTGAAGAACACCCGGCTCATCCGCGGCGGCGCCACCTCGGCGATGCGCGCCGCCAGCTCGGCTGCAGCGGGATGGGTGGTCTTGAAGAAGCAGTTGTAGAAGGCCAAGTCGCGCATCTGGCGGTACGCGGCATCGGCGAGCTCCGGACGGCCGTAGCCGATGTTGACGCACCAGAGCCCTGCCATCCCGTCCAGGATGCGGTTGCCCTCGCTGTCTTGGACATGACAGCCCTCGGCACGGGTGATCACCCGGCTACCCTCCATGTTGAGGGCCTTCATGTCGCTGAACGGGTGCCAGTGGTGAGCCGCGTCGAGCTCCTGCCATTGCCGGGTGGTGCGCTGTCCTGTCATGGCGGGGCTCGCGGTTCCGTGTCTTGTGATCACAAATGTTAGGATACATATTGTGATCACATTCTTGCGACGTCAAGGCCGCATGGGGGAACTGGATCGTGCGCAGCAAGGGTGGCCGCAGGCCCTTGATCGGGATCGTGGCGGACGTGAAGCAGGTGGGTCCTCACCCGTTCCACGCCGTGGGCGAGAAGTATGTGAACGCCGTCGCGCACGGGGCCGACGCGATCCCCGTCATTCTGCCGGTGATGGCCGCAGGCGAGGATATGGAGGCCCTGGACACGGCCGAGGAGCTGCTCGACCTGATCGACGGCCTGTTTCTTCCGGGCAGCGCCTCCAACGTCGCGCCCGGACACTATGGTGCCATCCCGGGCCCGCACCGGCCCCTCGCCGACCCGCAGCGCGACGAGACGGCGCTGCCGCTGATCCGCGCCGCGCTTGCCAGGGATCTGCCGCTGCTCGCGGTGTGCCGCGGCCATCAGGAGCTGAACGTCGCCCTGGGCGGGAGCCTGCACCAGCTCGTCCACGAGCAGCCGGGCCGCTTGGATCACCGTGAGCCCGAGAGCGCTCCCCGCCACCTGCAATACTCGGCTGCCCACGGCATCAGGCTCGCCGAGGGCGGGCTGCTGCGTCGGCTGCTCGGCGCGCCGACAGCGCTCGTCAACTCCATCCACGCGCAGGGGATCGACCGCCTCGCGCCGGGACTGAGCGTCGAGGCGACCGCACCTGACGGATTGATCGAGGCGGTGCGCGTCGAGGGGGCCAGCTTCGCCCTCGGCGTCCAGTGGCACCCGGAATGGCGGTTCTGGGAGGACCGGCTCGCGACCGCAATCTTCGCCGCGTTCGGTACCGCAGCCCGAGCCTATGCGGCCCGCTCGGTCAGCTCGGCGGCTGCGTGAGGATGTCGCGGCCGATGATCTCCTGACCATCCAGGACGTCCGCCCGAATCGCCTCGCGCAGCGCGGCCTCGTCGCGCGCGCGGATCGCCCCGATGGCCGCCTGGTGACGGTCCACCACGTAGCCGGTCCCGAGCCGGCCGACGACCATGCGCAGGAACGGCCCCACCTGCAGCCACAGCGATTCGACCATGGGCAGCAGCACCGTCGAGCCCGCCGCCCGATAAAGCCGGAAATGGAAGGCGTAGTTCTGGCGCATGTAGCCTTCGGTGTCGCCGCGGCGCAGGGCGCGGTCGATCTCCGCATCGATCGCCGACATCGCGTCCGCGTCCGCCTTGCCCATGCGTGGCAGAGCGAGCGTGGCGAGCTGCGGCTCGAGCAGAGCCCGCGCCAGGCACAGCTCGGCGAATCGCGCTGGGGACATGGACGGCACCGCGACGCGGCGGTTGTCGAACATCACCAGTGCCCGCTCGGCGACGAGCTGGCGCAGCGCCTCGCGCACCGGCATCGGGCTCACCCCGAGCTCCACCGCGACGCCCCGCAGCGTCACGGGACGGCCCGGGACGAACCGCCCCGTGACGAGCGCCTCGCGCAGCTCGCGGTAGACCCGCGCGTGCGCGGTCTCGCGTTCGCCCTGGGGTGCGAGCGCCGCCTGCGCCGCCGCTGCCGTCATTGGCCGTTCCTCCGTTCATTCAGCCCATTCTGGCATCGGCTTGACATATGGTCAATTTGTGATCACAAATAGGCGCGTCACGGGACGTGATCACAATGGCGGCTTGCGCCGCCCAAGGAGAGGCTCTCATGGACGCGACCGGCCAGCCGCTGCGTCCCGCGGCGGCGGCGAATCTCGTCGATACGGCCAACGAGGCCCGGACCTTCCTCGCCGCAAACCCCGAGATCACGACCGCCGACCTGTTCGTGATCGACCAGCACGGGATCGCGCGTGGCAAGCGTTTGCCTGCGGCCAGCCTGCACAAGGTGTTCGGCAGTGGTCTGGCCATGCCACGATCGGTGCTGGCCCTCGATGTCTGGGGCAACGACGTGCCGGCGGCGGGCTATGCCCAGGAGACCGGCGATGGCGACACCCTCTGCCGCCCGGTGGCGGGGACCCTCAAGCCGGTGACCTGGGCGCAACGCCCTTCGGCCCAGCTCATGCTCACGATGCACGAGCCCGACGGCCGCCCGTTCCTCGGCGATCCACGGCATGTGCTGGCAGGTGTCCTCGGCCGGTTCGCCGAGCGCGGCCTCACCCCGGTCGTTGCGATCGAGCTGGAATTCTATCTGGTGGAGCCGACCGGGGGTGCGGATGGCGGGCCCGTGCCGCCGCGCCAGCCGGCGACGGGACGCCCGCCCTCGGACCCCTGCGTTCTGAGTCTCGACGAGCTCGAGGGGCTGGAGCCGGTGTTCGCCGCGATCGAGGTCGCGGCCCGCGCCCAGGGCATCCCGACCGACACGCTGATCACCGAGCACGGCCCGGGTCAGTTCGAGATCAATCTGTGGCATCAGTCCGACGCGCTGCTGGCTGCCGACCAGGCGGCCCTGTTCAAGCGCGCGGTCAAGGGCTGCGCTCGCGCGCATGGCCTGGTCGCGAGCTTCATGGCCAAGCCGTTCGGCCATGCCGCCGGCAGCGGGATGCACGCCCATCTGAGCCTCCTCGACCGGGACGGGCGCAATGTCTTCGACGACGGCGGCAGCGGCAGCGGGCTGTTGCGGCACGCCATCGGTGGACTGTGCGCCACGATGGCCGACTTCACCGCGATCTTCGCGCCGAACGACAACTCGTTCCGCCGGCTCCGCCCTGGTGCCTTCGCGCCGACCGCACCAACCTGGGGCTACGAGAACCGGACGGTCGCGGTCCGCATCCCGCTCGCGGGCGGCGCCGCCCGGCGGCTGGAGCATCGCGTGGCGGGTGCCGACGCCAACCCCCACCTGGTGCTGGCCGCGATCCTCTCTGGTGTGCTGCACGGCATCGAGCACACGCTCGAGCCGGCGGAGGCGACGGCTCCGCCTACGGCCGTGACGGCGAGGCCCTCCCGGAGAGCCTACCCGCCGCGCTGCGGGCCCTCGAGCGGTCGGTGGTGGCACGGGATCGTCTCGGCCCGGAGATGCTCCGCATCTTCACGGCGGCCAAATGGCAGGAGCACGAGCGGCTCGCCGGGATCGTTCCTGCGGCGGAGCACGCCGCCTATCTTCGGACGGTCTGAGGCCCGCCGCTCGAAGCTCAGGCGGCGGACGCGTCGGCGCGAGGCTGGGCCGGCTCCTGCTCGCGTTCCCGGCCTGCCATGGCGAGCGCCACGGCGTCGGCGAGCGTGGTCGCAACGGCCTCGACCTGGACCCCGGCGCGCGCCTGGGTCACCTCCTGCTTCGACGCGCCCCAGAGGCAGATGCAGAAGCGCGTGTCGCGGCCGAGGCGGGTCCGCAGGCGCAGCACCAGCCGACGTGCCTGACGCATGGCACTGGCGTCGAGATAGGACAGGCACACCAGGTCCCACGGGCCGGATGCGGCGGCGCCGTGCAGCAAGGCTGCGGCATCGGTGAGCGCTGCGGCGGCGCCACGTCGCTGGAGAAGCTCGACGAGCGCGGCGGCGGCGGCCGTATCGAGGCTCGTACGGGTGCCGACGCAGAGAATCCTCGGGCGCCCGTCGCCTGTCGGCTCACCGGCCGGTGTCGCATCGATCGACTCCGCGAGATCGGCGACGATGTCCCGGATGTGCTCCGCCACCGCTCTGACCCGCCCCGGCTCGAGCACGCCGCGTTGCCGGTCCTGGTCCGCGAACACCAGCGCGCGCAGCACCACCCCGTCGAGCACGGCCTCCAGCGGCTGCTCCTCCAGCAGGTCCTCGGCGAGCTCCGCAGCCTCGTGGGGATCGCCCGCGAGCACCCGTTGATAGAACTTCACCTCGGGCGCCAGCACCGGCTGGTCGCCCAGCAGAACCTCGAAGAACTGCAGTTGCGGGACATAGTGGCCGAGCACGACCAGGCAGACGGTCAGCGGCGTGGCCAGGAGCAGGCCGACGGGACCCCAGAGCGTGGTCCAGAACACCGCGGCGACGATGATCGCGAGCGGCGACAGGCCGGTGCTCGAGCCGTACAGCCAGGGCTCGAGCACATTGTTGGTGAACAGCTCGAGCGCGATGAACAGCGCGATCGTCAGCAGCGGCGTGATCCAGCCCGGATCGACCGCGAACGACAGCGCGATCGGGAACATCGCGGCCAGGGCCGGCCCGAGATAGGGAATGAAGCGCAGGACGGTCGCGAGCATGCCCCAGAGCAGGGCATTGGGCACGCCGATCAGGAACAGGCCCAGCGCCACCGGCATGCCGTAGAGGAGGTTGATCACCAGCTGCATCAGCAGATAGCGGCCGATGCGCTTGGCGGCATCGCTGATCGCGGCCGTGGCGCGATGGACGTCGCCATGCCCGAACAGGCGGATCATGCGGTCGCGCAGATCCTCCCGCTGCAGCAGCACGAACACGATGAACACAAGCACGATGCCGGCGGTCGCGATCGGCTGCAGCATCGGCCCCACGAACGTGGTCAACGCCTGTAGCGGCGCCTGGGGCGGCTCGTGGATCTCGACCGGGATCGGGCGCTGCGGCTCGGTCTGAGCGGTCCGGTCGCCAGCCGCCTGCCCCGGGTCCTCTAGCTTGGCCCGCACCGTAATCCGGTCGATCTCCCGCCCGAAGTCGCGCAGGAAATCGGCGGTCCGGTCGATGATCCCGCCGCCTGGGGCCGCTTCGGCGAGCTCACGCGCCTTGACTCGCAGATTGTGCTCGTAGGTCGGCAACTGCTGCGCGAGGTGCGTGAGCTGGCTCGCCACCAGGGCCGCGAAGCCGACCAGCAGGACGGTGACGAGCAGCATCACCGTGAGCACCGACGGCACCCGCGGCAGGCCGCGGCGATAGAGCCAGGTAACGAGTGGGCCGAGCGCGAAGCTGAGCAGAATCGCCAGCGCCAGCGGGATCAGCACGTCGCGCCCGAGATAGAGCGCTGCGACCGTGGCGGCACCGGCGAGGATGGTGGCTGTCGGGGACAGCGTCGGCGGTGCAGGCGGGATATCAGGGGTGCGCCGCCAGGCTTGCTCGGCGGTGCCGGCGGTTGTGGGCTCCCCGCGCTCACTCACGTCATCGCTCCCCGTGCATCGGCTCCGTGCCGGCCGAGGTAACCGCTCACGGGCCGCGAAGTTGCTGCGCCATCGTGCTGAACAGCCTGCCCCATTGCGGCAGGGCATCCTCGATTCCCGCGAGCCTGAGCACGTGCCAGGCCATGGCGTGATTGCTCGACGTGACCGGCTTGCCGACCACCTGCTCGATCTCGGCGGCAATTCCGGCGACGCGCAGGCTGGTGCAGGCGACGAACACGGCCTCGACGCGGGGATCCCGCCCCAGCTCGATCGCCGCGTCACGGATCGAGTCGCTGGTGATGCGCGCCGCGCGCAGATCGTCCTCCTCGTCGAACGTGCCGAAGACCGGGACCTCGTAGCCCCGTGCCTCGATGTAAGCCTTCACCGCGGCGTTCACGTCGGTGCGGTAGGGGGTGAGGATCGCGAGCCGCCGCGTCCCGAATGCTCGGAAGGCGGCGAAGGCGGCGGTGATCGGCGTCGTCGGCCGCGCCTCGGGCCTCGCCGCCCGCAGCTTGGCGAACACCTCCTCCTCGCCGATGACCATCGTCGCCGAGGTGCAGCCGAAGGCGATCGCGGCCATGGGCAGACCGGGCATGATCACCGCGGCACTCTCGGTCAGCCGGCCTTCCATCTCCCGCAACGTCGCGGGCGTGATCCGGGCGTCGTTCCAGATCCGGCTCTGATAGAGCGCCACGCCGTCGAGGTCGCGGAAGATCTGCCGCCATTCATGTTCGATGGTCTGGTCGGTCGCCAGAACGATCAGCCCGATACAGGCCCGCTCGCCCACGCCGCGGTCGAGCCGATGCGGGATGCGGTTGAGATCGAAGGGCAGATCCATCGCGCGCTCCCATTGCCGGCCGACGGCCGGCCTAGTGGACGAGCAGACCGCCGACGTCGTGCTCGGGAGTGCGGCCGGCGATCAGGTCGGCGGTGATCCGGCCCGAGCCGCACGCCCAGGTCCAGCCCATGTGGCCGTGCCCGGTGTTCACCCAGAGATTGGCGAGCCTTCCACGACCGAAGATCGGCAGGTTGTCGGGCGTCATCGGCCGCAGGCCGGCCCAGTAGTCCGGCCGGTCATAGTCGCCGGCGGCGGGGAACAGCTCCTTCGCCGCGCGGAGCATCGGGGCGAAATCCTGCGGCCGGTGGCTCGTGTCCCAGCCGGCGAACTCGGCGATGGCGGTCATTCGCACCCGATCGCCGTAATTGGCGAAGGCGAACAGATTGTCCTCGTCGACGCCGGAGAGCGTGGGCGGATTGTTGCGACCCTCGATCGGCAGCGTGACCGAATAGCCCTTGATCGGGTAGATGGGCAGATCGAGCCCGAGCCGGCGGCCGAACGCGGCGCTCCAGCAGCCGAGCGCCAGCACATAGGCGTCGGCGGGCACGGAGCCCTTGGCGGTCGTCACGGTCGTGATTCGATCCGGCCCACCCTCGATCGCGGTCACGGCCTCGCCGAAGCGGAACTCGACCCCGCGCGCGGCGAGCCAGTCCGCGAGCCCGAGCGTGAACAGCCGGGCATCGCCGCTCTCGTCCCCGGGGGCGTAGAGTGCGCCTGCGAACCGGTCGCGCACCGGCTCGTAGACCGGGTCGATCGCGGCCGCCTCCTCGGGCGTGACCACGCGGACCTCCACACCCTGGTCACGCAGGATCTGCGCCTTGGCCGCCGCTTCCGTCAGGCCCGCGGCGTCGCGATAGAGATAGAGCGCGCCGCCTGCCCGCCCGCCATAGGCCACGCCCGTGTCAGCC